>CAOKIU010000078.1 GCA_948468595.1 uncultured Christensenella sp.
CGCTTCCACTTGCCCGGGCTAAACGGGACCGCAAAACCTTTGGGAGGATGCGGGGCGGTGCAGCTGTGCTTTCCGCTTGGCAAGCGGGCGTGCGCGCCTCCGTTAAGCGGAGCCGCGGCGCTTCTTTGGATGCGGAGAGGGCGCGAACCGCCGTTTTCTGTTGAAGGATTAGGTCCTCTGCCACGGGCCGGCTCAGCCGTTGGCCAGCCACCGGTCCACGACCTGTTGACGGTACTGGGGCGAGAGGGACTTAAAGAACGCGCTGTAGCCCGTGACGCGCACCACCAGGTCCGGATACAGGTCGGGATTCTTGTGCGCCTCCAGGATCTTTTCCTTGGAGACGACGTTGATGTTGATCAGCGTGCCGCCCATCTTGTCGTGCGTCTTGATATACGCCTTGACGTTCTCAATGCCGCCCATCTCCTTGGCCAAGCGCTCGTCCAGGTCGATTTGCAGGGGGGTGGAATTGCCCCAACCGCTCTGAACGGAGGCCACGGCGTTGGCCTTGGCCGTGGGCGCGGTGCCGCCGCCCGGCAGGAAGCCGGGGTCCGGGTCGGCGCTGTGGGAGATGGCCTCGCCCGCCCGGCGGCCGTTGGGCGTGGCGCCCAGGTTTTTGCCATGGATGTACACGTCCCCGTGCGAGAAAATGCCCGGCAGCACGGTAAAGCCATCCTTGGTGGGCGTATCGCGCATCATGTGGGTATATAGATCCGCCAGGTACTTGGCGTAGCGGTCCGCGGCAGTGCCGCCCGCGCCGTACTGGGGCACGGACTTGAGCATCAGGCGAAGATCCTCCGCGCCCTCAAAGTTGTTCTTGAGCGCCGTGACCAACTGTTCCCAGGTCAGCTTTCCCTCCTTGACCACGCGCTGCTCAATGGCGGCCAGGGAATTGGCGGTGGTGGCCAGCGCCGTGGCGTCGCAGGCAAAATTGTAGATGTCCACGCCTCCGTGGGACATGTCCATGCCCCGCTCAATGGGGCCGTGGGCAACCAGATTGAGCACCACCTCCGGCCGGTTGCGCCATTTGTACTTTACGTGCCAATCCACGCCGTCCTTGATGAGGTTGACGGCCGTGAGCAAGCGCTCCTCGTAGTGCCGGAGCAGGTTTTCCATGCTGTTTTCCTCCGCAGCGGCCAGCATGTCGTCCAGCGCCAGCAGCAGGGGCTTGGCAAGGCAGACGCGCGTGACATCCTGCAAGCTGTACTCAATGCCCGGCAGCGCCGTCCAGTTGCACCCCACCTTCGCGCGCATCCTGGCCAGCGCCGCCGGCCGGCCGTTGCGCATGTATCCCTTGTCCAGGCCCGTCCCGCAGGAATAGCATACGCCCGTTCCATCCTCAAAGAGGTATTTTACCGCGCGCGTGAGCAGTTCGTCGTTCACGTTTTCATGCACGCGCAGGGCGAGGTTGTTGGGGATGTTGAGCCGGTGCTGCCCCTCCAGGATGAGGAAGGAGAGGCGGCTGGTCACATCCTTGCCCGTCAAGGGGTCCTGGCCGCCAATCATGGAATAATGCGGGTCGTTGAAGAACAGGGAGGCAAAATACCAGACCACCTCGTCATCGTCGGTCAAAACGCCGTCCCGCACGTCGCGCTCATAGTAGGGCTGCAACAGGGTATCCAGCTCCTGGCCCGCGCCGCCGTTGTAGTACATGCGGTCCACATCCTGCCAAAATACGATCCATTGCAGGGCCTGGCGCAGGGTGCGCGGCGCGCCCTCCACAAGATCGGCGCAGTCCTGCGCGATTTTCTGATAATGCGCGCGCAGCTCCTCGTTCTGGGCAGCCTCCGCCAGCTGCGCGGCCGCCTCGGCATGGCGGCGCACAAACCGCTGGATCGCCAGCACCAGCCGCTTCTCGCCCTCGTAAAACGCGCGGTAGTCCTCCCCGTGCAGGGCTTCATAGCGCTCGATCTTGCGCAGCAGCCCGCCCCAGCCCAGCTCCAGGCCGATGGTGAGGTCCGGCGCGCAATGGTTCATCGCGTACAGCCCGCGCGTGGTGATGTTATAGACGGGCAGCTGCGCTTCATTCTCCCAAAACCGCTCGCTGTCGCGCCATGGTGCGTTCATATGCGTCACGTTGCCGATCCAGCAGCCCGCAAAGGCGCTGTTCTCGTTCAGAAAGACGGGGTGCGCGTCCAGGAAATTCGCAAAGGTGCCCGTGACCGCCTCCATACCTGTGACAAGGCCGCTCTCCTTGTCCAGGACGGGCTCCACCTCGCGCGTGAGGTCCAGCGGAATCCAGCCGTGGTCGTCCAGGTCGTAAGAGCCGCCCATGCGCCGGAGTTTTTCCTCGTTGTGGGTGAGCTTGAGCTGGTGCAGGCCCTCAATCTTGTCAAGATGCGTTTGCGCCATGGTCTTTACCTCCAATTCATATTTGCGATCCGTCATTTGCCGCTCGGGCGCAGGAATCCCCGCGTGTAGTTGAATACCGTCACATACTGCGCGGCAAGATCCTCCAACTGCGTCATGCGCTCGGGAGAGGGCGTATAGTAGCTCTCCTCAAACGCCTCGTCGAGCGCGTCGTACTTGGCCTTGCCCAGCGCGTGATAGGGCATGAGCTGGTAATAGCGCAAGTGCTTGAGTTCCCCGAGCATCCTGGCGATGGCGCCAATCTCCTCCTGCGTGTCGTTGACCGGCCCCACCACCGGCGTGCGCACGGCCAGCGCGCCGGTAAACGCCTCGTCCAGGCGGTGCAGGTTGTCCAGGATGCGCTCCCGGTCGCCGTGGACGTGCCATTGGTAGACGGAAGGGGCAAACCCCTTTACGTCGTACATCACCATGTCCAGGTGGGGCAGCAGCTCCTTAAGGTGTTCAAAAGGCACGTTGCCCGCCGTTTGAATGGCGGTGTGGAGGCCCTCCCGCTTGCAGGCGATAAGGAGCTCCCGAGCAAACGCCGGCTGCAACGCCGGCTCTCCGCCCGAGAGCGTCACGCCGCCGCCCGATTGCTCATAGTAGGGCTTGTCGGCCAGGATCTGCTCCATGATCTGTTCCACCGTCGCCCGGTAGCCCTTTAGCGTCAGCGCGGAGGCGTAGCAGGTCTCCGCGCACTTGCCGCAGCCGGTGCATTTTGCGCGGTCAATGCTGTGCGCGCCCGCCCGGAGCGCGTGCGCGCCCAACGCGCAGGCCGCAAAACACTTGCCGCAGCCGATGCATCGATCGGGATAGAATTCAATCTGCGGCCGCACCAGGAGGGACTCCGGGTTGTGGCACCAGGCGCACCGATTGTTGCAGCCCTTGAAAAACACCGTGGTGCGGATGCCCGGGCCGTCGTGCACCGCAAAGCGCTGAACGTCAAACAGCGTACCGGTTTGGCACATGAAAAAAACGCCTTCCTTTCTGCTGATGCAAAGGATGATGAGGTCACTTGCGCAGGGTGTGGACGGACTTGCGCCGCGAAAAGGAGATGGGCAGCATATCGCTTTCCAAACATTTGGATGCGCCGGTCAAGTACCTGTGGAGCAGCTCCACGGCCCTGGCGCCCACCTCGTGGTTGGGCGAGAGCACCGCCGTAAGGGGCAGATCCTGCGCGGAAAAGTAGGGAGAACTGCCATAGGCGACGACGGAGACATCCTCCGGCACCCGAAACCCCAGCTTATGCATCTGAAAGAGCATGGAGAGGATGGGCAGCGTGGAATAGCCGCACAGCGCCGTGAAGGGAATCTCGCGCTTGAGGAATCGCTTTGCCTCCGCCGGCAGGATGCGTTGGTCCGCGTCCTGGGGCAGCAGGGGGATGCCGGGGTCGGCAACGGTGAGAAAGTACTTTTCCCGAACGGGCAGCAGATTGTCCCTAAGCGCTTGGCGAAATCCCTCCGTACGCTTGATCACGCTGGGAACGGGCCGGTCGCTGGTCAGGAACAGGATGTCCCTGTGGCCGTGCTGGACGAGATATTCCCCCATAAGGTAGCCGCCGTTGTAATCGTCCGTGTAGACGCAGGCCGCGCCGCCGCCGCCATCCCCGCAGACCACGCAGGGCACGCCCGCGCCCTTGAGCAGCTCCAACACCCTGCGGTCCTCTTGGGATTCAAAGCAGGAGACCACCGCGCCGCTGTAGAGGGATAAGTCCTCCCGCTCCACCATCTTCAATCGCTCGGCAACGTCGGTAAAGGCGAGGATCTTGTAGTCGTAGCGCAGGTCATTGGCCATGTCGATGCATCCCATCATCGTTTGGAAAAACTCCGCGTCGCAGGTGACAAACGGCAGGGAGAACAGCAGGCGCTCTTGCGGGGCGGGGTCCTTCTTCTCCGTCACCATCAAGCCCTTGCCGGGGATGCGCTGCACCAGCCCCACGCGCACCAGTTCATCCACCGCCTTGCGCACGGTTAGGCGGCTGACATCCAGCGTGCGGGAATACTGCATCTCCGAGGGCAGGAACTCCCCCGGCGTCAATTGCAGGGCGTCGCGCTCAATCCGCTCTTGAATCTGCTCAAAGACTCTCTTGATCTTGGTCATGGCTGCCTCCGTCTTTTTCATTCTATCTGAACCGGGTCCACGTGAAAAGTCAATTTAGCGTTCATACATGTCTGTTAAGTATACATCCATATCGCGCGGATGGCAATTCGGCTCAACGCCTCTTAAACACTTCTAATTATATCGTTATTTTTCGCTGTTTTTTCCGTTTCCCCCGCTGAGAACCATAGTCTTTTTGTCTGTTTTATAGACAGGTCTAATTGTTAATTTTACTGGTGTATTGTTAATAGTTTATGTATACTGAATACACTCCCCAGCAGGCGGCACCGGGCTTGCCTGCACGAATGAAATAAAGGAGGCAATTCGATGAGAACAACAAGAAAGTTCGCCGCCCTTCTCGTCGCAATGGTGATGTGCCTGGCGCTGGTCGCCTGCGCCGCGCCCGCAAAGACCCCAGCGGACTCCGCCGCGCCCACTGGCGCCGGGAATGAGACCGAAGCGCCAGGCGAGACCGCCACGCCACAGGCTTCCGGCGAGGGCGTCAAGCTCTCGGTGGTCATGCTGGGCTACAACGACACGCAGATTGAGGCGGCCAAAGCCAAGGACGGCGGCCCCGTCAACTCCGACCACTACTACATGACCAACCGCGAAAAGGCGGAGGCCGCGTACCCCGACATCGCCTTTGAATGGAACGACTGGGGCTGGGCGGAGGCGCTGGACCAGAAACAGCGCGCGGCCATCGCGGCAAACACCCCGCCCTCCTGCATCGCGGGCGAGAGCTTCATCCCCACCTACGCGAATTCCGGCATTTTGCAGGAGGTTCCGGCCGATGTGCTGGAGGGGATCGATCCCTCCTTCATCGCCTATGGCGCGGACGGCAAGCCCTACGCCATCGCCTACAAGACCTCCATTTTCATGCTCTTTTACAACAAGGACCTGCTCAGCCGCGCAGGGCTGGACCCTGAAGTCGCCCCCACGACCTGGTCCGAATGGCAGCGCATGTCCGAACAGATCACCGCCGCGGGCAACGGCGAATACTGGGGCGGCGGCGTGCCCTCCTTCCCGCACAACGGCGGCGCGCTGCGGGCGACGCCCTTCTTCCGCCAGCTGGGCACAGACTTTGGCGGCAACGACAGCATCAACCTGAGCGATCCCAAGGTCCAACAGGTGCTGGACTACATCCGCACAATGGACAAGAACTTCCCCGCGGGCCTGGGCAACAACAGCGACGAGGGCCCCATGTGGAACGCCTTTGAGAAAAAGGGCGAGCAGAACCTGGCCTTTGCCGTCAACGGCACCTGGCAGGAAGCCAGCGCCCTGCGCAACGGCGTGAACCTGGGCGTAGCGCCCCTGCCCCTGCCCGACGAGGGCGGCGAAATCGGCAACTGCCTGGTGGGCACGGTTTACATCGGCGTGCCGGTGGGCGTGAGTCCGGAAGAGACCAGCGCCTTCTGGGATTTCTACAAGAACGTGTGCCTGAGCGCGGAGCAGCTGCAATACTGGATTGACGAAAGCTGCGTGGTGCCGCTGACCTCCATGATCGAGGACGACGCGCTCTATGAGGGCGAGGGCAAGGCGGGGCTGCGCGTGGCCATCGACGCGCTGCGCGCGGGCACCTATTCCGGTCAGGCGTCCTTTGCCAAGAACGACTCCCAGGTTTGGGAGATCATCAACCAGCAGGTATTGGCGCGCGTGACCATGACGCAGGACCCCATCGATCAGATCTGCCAGCAGGCGCAGGCGCAGATTGAGCCGCTCTTAAAGTAAAACGGCCGAAAAAAAGGGCAAGGCGGGCTGCATCGCCCCCTTGCCCCATCTTCGTTTCACCTAGACAAAACAGGGGGGAGGAAAGGCAATGTCCGCCATCGCCAAGACGGCCTCCAAGGCGAAAAGGCGCCCAAGCGCGCGCCGCCGAAGGGAAGTGCGCCGGGCCTATCTCGTCTTGCTGCCGTTCTTCATCTACATCGCGCTGTGGAACCTGGTGCCGCTTCTCTACGGGCTGTACCTGGGGTTTACCGAGTACAATGCGCTGGGCTCCAGTCCCAAATGGGTGGGGCTTGCGAACTTTCAAACCTTTTTCTCCGTGCCGGAATACGGCGCGCTTCTCTGGCGCCAAATCTGGATGGGCATGCTGGCGCTGCTGTGCAACACGGTGATCTCCTTTTTGCTCGCGCTGGCGCTCAACGTCCAATCGCGCGTCAAGGGCATCTTCCGCACGGCGATCTACGTGCCCAACGTTTCGGCGGTTTCGGCGACCACGGCGGTGTTTGTGGCGCTGCTCAACCCGCTGGCCAATCAGGGCCTGAACAAGATCATCACCGCCCTGGGCGGCACGGCCGTGACGTGGAGCTATTCGCAGTTCTGGATGGTGTTTTGGATCGTGGCCTACTTTGTCTGGCAGCGGGTAGGGCCGGCGGCGATCATCTGGCTGGGCGGGCTGCAAGGCATTGATCCCAGCCTATACGAGGCCGCCAAGGTGGACGGCGCCTCCTTCTGGCAGCAGGTGCGCTATATCACGATACCGGGCCTGAAGTTCATCGCCATGTACATTCTGCTCACCGGCATCATCGGCGCCATGCAGATGTTTGACGTGGTGATGTTCATCTCCAAGGGCAATCCCTTCGGATTGACCGACGTACTGATGTACCGCATTTACCGCGATGGCTTCATCAATTTCAACCTGGGCATGGCGGGCGCGGAGTCGCTGGTCCTGGGCGTGGTGACGGTGCTCTTTGCCCTATTCTACCTGTGGCTGCAAAGGAGGAGTGAGGACGAATGAAAAAGCCGGCAAGGGCCGTTACCAAGGCGGTTTGGTTGGTGTCGATGACGGCGGTATCCCTGCTGTTTGCCTATCCCTTCCTCTACAGCATTCTGGGCTCGCTCATGCTCAAAGCGGATTTCGGCAACATGGGCACGCTGCTGCCCATCCCGCAGAGCGTCACGTTCAAGAATTACGGCTACGTCTTTTCCGTGGACGGCGGCGCCGCGCCGCTGTTCAACTCCTTGCAGCGCGCGGCGTGGTACACCCTTTGGACGGTGGCCATGTCCATCCTGTGCGGCTATGTGTTGGCGCGCTACGAGTTCAGGGGAAAGAAGTTCTTCATCTTCGTCATTGTCGCGGCCCAGGTGGTGCCCAGCGTCCTTACGCTGCTGCCCTCCTATATCCTGGTCTCGCGCCTGCCCTTTCTGGGCGGCAACAACTGGATGGGTCAGGGGGGCCACGGCTTGATTAACAACAAGCTGATGCTCTTTTTGCCGCTCGGCTGGGGAAGCCTGATGTGGGTATTTCTCTTTACCCAGTCCATGAAGTCCTTCCCCCGCGCCATTGAGGAGGCGGCCGAGATCGACGGCTGCGGCTTCTGGCGCATGATGGTGCGCATTCTGCTGCCGCTGCAAGGGCCGATTGTCGCGGTCATCGCCATAAACACGGCGCTGGGCAATTGGAACGACTGGCTCACGCCCTTCCTCTACATCAACAACGTGGCCGACTCCACCCTCACGGCCTGGCTGGCGACGTTGACCAGCAATTTGCAGCAGTTTGGCGACAAGGATTACCCCAAGGTCTTCGCCCTGGCCACCATGGCTGTTATTCCGCCTTTCCTGATCTTCCTGTTCTTCCAGAAGTACATCATCCAGGGCATCGCCTCGGCCGGGGTTAAGGGATGACCTTTCATAAACGCAAAAAGGGAGCGGTCCTAAAAGACCGCTCCCTTTTTCATCGCTTAGGCAAAATACTTTTCCAGCTCCACCGTGTGCAGCCACTGATCGCCCTTGTAAACGCGCATGCACCCGGACGAAATCTCATCCATCAGCGCGACCTGGCCGTTGATCCGGCCGAACTCCAGCTTGATGTCATACAGGGTCAACCCCTTGGCCGCCAAATCCTCCGCCACGATGGCGGTGATGCGCTTTGTCAGGGATTGCAGCTGCGCATATTCGGCAACGGTCATGATGCCCAGCATATCCAGCGCCTCCGCGCTGATCATGGGATCGCCGCGCTGATCGTCCTTCAGGCTGGCCTCCACGAAATAGTCCAGATCCTGTCCCTCGGTGCAGTAGTCGCCGTACCGGCGCATAAAGCTGCCCGTCGCCTTCAGGCGGCAGATGATCTCCAGGCCCTTGCCAAAGGAGGTGGCCGGCCTTACGGTCATGGTTCCCTTTTCCAGGTCGCTGTCGATGTAATGAGTGAAGATCCCCTCGGCATTGCACTTTTCAAAATAGTATTTGGTGATGCGCAGCGACGCAAGGCCCAGTCCCTCAATGGTCGCGCCCACCACATTGCCGCCCGGGTCGAGCTGTCCGTCCTCGCCAACGGTGGCATCGTCCTTGAATTGGAGCAGGATATTGCCGTCCTCCAAACAATAAACGTCCTTGGTCTTTCCCTTTTTCAGCAGCTTCACTTAGCGCTCCTCCTAACTCTCACAGTTCTGATTCAAACCGCGATGGATGTCGAAAAAAAACGATAAACTAATTTTACCATCGGGTATAGCAAATGTCAAGTTTGGGCGCAAAAGATCCCTTTTGAGGAAAGTGTTGCTGGGATATAACTTCGGCGGTTTCTACAAAAGCGCATTGTTATAACAGGAGCCCTGTGCTATAATCAGTTCGATAAATCGGGATTTGTGGAGGTGATTGATTGGAGGAATCGGAACTTTATAAAAAGCTTGGTATACTGACGAAGGACAAGGACAAATGGGAAGATAACATTCCGTATGTTTCGTCTCTCCTTGCACATGACTCCGTAAAGATACAGGCAAAGGCGCTATGGCTGCTTGGAGAGATGGGGCTTGAATATCCTCTGAAAGTGCAGGATGCAGTTCCGGCGATTGTTTCTTTCTGTGATAGTGAAGAGTCGCTTTTACGGGAACGTGCGGTTAATGCTCTCGGAAGAATCGGTCGCGGTAATTGTTGTGTGATTCAGCCGTATTGGACAGACTTGTTCCGTTTTGCATCGGATGACGAAGCCAATGTGCGCTTAAGTTTTATCTGGGCTTCAGAAAACATAGCTACAAACACTCCTGACATTTACGAGAATCATATGTCGGTGTTTGAAAAGCTTCTGCACGATGAGAATGACAAGGTCAGAATGGAAGCACCGGAAATATTCCGCGTTCTCGGTAAACGGAGACCGGAGTTCGTCCGACCATTTGTAGAGCAGTTACAGAGAATATCAGAAACCGATGACAACCGTGTCGTTAGAATCCACTGTCTGGGCGCATTTAAAGCGACAGTATCGAGGTAGTAAA
>CAOKIU010000079.1 GCA_948468595.1 uncultured Christensenella sp.
TCCTCCTCGGCCGGCGTCCCCCCCATCACGGGGTTCATCGGCGCCATGGCGGAGTAATCCCCCCTTTTTACGGCGAAAAGACGGCCGACCCCGCTGGTTTTCTCCAGCGGGGACGGCCTTCTTTGGCGTCACGCTCGCCTTTGCGGGGCTTTTTTTCGCGCCAGGAACAGCACTGTCTGATGCGCGTGGATCGCCATTTCGCACAGCAGCCTATCCTCCACGCCCGCAAGGGGGATGGTGTTGAAATACGGCGCCTGTGCGGGCGGACAATGGTAGCCCCGCACCACCACGCCGGGATACTCGGCGCGCCACTGCTCCGCCATGGCGTGGTCACAGCGCAGCGTCACCTTGTCGGGGTAGACCTGCGCAAAAATGCGCCCGCCCGCGCGGAAGCAGATGGGATACGGCCCAAAGGGGTGGGCCTCCTGCGCGCCCTCCATCCCGGCGCAGAGCGCCAGCATCTCCTCCTGATCCATCGTCACCGCTCCTCCCATTCATCCCAATCGGCATAAAAGCCGGAAAACTGGGGCAGCGCACCGTGGAGGTTCATTCAATCGCCTCCCCCACGCCGGGCGCATGCGCCCCCGTGCGCACGGATTTCAACCCTTTTTCGCGCTTCCTTTATACGTTAAACCTAAACAGCACAATGTCTCCGTCCTTGACCACGTACTCCTTGCCCTCGGAGCGCACCAGCCCCTTCTCCTTGCAGGCGGCCATGGAGCCATTCTCCTTGAGCGCGTCAAAGGAAACGACCTCCGCGCGAATGAATCCGCGCTCAAAATCCGAGTGGATCTTTCCGGCGGCCTGCGGCGCGGTCATGCCCTTGGTGATGGTCCAGGCGCGCACCTCCTTGGGGCCGGCGGTGAGGTAGGAGATCAGCCCCAGCAGGCGGTAGCTCGCCTGCACCAGCCGGTCCAGGCCGGAGGAAGGCAGTCCTAGCTCCGCAAGGTACTCCCTGCGCTCCTCGTCCTCCAGCTGCGCCAGCTCCTCCTCGATGCGGGCGGAGATGACCAGCACCTCCGCGCCCTCGCGCTCCGCGGTCTCCTTGACCTGGCGCACCATGGCCAAATCCTCCTCCGCCTGGTCGATCTGATCCTCGGCGATGTTGGCCGCGTAAAGCACGGGCTTGTTCGTGAGCAGGAAAAGGGACTTTACATACGCCTCCTGCTCGTCCTGGAAGGGGACGGCGCGGGCGGGCAGGCCGCGATCCAGGGCGTCGGCGATTTTTTCCAGCGCCTCCATCTCCTGGCGGCCCTTGGCGTCGCCGGACTGGGCGATTTTGCGGGTGCGGTCCATGCGCTTTTGCACCGTCTCCAGGTCCGCCAGGATCAGCTCCATGTTGATGGTCTCCATGTCGCGCACCGGATCGATGCTGCCGTCTACGTGGGTGATGTTCTCATCCTCAAAGCAGCGCACGACGTGCACGATGGCATCCACCTCGCGGATGTGCGAGAGGAATTTATTGCCCAGCCCCTCGCCCTTGCTCGCGCCGCGCACCAGTCCGGCAATATCCACAAACTCGATGACGGCCGGCGTGTACTTTTCGGGATGGTACATCTCGGCAAGCACGTCCAAGCGGCTGTCGGGCACCGGCACTACGCCGGTATTGGGCTCTATCGTGCAAAACGGGTAGTTCGCCGCCTGCGCTCCCGCCTTGGTAATCGCGTTAAACAACGTGCTCTTGCCCACGTTGGGCAGACCCACAACGCCAAGTTTCATTTCCTTTCTTCCTCCTTGGTTACAAACGGACAGTATTGCCTATATTATACATAAATTTCTCTTTGGGCGCAAGGGCGCGGCGCCTCTCCTCACGCGCTGCGCTCCCGCGCTTTTCGCTCCTGCTTGCGCTTGAGGATGTCCAGGCAACCAAGGCACGCCTCCACCAGCTTGTCGTCTTTGCCAAAGACCGCGGTTTTGTATTTGAGCGCATCCACCATGAACCGCATGCACATGTTGTAGGCGCTCTCGTCGCTGGCCGTATCGCTGTTGACGAACTGGTCCACCTCCTCCTTTATGGCCATAACCGCCATGTCGTTATGCGTGATCATAGATAGGAAGGTGTACTCCGTCTGGTACCGCGCTTCCTGCTCGGCAATGCGGAAGCGGTTGAGAACACTTAGGTTGCGTGCCGCGTTTTTAAGGATGGGAAAATATTGGGTGGCCATCTTCAGCGCCGTGCGGAATTCGTTCTGGGCGCGCTGGCCCATGCGCTCAACCGCCTCTTGGCCGTGTTCCGCCACCAGCTCCCCATAGACGGGCTGGGACTTAAAGTGGAACAAGGCGGATCGGTTTTCCAGCATCATCGCCCGCACCACGTAGGCATAGCCCGGTTGCTCGGACAGGTTCTTAAGGTCAATGGAGCATTCCAGCGCCGAGCGCAGCAGCACATTGGTGGGCGCCCAGTCGCGCGTCTGCCCAATCAGGCGCAGGGCCGCGTCGATGAGCTCCAGCAGCCGGGCATAATAGAGCGCAAAGTACGCCTTGCGCAGGTCTCCCTGGTCGGGTTGCAGCAGGGGCAGACTTTCGCGCATGTATTCCAGCATCTGGGTCAGGACTCTTTCCATGGTATGCATCTTTTCTTTCCCCCTAAAATAAGGTATACTTAAAAACCGATATGAGCTGAGAAATGGAGTGACCGCAATGATGAACGCATGGCAGGCCATGCTCCTGGGGCTGATCCAGGGGCTGTGCGAATTTCTTCCCGTCTCCTCCTCCGGGCACCTGGTGCTCTTTCAGGCGCTTCTAGGGGTTGACCAGCCCGGCATTTTGCTGGATACCTTGCTGCACGTGGGCACGCTCATCGCCATTTTCGTGGTGTTTTGGCGCGATATTTGGGCGATGATCCGCCATCCGCTCTCCAAGCCCGTCTACTTGCTGGTGTTGGCGACCATCCCCGCGGTCGTGGCCACCGTGCTCCTGGGCGACTTTTTCGAGCTCGCCTTTACCGGCAAGTTCCTTGGCCTTGGCTTTTTAGCCACATCCATTATACTCTTCCTCTCCGGGAAAAGACAGGGCTGCCGCCGGGAAATGAGCTATGTTGACGCCCTTGTCATGGGCTGCTTTCAGGCCTTTGCCATCCTGCCGGGCGTCTCCCGCTCCGGCAGCACCATCTCCGGCGGCCTTCTGCGCGGCGTGAACCGCGAACAGGCGGCAAAATTCTCCTTCCTCATGTCCATTCCCGCCATCCTGGGCTCGGTGGTTCTACAGGTCAAGGACATGCTCACCGGTCAGGCCGTGGCGCTACCAATTCTGCCGGTGGTGCTGGGCACGGCGGTGGCCGCGCTCTCCTCTTTGTTTGCCATCAAGTTCATGCTCTACCTCATCAAGCGCACGGACCTTCGCTGGTTTGCCGTCTATACCGCGGCGCTGGGCATTTGGGTTTGCCTGGACCAGTGGTTCTTTCACCTCGTCTTCCATTGATTCTCTCCGCTCAAAACGCCCCCTGTTGCATCGGCAACAGGGGGCGTTCTTCATCCGGCTATTTCGACAAAAGCGCGGCGATCTCTTCGATGCCCTCGGCGCTGTAGGGATTCTCCAATCCCGCTTTGTAGCCCGCGGCAATGGGATTGCCCGCGTTATACACCTTCAAGGTCTCCTCCAGCACCTTGCAGGCCGCGTCATGGTCCTTTGCGTCCAGGCGGTACAGGCCCAGGCCATACAGCCCGCCCAGCATGCGGTTGACGCACCCCACATTGCCCATCAAAATATCCTGGGAGGAGGCAAAGTAGTCCTCCGCTTCCGCAAGGCCGTAGGCGGCGCTCAGCGCGGAGAGTAGCTCTTCCCGCTCCGCCTGCGGCATTACCGGATTTTCGTAGAGCTTGACCAGCAGCTCCGTCTCCATCGCCGCGCGGCACACATCCTCGGCCATCCCAAGGGCGAGGGCGCGCTCCGCCTCCCGCGCCTCATCGCCGTAGAGCGCATCCGCGTTTTTTAGGCACATGCCCAGGAATGCATTCTGCTGCACCTCGTCGTAAAGGGCCAGCGCGCTGATGCTCCACTCCGCTCTGGGCAGCGCCATATTGCGCGCCGTAAGCCCCAGGCCCTGCAAGACGTGCCGCGCGTCGTCCTGCGCCCCGGAGAGCACCGCTTTGCCGCAGCTGACGTCGTATTGATAGAGCATGTAGGCAAAGTGCCCGCTCTTGTCCCCCTCCTTGACCGCGTAGGTCCCGTTGTCAAGGGCGTAGTCCAAATCCTGCGCATAGGCGGGGAAGCGCGCCGCCAGCGCCGGCATGCGCTCGCTCCATTGCTGGGGCGTCAACCCGGGCAGTTCCGCACGCTGCGCATCGATGACGGCGGGGACGAGCTTTTGACGCACCAAGCCGCATAGCGCCAGCAGATCATCCATCTTATAGGGGATGCGGTCGCGCTTGCGCACCACGAAATCCAGATAGCCGTCATATCCCATCTGGTCGGCCAGCGTCTCCCGCGCGGAGAGCAGGTCGTCCAGCAGGCTCTCCAGGTCCGCCTCCGCAAATCCGTTGTCCATGGCCTCGGCCAGCGCGTCCCGCGCGGTGTACATGCTCTTGACCAGCGCCTGCCCTGCCTCGTCGGTCACGGGATAGGCGCCCCGGATGCTGTTTGGCGTGCACATCAGCTTGTCATACTCCGCCTTGAGCTGCGCGCCCCAGCTGCTCTCGCCGATGGCGGACCAGGCCGAAACGTCGTACTCGCTCAAAAAGACGTTCATGTGGTTGACCAAATTGTCATAGTAGAGCGAGATGCTGCGCCCATCCGCGTTCATATAGCTGGTGAAGTTATAAGGCCCCACCACGTAGAGAAAGGCGTTGTACAAAAACTCGTCGTAGCAATCCCGCTGCTCCTCCAGGGAGGCGGCGAGCTTCACGTCGGTGGCAAGGCTCATCAGTTGGTTTTTGAGCGAGGAGTTGCTGGGGAACTTGGGCTCCAGCTTCTCCATGTCCATGCTCTCCGGCCGCTGGCCCTGGGGCACCTTCTTGAGTCCCTCAGTGGATGTACAGCCCGTCATCAGCGCAAGGCACAGCGCAAGCGCGGTTACAATCGCAACTAATTTTTTCATTTCATCCCTCTTGCCGTCAGTATTCGATGCCGCGCCGCGCGGCCTGGCCACCCGCATATGGGTGCTTGACGCTCTGCATGTTGGTCACATACCCCGCAATGTCGTACAGCTTGCGCGGCATTTCCCGGCCGGAGAGCAGCACTTCCACCCCTTGGGGGCGGCTGAGCAGCGCCATGCGCAGGGCGTCTAAATCCAGCCCGCCCAGGGCCAGCAGGTCCAGTATTTCATCCAGGGCCACCACGTCGTATTCCCCTGAGTGAATGGCGCGCACCGCCTTGGTATAGAGCGCGCGCTGGGCGGTCAAGTACGCGCCCTTCTCGCTGGCGCTCATCTCATAGACGAACTTTTGATTGGACGTGTCGGCCAGCTCCACGGGAATGCCCAGGCTGGCAAGCGCCTCCCGCTCGCCGGAGGGGGTGTTTTTGAGGAACTGCACCATCATGCAGCGCAGCCCCGCGCCATGCGCGCGCGCCAATTGGCCGACCATGGCGGTTGTCTTTCCCTTGCCGTCGCCCACATAGAACTGTAGAAGACCGATCTGCATAACCCGTCCCGCTCCTTTTTTCTTTTGGTAAAAGCGCGGCTCAAGGCCGCCGCATTCATTATACCGGCCCCACCGCGCATCCGTCAATGCCGCGCGGCATTTTTCCGCACCCTTCCCCATGCCTTCTCTAAAAAAGATCCCCCGGCAAAGCCGGGGGCTTCTTGGGGCGGGCATGGCCCTATTTCCGTCTGCCTGCCCGCCGGTAGCCTTTGGGCCATCCGCCCGGCGTCACCGCGCCTGGGCCAGAATCTCGTCTAGGGCGCGCAGCACCTCTTCCATCTGCTCTTGCGTGCCGATGGTGATGCGCAGGTAGTCCTCGATTTGCGGCTTGTCAAACCGCCTGACCAGAATGGCGCGCGCGCGCAGCTGATCGAAGATGAGCTTGCCGGGCACGGTCGCATGCTTGGCAAAGACGAAGTTCGCGCTGGAGCGCGGCGAAACAAAGCCTCTCTGGATTAGCGCTTCGTAAAACCAATCCCGCGTCTGCTTCACCTGTTGCAGGCGCAGCGCAAAGTATGCCTCGTCCTCGATGGCCGCGGTCGCCCCCGCGATGGCCAGCCGGTCCAGCGGATAGGAGTTGAAGCTGTCCTTGACGCGGATCAATCCCTCAATCAGCGGCCGCTGGGCAATGGCGTAGCCCACGCGCAGGCCCGCCAGCGAGTGGTCCTTGCTCATGGTGCGCGTCACCAACAGATTGGGATAGCGCTGAATCAGCGTCACGGCCGAGGGTTGATCGCCAAAGGCGATGTACGCCTCGTCCACCACCAGCACCTTGCCCTTGTCGAGCTGCCGCGCCGCCATGCGCTCGATCTCCTCCAGCGGCAGCGCCAGGGACGTGGGCGCGTTGGGATTGGCCAGAATCACCGGGCCTTCGCCCGAGAGCAGTCCCTCCACATCCACGCGCAGGCCTTCCTGCATCGGCGTCGTGACAAAGGGAATGTCGAAAAGCTCCGCGTAGACCTTGTAGAAGGTATAGGTGATCTCCGGGAAGCGCACGGGGCAATCGGGATCAAAAAAGGCCGGAAAACACAGCGAAAGCACCTCGTCCGAGCCATTGCCCACAAAGACTTGATCCATCTGCACGCCCTCGCGCCGGGCGATGGCCGCGCGCAGCGTCTCCCCGTCGATCTCCGGATACAGGCGCAGCTTGTCCACCTGCGCCGCCATCGCCTCCCGCACGCGCGGCGAGGGCGGATAGGGATTTTCGTTGGTATTGAGCTTGATCAGGCGCTCCGCCTTGGGCTGTTCCCCCGGGACATAAGGCACGATGCGCCGCGCTTTGTGGCTTAAAAACTGGCTCATGGGTTGTTATCCTCCATTCCTCCGTCAAAAATGGGTCCGGGGCGCGTCGCGCCTTCCGGACCATGTTTATTCGCGTCAGTCATTGGGCTTAGCGCCCTCGGGCAGCGTCCAGACCACCGCTTGCTCTGCGTCGGTCACGTCGATGCGATAGAGCGCCTTATCCGTCAAAGCGTAGAGGTTGTCGTCGAATAGGGCGATGCGGAACCAGGAGAACTCGTCCTCCCAGCGGTTCAGGCGGTCAAAGGAGAGCAGCGTCTTCGCCCGCGCCGCCTCCGCGTCGGGCTTGCCGAAGCAAAGCGCGGCATCCTTGAAGTACTCCATCAGAATCACGCCGTCGTCATCCTCTTCCCACTCGATCTGCCCAGGCGCGCTGAACCAGACCATGGACCCATCCTCCCTGGCCAGGGTATAGACATAGTAGAGTTCTTCCTGCATCTCATAGTAGCCGTCTCCATCCACGCGCATCAGGCGCGAACAGGGGAGGTCGCCCTCGCTGTCGGTGGCCGAGACGTACAGCTTGCCGTCCGCGACCAGCAGCCCGCTGACCAGCTCCGTCATCGCGCCCTTATCCGACGTATACCCGCAGGCAAAGTTGGGGTTGTAATCCGCGCCCAAGAGCGCGGCGTCTTGTGTTCCGTCCAGATTGCAGGAGCGGAAGGTCACAAAGGGATAGGAATAGAAGCAGTTTTCATAGGAGGTCGAGTAGTAGATCTTCCCGCCGTCGATGCACATATGCGGCTCGGCCGCGCCGATGTTGGCAACGATTTCCTCCACATGCGTGCCGTCCAGGTCCATCCGGTAGATGGATTTGTCCGACTCCCAGGAGACCTTGCCCTCCTTGCCGTTCACGCTGGAGCGCACGTCCATGCTGCCGGCGTTGGCATTGTTGGCGATGTAATAGATCGCGCCGTCCGCCACGATCAGATCCTCATATCCGCAGTACCAAGTGGAGGTCTCCAGCAGCTCCTGCTCGGCGTTGTAGAAGTTGTCTCTGCGCACGGGCCGCTTTTCCGCCAGCACTTGCCGGTCCGACCCGTCGGCAAGGACGCTTACAACGCTCTCGCTGAGGAGCTCGCGGTAATCCCACTCGGTGTCGTGGTACTCCTGCGCCACGTAATACAGCCGCCCGTTCCAAAGGTTCAGCTCATGGGCGCAGTCCTGATTGAGCTGCGTGGCCTTCCCGTCGCGCACGGCATACAGGCCGTTGCGCAGCGCCACGTACACGGTCCCGTCCTCCCCTTCCAGGATCAGGCCGCCGTTGTTGAGGTTGCCCGGCAGGTTGCCCAGCCCCTGGGGCGCCGGCTGATTTGGCTCCTGCGTGGCATCGCCCGTGGGCGTCTCCTCCGGCACGGGGGTCAGGATATCTTCCAATGTTTGCGTAGGCGCAGGGCTTGCCGACGGTGCAAATTGGCTCATCATCGCGCAAGCGCTCAGCGCCAGCACCACCAGCAGCGCCATCACCAACGCGGACATCTTCTTCATTTGAGCATCTCCTCCTTCGCGCCGACACTTTACCGTAATAAAGTACCACATTTTTCACGGCTTTTCAAGTGCGCGGCCTTCAAAGATATAGACGCCCGAGCCGCCGCTTTGTTTCACATATTTTGGAATCTCCGCCATCCCCTCCCCTTGGGCATCCGCGCGCGAACCGCCTTAGCGCCGCGCGCTTGAGCGGACCCACCCCCATGCCGCGAGCTTGGACGGCCCGGTGGGATCGCGCGGCGATTCAAGATTCTGTGTCCATCGTAAAAATCCCGGCCCGAAGTCGCGGGTTTAAGTCCGCCGCGGACGGTTTTTTGTTTCGGTATGCGGAAAAACCGTTCTCACCGCGCCAAAACCCCCGCAAACCTGTTATTTTTTAGGCACAATTCCCTTCCTTCCTTGACATTGTGAATCCATCTTCCTATAATGATATGCGAGGGTCTTTACTGTGAAAGACTCCGCTTGCCGCGCCTTTATCGTGGCACGGTTGTCATATTTAACCTTTTAAGGAGGCTTCTTATCATGGGCAAGAAAATGACCATTGATGGGAATACGGCTGCAAGTCACGTAGCATACGCTTTTAGTGACGTTGCGGCCATTTATCCCATCACCCCCTCCTCCCCCATGGCTGAGTCCGCCGACGAGTGGTCCGCCAATGGCCGGATCAACCTCTTCGGTCAGAAGGTGCAGGTTACCGAGATGCAGTCTGAGGCGGGCGCTGCGGGCGCCGTGCACGGCTCTCTTGCCGCCGGCGCGCTGACTTCCACCTTCACCGCTTCCCAGGGCCTGCTGCTGATGATCCCCAACATGTACAAGATCGCCGGCGAGCTGATGCCCTGCGTGTTCCACGTCTCGGCCAGAGCCCTGGCCGCGCACGCGCTGAACATCTTCGGCGACCACGCGGACGTGATGGCCTGCCGCCAGACCGGCTTTGCCATGCTCGCCTCCAACTCCGTGCAGGAGGCCATGGACCTGGCGCTGGTTGCGCACCTTTCCACGCTGCGCGCTTCCGTGCCCTTTGTTCACTTCTTTGACGGCTTCCGCACCTCTCACGAGGTACAGAAGATCGATGTCATCGACTACGAGGATATGGCCAAGCTCTGCCCGATGGACAAGGTGGCCGAGTTCCGCGCCCGTTCGATGAACCCCGAGCATCCCCAGCAGCGCGGCACCGCGCAGAACGGCGACATC
>CAOKIU010000080.1 GCA_948468595.1 uncultured Christensenella sp.
CGCGACGGGATACGCGACGGGATACGCGACGGGATACGCGACGGGATACGCGACGAACAAGAACGAGGTGCGGCTTTGCCGCACCTCGTTCTTGTTCGTCGCCTGCAAAGGGGCTTTGCAGGCGTCAGGCGGGGAATGCGAAAGGGCGGTCTCCAATGGGGAGAAGACCTCCAATCGCGAACAGGTCTTTTGTTGGTTTTTGCGCGGGGCAGGGGCTCAAGCCTCAAAGCGGTATCCCACGCCGCGCAGCGTGACGATGCAATGCGCATAGGGCCCCAGGCTTTTGCGCAGGAGCTTGACATGCGTATCCAGCGTGCGTGGATCGCCCGCAAAGTCGCGCCCCCACACCTCGCCAACGAGCCTCTCGCGCGTCAGGGCGGTGTTGCGGTTGTGCACGAGATAAAAGAGCAAATCGTATTCCTTGGGGGAGAGCTCGGCGCGCGCCCCATCTATGCTCACTTTGCGCGCGGTGAAATCCACGATCAGGCCCTTTAGCGTGAAGATCTCCGGCGGCGCGGTGACCGGCATGCGCTCGGCGCGCTTGCGGATGGCGGCGATGCGCATCATCAGCTCGCGCGGGGAAAAGGGCTTGGCAACATAATCGTCTGCGCCCAGGGCAAAGCCGTGAATGCGGTCCAGCTCCTCGCAGCGCGCCGAGAGCAGGATCACCGGCGCGGAACAAAAGGCGCGCATCTGCCGCAGGGCCTCAAAGCCGTCCATCTCCGGCATCATCACATCCAGCGTGATCGCGTCGTAGCGATCCCGGCGGCACAGCTCCACGGCCTGCGCGCCGTTTTCCGCCTCGTCCACCTGATAACCCTCGTAAACCGCGTACTTTCGAATGATCTCGCGGACGCGGGCATCGTCGTCCACAATCATCAATCTGGCCATAAAGCACCTCCCGCTCCCTCTGATGCTACAACCAGTATACGGCATGGGTTTGGCGGTTCTGTGAACAAAATGTATTCTTTGCGCAATGTTCACAAAGAAAGCAAAAAACCCCGCGCAACGCATTGCGCGGGGGTGTGGCGTCAGGGGCGCGGCATCCCGAAGAAAAAGGGATCTTCGGCAAGAATGTCCATCACCACGTCCGCCGACTTGCGGCAGGAGACCAGGCGCACCACGGCGTCACCCAGCCGCGTTTTGACCATGGCGCCGGCGCGCAGCAGCGCGTCCTCCGCCTTGGGGAAGAGCTGGGAGGAGTCCGCGCAGTGCGGGAAGAAGTTGTCGATGATGCGCGGTCCCTCAGGGGGAACGATGACCAAGCGCTTGGGATGCTCCATGTCCACGCGCTGGGGCACGTTCGCCCATTCCTCCACGCTGTGGAAGAACGTCATGCGGTTGAGCTCCACGCCCACCATCAGCGCCCAAGCGTCCCGGTCATAGAGGCGTCCCCACGCGGACTCGCGCGCGCAGGGAGTCAGGCAGCGCTCGTCCCCCCGAACGAAGGCCTCCGCATCCGCGCCCCAGGCCGCGACAGAGTGCGTCGGGTGCCAGGAGCGGTGTACGCCGGGCCGCTTGCGGAACAGCTCCGGCAGGATGCCCACGCAGACCGGACTTTCCAGCACGTCGTAGATGGGCTGCTTCGTGCTGACCGTGGCCCAGGTGTGCGTCGGCAGCACCACCAATCCGTCGCTAAAGTAGTCGCACAGCGCGTCCAGCAAGGTGTCCGCGCCGTTCTGAAGAGGGCCGAGGCTCTTGCAGGAGGAATGCATCAGCACCGTGGCGGTGGAGGGAAGCATGCCCCGAAGCTGCTGGATCAGGCTGGACTTGGTGTGCATACGCTACTCCTTTTCCTTGTTGGCCTTGACCATTTCCATGGCCTTTTCGTACTGATCCTTCTTCCACTCCTCGCGCACCCACGGGATCTTATCGTGACCCTCCAGCATGCCGGGGAGGATGAGGCCGCCGTCCACGCGCACGGTGATGCCGGTGATGTAGGAGGCGTGCTCGGAGGCGAGGAAAGCCACCACCTCGCCGTTCTCGCGCGGCGTGCCCACGCGGTGCAGCGGGATGGACTCCTTGACAAACGGGGAGACGAGGGAGGGGTTCTTGGGCGTCCAGGTCGCGCCGGGCGCCACGCAGTTGACGCGGATGTTGTAGGCCGAAAGGTCGAGCGCCATGGACTCGGTCGCGCGCTTGACGCAGGCCTTGAAGCCGCCGTAGAGATAGTCGTCCGGATAAGCCATTTCCGCGCGGGAGCTGGTGATGAAGATGATGTTGCCCTCAACCTTGTCGGCCACCATGTGGCGGGCCGCGGCGCCGGCGCAGAGAATATAATTGCGGAAGTTGACGGTATAGACCTCATCCACGTTCTCCGGGGTGGAGGTCAGCACGCTGCCGCGGAAGCCGCCGTTGCCGGCGTTGCAAACCATCAGGTCCAGCCGGCCGCCCAGGTCCTTGTGCGCCTGATCGACGATGCTCTGGGGCACCTCGGGCTTTTCCAAGCTGGCCTGGTAAATGAAGCACTTGCGGCCCAGCTTTTCGATCTCCTTCTGGGTCTCAACCGCGCCGTCCTTGCGGGAGTTGTAGGTGATGGCTACGTCGTAGCCGTGCTCGGCAAGGACGATAGCGATGCCCTGACCGATGTTGTGGCTGCCGCCGGTGACGAGTGCCGTTTTGTTCATGTGAAACAATCCTCCTTTATCCAGCGAAAAGTATATTTTTACCGTAACCAAAGTATAACACACTTTGGCGCAATGTCAATTTATGAATTCTTCCTTCCGCGCTCGCGGTTGAAATTCGCGGTTGATCTGCTATAATGAAGCGGTAAGACCCACAGAACAAAAAGGGAGGAACGAAGGTTCATGGCAAAGCACATCGCTTACATCGGCACCTACTCCAAGGGGGAGCACGGCGGCATCTTCCGCGCGCAGGTGGACGACGAGACGGGCAAATTGGAGATTCTGGACACCACGGACGTGGAAAACCCCTCGCACCTGGCGCTCACGCCCGATGGAACGCATCTGTACGCCGCCTCGGAAACGGGCAGCTTTAACGGCGAGGACGGCGGCGCGGCGGCGGCCCTGAAGGTGGGAGAGGACGGGAAACTGACGCTACTGAACATGGTGGGGACCAAGGGCAAGAGCCCTTGCTACGTCACGACCTCCTACGGCGGAAAGTTCGTCTACGCGGCCAATTACTCCGAGGGCACGGCCACGGTTTACGCCACCGACGCGCAGGGCCGCCTCAAGGAGGACCCCATGATCGTCCGGCACCAGGGCACGGGCGCGAATCCCCGCCGCCAGGAAAAGCCGCACGTGCACATCACGCGCGTGACGCCCGACGGCAAATACCTGGCCGTGTGCGACCTGGGCATTGACGCGGTGGTGCTCTATCCGCTCTGCGCCGAGTGCGGGCTGGACGCGGCGCGGGGCAGCTTTGTGCGCACGCCCGACGGGGACGGCCCCCGGCACATCGAGTTCTCCGGCGACGGCAAGTACGCCTATGTCGTCACCGAAATGGGCTGCACGGTGCGCGCTTACGCCTATGAGGACGGAAGAATGACCTTCCTTTCCGCAAAGAGCACCCTGCCCGAAGGGTTTGACGGTCAGAACATCGACGCGGCCATCCACTTCGCGCCCGACGGCAAAACCCTGACCGTGTCCAACCGCGGCGACGACAGCTTGGCGCTGTTCGACGTTGAGGGCGGCAACATGACGCTTAAGCAGATCGTCAAGGTGGGGGGCAAGACCCCGCGCGAGTTCGCCTATACGCCAAACGGCAAGTACGTCTTGGTCTGCAACCAGGACAGCGGCGACATCACCGTGCTTTCCGTGGACCCGGAGAGCGGCAAGCTCACCCTCACCGCCGACCGGTACGAGCTGCCCAGGCCCGTGTGCCTGATTTGGAAGGACTGATTTTCTAAGGGAAAGAGAGAACCTCCCACCCGCAAAAGCGGATGGGAGGTTCTTTCTTGGCGCAATCCCTTGCAGGCGCCGGCTCAGCGGTAGATGATGCTCTCGCGGGCCGGGCCGTTGGAGACCATGGAGACGGGGTAGCCGATGCTCTTTTCAATGAACTCGACATACTTGCGGGCGTTCTCGGGCAGCTCGTCAAAGGTGCGGGCCTTGGTGATGTCGCACTTCCAGCCGGGGAGGTACTCGATGACGGGCTTGCAGCGGTCCAGCAGCGGCGTTACGGGGAACTCGTCGATGCGGCGGCCGTCCAGCTCGTAGGCGACGCAGACGGGAATCTGGTCCAGGTAGCTCAGCACGTCGATGTTGGTCAGCGCCACACCCGTGGTTCCCTGCATCATGCAGCCGTAGCGAGTGGCCACCACGTCGAACCAGCCGACGCGGCGGGGGCGGCCGGTGGTCGCGCCGTATTCGCCCTTGTCCCCGCCCCTGCGGCGCAGATCCTCCGCCGTATTGGGATCAAGAATCTCGGAGACGAACGCGCCCGCGCCCACGGAGGAGGAGTAGGCCTTGACCACGGTGGTCACTTCCTGGATGGACCAGGGCGGAATCCCCGCGCCCACGCAGGCAAAGCCCGCCAAGGGGGAAGAGGAGGTGACCATGGGATAAATGCCGTTATCGGTATCCTTGAGCGAGCCCAACTGGCCTTCCAGCAGGATCTTTTTGCCCTCGCGAATGCTGCGGTGCAGGAACGCCGCGGCGTCGCCCACCATCGGGCGCAGGCGCTCGCGGAAGGAGACGAGCAGATCAAACAGCGCCTTGGGATCGATGAGGCTGAAGAGCTTCTTCTCCTCCTCGGTGCGCGGCGTGCGCTGATCCACATGATAGACGTTGATCAGCATCGCGTTTTTGAGCTCGGCCAGCTCGCACAGGTGGTTCATCAGCAGGTCGTCGTGGAAGATTTCGCACACCTGGATTCCCTTTTTCATGACCTTATCGGAATAAAAGGGAGCGATGCCGGACTTTGTGGAGCCGTAGGCCTTTTCGGCCAGGCGCATTTCCTCCAGGGTATCGAACTGGATGTGATAGGGCAGCAGCACGTGCGCGCGATCGGAGATGAGGAGCTTGGGGCTGGGCACGCCCTTGGAGAGCACCTCGGTATCCAATTCGTGAAACAGCTTTTCAAGGTCCAGCGCCACGCCCTGGGCGATGACGTTGGTCACATGCGGGTTGAACACGCCGCTGGGCAGCAGGTGCAGCGCGGAACGGCCATATTCGTTGATGATGGTGTGGCCCGCGTTCGCTCCGCCCTGGAAGCGCACGACAACGTCGGACTGAGCGCCCAGCATGTCCGTGATCTTGCCCTTGCCCTCGTCGCCCCAGTTGCCGCCAACAATTGCTCTTACCATGGTGTGAAAACCTCCTAAATGACGGATAGATAACCAACCTCTCTATCATAGCCGCCCTGGGGGGATAAATCAAGGCTGAAAACGTAAAGTATGCAAAGACGCGCGCGATATTTGGCGCGGCATCAGTCCTTTAGGAACTTTTCGGGCAGGGTCAGGCCAAAGAGCGCCGCAATATCAATGAAGTTTTGGGTGCACATGGTCTGTCGGGCGCCGCCCGCGGCCAGAACGCGCATGTAAATATCGGCGGCCTTTTCCACGCAGTGCATCAGGCCGAAGGTGGTGTCAAAGCTCTCGCCGGAGGCGAAGGTGCCGTGGAAGGCCCAGACGGCCACGTCATATTGCTTCATCAAGTCGCTTGTGGCCTTGGCGATTTCCGCGCCGCCGCACACCATCCAGGGCAGCACGCCCACGCCGCCGGGGAAGACAACGGGGCATTCGGTCATGGCGGACCACAGCGCGCGCGTCCACTTCACGTCGTCCATCTCCATGACGTTGGTCATGGCGATCACCGCCGGGGTGTGCGCATGGTAGATGACGCGGTGTTTGCCGTTTGTGACGTCGAACTTGACGGAGTGGTTCATCAGGTGGGAGGGGAATTCCGACGTGGGCGCGCCGCCCTTTTCCAGCCCCCAGACAATGCGGTAGCGGCTTCCGGTTTCGTCAAGCTGCGCGATGCAGCAGTTGTCCTGCGGGGCAAGGGCGACGTTGCGCAGGAACTTGCCGGTGCCGGTGGCAAGGAAGTGCGCGCCCGCCAGGTTTTTCACCGTCACGCCCGCGGGCACAAAGGGCTTGTCATAGGTGAAGAAGGGCGCTGCGCTCTTCACCTCCTCCGGGGTGAGGCGGTAGGTCAGGTTTCCGCCGTTGCGCTCGTGCCAGCCCATGTTCACCCCATCGGTCGCCATGCGGATATAGCCCTGAAGAAAGGGAAGGTCCAAAATGCTCATTACGGTTTACCCTCTTTCGCGTCTTTAAAATGCGGCTTAGATCCCACTGTTTTTATCATAGACGCAACCTTGCTGTTTTGCAAGAGAGAGATTGTCCGCCCCCAGCGCTTTTTGCCGGCGGGAGATCTGGCAAAGGACAGGAAAATATTGTATAATGAGTGCGGAACAAAAAGAGAAAAGGGGTGCGATCGATTGATGTCGGAACAGGAAGAAAGACGGGAGCTGCTCAAGCTCTTTGAGCCGCTGCGCGTGGCGGACGTGCGCGACGGCATGGACTACATGGGCTACCATCACTACGGAACGCTGGACCACAACATCCGCCCGCTGTGGCGCACCAAGATCTGCGGCATCGCCCGCACGGCGCGCTACCTGCCCTTTGAGGGCCCCGCGCCCGCGCCGCGCGGCGATGCGTACGGCTCATGGTCGGGTTGGTACTATGGCAACGTGGCGACCTATCCCTGGATCGAGCAGATCGAGGACGGGGACATCATCTGCCTGGACATGAGCGGCGTGGACGTGGGGCTGATGGGATCGGACAATACGCTGGCCTGCGTGGCCAAGGGCGCGCGCGGTTTTGTCACCAACGGCGGCGGCATCCGCGATTCCGATGAGTGCATCATGCAGAAGATCCCCGTGTGGTCCTACTTCATCTCCCAGAAGATGGACCAGGCGCGCATCCGGTTTGACCAGATGAACGTGCCCGTTGCCATCGGCGGGGTGGCGATCTACCCGGGGGATGTGATCGTGGCCGACGGCGACGGCGTCATTGCCGTGCCCCGCGCGGTGGCCCGCGACGTGGCCAAGTACGGCGGCCGCGAGCTGCACAACGACAAGAACAACCGCAGGGCCAAATACGACGTGCTGGGCTGGGCGCACGATGACACCGTGCGCGACGACTGACCCGATGGCGCAAAAAAACGATCCGCCGTGATCTTTGGGCGGATCGTTTTTTCATCCGGGTTGGTCGATACAATGGCTAAAATCCTTGCCTTTGGCCCGGCCCCCGGCAATTTTAGGAGTTTCTTTGGCGATTCTTTAGGTGAGAAAACCGCCGTTGACGGGCAGTACCTGGCCGGTGACAAAGGAGGCCGCCTCGGAGCAGAGGTAGAGGATGGCCTGGGCCACGTCCTCCGGCGTGCCGTTGCGCAGAAGGGGGGTCTCCGCGGCCAGCGCATCCAGCGTCTCCTCTCCGAGCCCCGCGGTCATATCCGTAACAATTGTGCCGGGGGAGACGCAGTTAAAGCGGATGCCCGAGGGACCGAGCTCCTTGGCCAAGGACTGCGTAAGCGCGATGACGGCGGCCTTGGTGGCGGCGTAGTGGCTCTCGCAGGAGGCGCCCACCTGCCCCCACATGGAAGAGAGCGTCACCACGCACCCGCGCCCGCGCCGCAGCATGTCGGGCAGGGCGGCCTGCACGCAATGGAACACGCCCTTGACGTTGCTGTCAAAGAGGTAGTCCCAATCCTCCCCGGTGATGTCCTGCACGAGCTTTTGCTGCGCCACGCCCGCGCAGCAGACGAGGGTATCCACCGCGCCCATGCGCGCGCGCACCGCCTGGAACATGGCAAGCACATCCTCCCGCCGCCGGACGTCGCCGCCAACCGCCATGGCGTTGGCGCCGCCCTCCACAAGCGCTAGGGCGAGCGCCTCGGCCTCCTGGCGGGAGCGGACATACCCCACGGCCACCGAGTAGCCCGCCGCCGCGAGCGCACGGCACGCCGCCCGGCCGATGCCGCGCGCGCCGCCGGTGACCAGCGCCACTCTACGCATGGCGTCCCTCCTGGGGCAGCAGGTCAACCAACGCGGTCTTTTTGACGCCGCCGCGCCCCACGGTGGTTTCGGCCGCGGCCAGGGAGTTGAGGATCGCCTCCTCCACCGCCTCGGCGCAGGCGCGGAAGGGGATGTCGATCAGGCCCTCGTTGAGCACTTCCATGGCGACGGTGCCGCGGTCCTCCGCCAAACGAATGCGGTTGGCGGTGGAAAAGCCCACCACAACCTCTCCGCTCCCGTGCCCAATGTAGGAGCCCACGCGCGCCAGCCCCACCGACGCCCGGCGCAGGATGCGGGAGAGCTGGCGGGCGCTGACCGGCAGGTCGGTGCCGACGATCAGAATGCAGGAGCCCTTATCCACCTTCTCCTGCGCAATGCCCGCCTCAATGGCCTTGCCTACCTTTCGCCCGTCGATCATCAGATCGGATAGGTGGCCGTAATTGGTCTGCGCCAGCACGCCCAGCGTGTACTGGACGCCGCCCACCGTCATCACCCGCGAAGAGGAGCCGATGCCGCCCTTGAGGCTATGGCAGACCGTGCCCGTGCCCGCGCCCACATTGCCCTGCGCAAAGTCCGCGCTGGCGCTGGCAATGGCCTGCATGACCTCCTTGCGGCCGATCACGCGGCGCTGAATGTCGGAAAGCGCGCCGTCGTTGCACTCGCAGACGATGGGATTGACGGACTGAATCTCAATCCCCTCCTGATGCCCCAGGCCGATCATGTATTCGACCAGCGCGTCGTGAACCAAGCCCACGTTGAGCGTGTTGGTCAGGGCAATCGGCGTTTCCAGGGTGCCAAGCTCCTCCAGCTGCATCAGCCCCAAGGTCTTGCCAAAGCCGTTCAGGACGCATGCCGCGCCCACCATTTTACTGGTAAAGAGGTTGTCCTGGCTGGGAAGCACCACCGTAACGCCCGTTTTCATGCGCTCATCGCTGACCGTCCAGTGCCCCACCCGCACCCCGGGAACGTCGGTAATCGCGTTGCGCGGTCCATGCGGGAGCGCGCCGATGCGAAAGCCGAAATCAGATATGCGCCTTTGTGACATGCTGAAAACCTTCCTTAATTTGCATTCTTTTTTCATTATAACACGGCGCGCTCCAAGATATGTAAAGACTTTGTCAAAGTTGGAATGTCACAAAAATGAAATATTTGCGTCGGAATAATGATCGCAGCTCGGATGGAGAAAGCACGGAAAATTTGGTGATTTTGCGTTGCGCCAGCGGAAAGATGCGAGAGGAAAAATTTTGTTTGAAAAACCCTTGACACAACTATGACGGAAATGTTACAATATGGTTGAAGTTAAGAGGGGCTGAGCGGTATAGTCCTGAAGGATGCAAAAAAAGTGTTTCAGAAGTGTAACATTTTTACTTTACATCCGTAATCAGATGTGGTATCATAATTCAGGATTCACAAGCTTGGTTCTAAAATCGAAAGGGGTAACACGATTATGAAAAAGACTCTTGCAATCGTGCTGGCGCTGGCTATGGTGCTGTGCATGATTCCCGCGG
>CAOKIU010000081.1 GCA_948468595.1 uncultured Christensenella sp.
GGTGTTATCGTCCAGCTCCTGGCGCACCAGCTCGTCGCAGAAGACCGGGCGCAGGTCGTCGGCCGTGACGGGGGCGAGGGTCGCGGGATTGAGCATAGCGTCCGGCTTGTCCTTCATGGCCGAACGCAGGTTGTACCAGGCCCGAGGAATCCGGTCTTCGGGGAGATAAAAGCGATAGGGAATGTTTTTCATGGCTGATGCCTCCTCAAAATATTTGCCGGACGCGAGCAGGACAACAAAAAATCCCAGGGGAATCTCTTCCCCTGGGACAGATTACAAAATCTGCGGTGCCACCCAGTTTGGCGCTTCCGCGCCCGCTCACTCTCACATACCAGCATATGCGCTTTCCTGATAACGGGCAAAGTCCCCGTCGGAGATTACTCAGGCCAACGGCCCTTTCGTTCCGCCCTCAGCAGTCCATTCACCCGATGCCCTCATACCGCGCTTCCACCATCGGCGGCTCTCTAAAAATCGGACGTTCGGCTTACTCCTCTGCCTTACCGGTTTATGTGAGTTATCTTAGCACCAAAATTCTCCGCTGTCAACCCCATCGCCAAATTTTTTTATCCGTATCGCAAAATAAAAGCGTTTGTCGTTCATGTCGATGCCGCGGCCGTAGGGAAAGCCGCGGCAGGGCTGGGCAGTTCGCGCGGAACGCTGCGAGGCATCGGCCGCGCCGAGCACTGGCCTCGGAAGCGCCTGCTTCTGCACGCGCAGACCCGCGAATGCGCATGGTTTCATGCTATCGCGCATCCGGTTTGTCAAGTCGAATCCTGACAGATTTATATGCCAGAGGGACGCAGAGTTTGTATTGGCCAAACTATGGGTATACCGCACCACCCCCCGTGCTGCCGGAAATCACCCGGGGCAACGTCGGCGCGTTCGATCGGCTGTGGAACGCGGGAGTGCGCGAGGAGGTCTGCACGGTGGATGGCTCTCCCACGCTCATCGGCGTGACCGTCAACACCAACCGGCACATGTACATCTTTGAGCTGACGCGCGGGTCTACCTACCGCCGCGCGGCCAGGTTCGTCGCCACGAACAAGGGCGTGGTGTTCGACCAAAACCTTCCGCCAGGGCCTGGAGGCCTACAGGATCGAAGACAATCGGGAGGCCATGGAGCCGCTTTCCCATAGCGAATGTCTGTTCTTCAGCGATGCCTGCGTGTAGAACGCACGCAGCGTCTACTGGTCGCTCGCCGGCTACACGAATGAGGAGATCACCCTGCACGGCTGTCAGGGCGCGATCTACCGCATCAGATGGCAGAATCCATGACAAAGCGCGCGTCCGCCGGTTGACGGACGCGCGCTTTGTCAAATTTCAAAGGGATTTTCTTGGTTGTGTTCGGCATAGTAGCAGCCCAGGAGCGAGTTGCGCACCATGTCCTCCACCGACTGATCGGTGTAATAGGCTTTGTGCGAGGTGAGCACGACGTTGTTAAAGCCGCGCAGCAGGGGAATATAGCGGTTGTGGATGACGGTGTTCTTCCAGTCGTTGTGGTAAAGGCCCACCTCGTTTTCCACCACGTCCAGGCCCGCGGCGCCCACCTTGCCGCTCTCCAGCGCGTCCAACAGCGCCTCCGTATCGATCAGCGGCCCGCGCGCGGTGTTGACGATCACCACGCCGTCCTTCATCTTTTCCAGCGCCTCCCGGTCGATGATGTGGTAGTTCTCGTCCGTCAGCGGCATGTGCAGGGTGACGATGTCGCTGGTGCGGAAGATGGTGTCCAGGTCGGCATATTGCGCGTATTTTTTTGCTTCCTCACTCTGATAGAGGTCATAGGCCAGGATGCGGCAGCCAAAGCCGCTCAGGTTGCGGATGACCGCGCGGCCGATCTTGCCCGTGCCCAGCACGCCCACGGTCAGGTTGGCCATTTCCATTCCCTGGATGCCGGGCAGGGTGAAGTCGTTCATCTCCCCCCTGCGCATCATTTGTTTCATGTGCCGGATGCTCATCAGCATGAGCATGAGGGTGAAATCCGCCACGCAGTTGGCGCCATAGGGCGCGTTGCTGATGCGGATGCCCAGCTCCTTGGCGCGCTTTACATCGATGTGGTCCACGCCAATGAGGCGGTTGGAGATCATCTTCACGCCCATGCGCGCGAACTCCTCCACCAGCTGCGCGTCGACGCGCGTCAGCAGGATGCTGATGTACTCATATCCTTGGGCAAGATGCGCCGTTTCCATGGTGGGGTCCAGTTCCGTATACCCAAGCTCTATGCCCAGCTGCGCGCAGTATTTCTCAAAATACGGCGCCTCGTCGAATTTTCTATAGGAATATGCGAAGACTTTCATCGCGTTCACCTCATCATCTTTTACTTCTCTTATTATAACACCTTTTGTCGAATTTATCCAGCCTGTTGCCATAAGAGAGACCCGTGGAAGCCGGCGCAAAATGCGCCGCCTTCCACGGGTCTTCTGTGCGCTGTCGCACGCAGCCCTATCGAAAGAGCGTGCAGCCCATCTGGCGGAATTCCTCGACCTTGCGCTCCAAATCCTGCCGCGTCACCTGGAAATGCTTGGCCAGGCAATCGATGCACAGGTAGCGCGTGGCCCCGCGATTGATCAGCTTCTTGGTCAAACCCACCTCGTCCCGCGTCAGCGCGCGGCCGCATTGCGCGCAGGTCAGCATTTGACCAGGCGGCAGCGGTAGAGGCGGCAATCGTGGGAGGGGATGACGGGATTATAAAAATCGCGCTTGACGCCCAGTTCCTCGCCGGTGAAGACATCGGTCATGGCAAAGCCATAGCCCGAGGTATAGGGCAGGCCGCAGTCCGCAAAGATGCAGGGAATCTCCGACTCCTTGGACGAGAGGTTGAAGTAGCCCAGGACGAACTCCCCATTGGAGAGGTGCTTAAGCAGCGTCAGGGAGGTCTCCGGCTCGCGGCTCCAGGGATGCGTGCCCTCGGGCGGGTTGGGATCGATGACGGTCACGCCGTCCAGCTGCACGACATAGGGCGGGCGGGCCTCCTCGTCCTGGTTGATGGCGAGCAAGCCGCGGTTGAGCATCAATTCCTCGCAGAACGGACTCATGGCGCGCAGGTCGCCGCCCATCATCAGCGGCGCGGAGAGCATGCACCACAGCGAGAACTGCACGCGGTACTCCGCGTCCGTGCAGGGGCGGCCGATGCCCACGTTGCCCTTGCCGTACATGCCCACGGTGAGCATATCGATGTCGTTAAAGCAATACGGGGCGCTGTCGCAGAAATTGGGCAGCTGCGACTTTACAATATCGGTAAAGGAGACGAAGTTATCCAGAATATCGCCCGTAGAGCGGTACATATGCGCGCCGATGGAGCGCATCCAGTGCCAGGGCTCCTGCTGGCCCCAGTTGCAGGCAGAGAAAAGGATCTCTCTTCCGGTGGCCTTGAGCGCCATGGACATGGTTTGGTAGCGCATCTTGCAATCGCCGTTGGCGGGGAAATTGCAAAAGTCGTATTTGAGGAAATCCACGCCCCACTCGGCAAAGGTCGCCGCGTCCACGAACTCGTGGTCAAAGCTGGCGGGATAGCCGGCGCAGGTGCGCACGCCCGCGCAGGAGTACATGCCGAACTTAAGCCCCTTTTGATGCACGTAGTCTGCCACGGCTTTCATGCCATGGGGGAACTTGACGTGGTCGGCCACCAAGCGGCCTTGGGCGTCGCGCTCCATCTCGGCCCAGCAATCGTCGATGACCAGATACTCATACCCCGCGTCGCGGTAGCCCTTCTCCACCATCACATCCGCCATCTGACGGATGAGCGCATCGGTGATGTTCGCGCCGAATGTGTTCCACGAATTCCACCCCATGGGGGCGCGTGCTGCGATCATTGATTCCGCTTCCTTTCTTTTCCAGGGTTATGCCCCTATTCTATCACAGGGCTGCCAAAAGCGCCAGTCTCTGCTCCAAAATTCAATTTCTTAATGATGGATTTCCATAATATTCTTGCAAAACAGAGGGCGGAAAGGTATAGTATTTAAGTGACATGCTGGCAAACGCAGCGGCGCGCATTATCAATAAGGAGGAGCGATCCAAATGGAGCATATGCATATTCTTCCCCCCGGCTACAAGCCCACGCTGGATCTTTACCATACACAGCTGGCCATCAAGCAGCTCAAGGACGACTTTGAGAACGAGCTGGCCGTGCAGCTCAATTTGGCGCGCGTATCCGCGCCGCTGTTCGTGGATAAGGCCACGGGCCTCAACGACGATTTAAACGGCGTCGAGCGGCCGGTGGAGTTCGACCTCCTGGAGCAGCCCGGCATCGCGGTGCAGGTGGTGCAATCGCTGGCCAAATGGAAGCGCTACGCGCTGGGCCGGTACGGCTATCCCGTGGGCAAGGGCCTGTACACCGATATGAACGCCATTCGCAGGGACGAAATAACGGACAATTTCCACTCCATCTACGTCGATCAATGGGATTGGGAAAAGGTGATCGGCCGTCAGGACCGCACGCTTGACTATTTGAAGGACACCGTGCGCCGCATTCACCAGGCACTGTACAACACCTCGGAGAAGCTGCGCGCCGCGTTCCCGGAAATTGACGTGCAGCTCCCGCGCGAGGTGACCTTTATCACGACCACGGAGCTGGAAAGCCGTTACCCCGACCTGCCCCCTGAGGGCCGAGAGCTTGCCTTTGTCAAGGAACATGGCGCGGCTTTCTTCCAGGGCATCGGCTGGCCGCTCTCCTCCGGCCTTCCGCACGACGGCCGCGCGCCCGATTATGACGATTGGTCGCTCAACGGCGATTTGGTTTACTACCACAAGGCGCTGGATACGCGGTTAGAGATCTCCTCCATGGGCATTCGCGTGGATGCGGAATCTCTGCTCTCTCAGCTCTCCGCCGCGGGCAAGACGGAGCGCGCCGCCCTCCCCTTCCACAGCGCGCTCATCGACAGCCGCCTGCCGCTGACCATCGGCGGAGGCATCGGGCAGTCCCGCCTGTGCATGCTATTGCTGGGCAAGGCGCATATTGGAGAGGTGCAAAGCTCCCTGTGGCCGGCGGACGTATGTGAAAAATTCAGCGTGGCGGGCGTGCCGCTCCTGTGAGACGCGAAAGGAAACGTGAAGGACATATGCTGCATTTTGTCAAGATGCATGGGATTGGAAACGACTACATTTACGTCGATGAGTTCAACCAGGGCGCCACTGAGAACATCTCGGCGCTCGCGCGGCAGCTCAGCGACCGCCACACCGGCGTGGGCGGAGACGGGTTGATCCTCATTCAGCCCTCCGACAGCGCGGATTGCCGCATGCGCATGTTCAATGCGGATGGATCGGAGGGGCGCATGTGCGGCAACGCCATCCGCTGCATCGCGCGGTACATGCTCGAGCGGCACGCGGACCGAGTGACCGACGATACCGTGCGCATTGAGACGCTTTCCGGCGTCAAGGTCGTCTCCGCAACGCGGGACGAAAGGGGTGGCATCGCCCTATTGCGCGCGGACATGGATGAGCCGGGGCTGACGGCCCAGAGCATTCCCGTTCTATCGGACACCCCGCAGAACGTCACGGTGCCCTTTGGATCAGGCACGGCGCAGGGGGTATGCGTCTCCATGGGCAGTCCGCACGTGGTGCTCTTTGTGGACTGTGACCCCATGGAACTGGCTTTGGACCGCATCGGCGCGCCGATTGAGCGCGCTCCCCTCTTCCCCGAGCGCGTCAATGTGGAGTTTGCGCGCCCCTTGCCCGACGGCAGCCTGCAAATGCGCGTCTGGGAGCGGGGCAGCGGGGAGACAATGGCTTGCGGCACGGGCGCCTGCGCCGTGGCCGTGGCCGCGATGCTGACCGGGCGCGCCGATGGGCGCGAAGTTACGGTGTACTTGCGCGGCGGCGATCTCCGCATTGAATGGGACGCGCACACTGGGCATGTGTACATGACGGGGCCGGCCGCCATCGTCTTCGAGGGCGATTGGCTGGGGGAATAACGGAAGCGCGCTTCGCTTACCGCATAAAAAAGGAGCTCCCCTTCATCCGTTTGGATGAAGGGGAGCTCCTTTTTGCGCTTGAAGCGTATTTTACACCACACCCTGGGCCAGCATGGCGTCCGCTACCTTCTTAAAGCCCGCGATGTTGGCGCCCGCAACGAAGTTGCCCGCGACGCCGAACTCCTTGGCCGTGCTGCTCATGTTGTTGTAAATGCCCACCATGATGCCCTCCAGCTTCTGATCCACCTCGTCAAAGGTCCAGCTCAGACGCTGCGAGTTCTGGCTCATCTCCAGCGCGGACGTGGCGACGCCGCCGGCGTTGGCCGCCTTGCCAGGCGCATAGAGCAAGCCGTTGCCCTGGATGACGGCAATGGCCTCGGGGGTGGAGGGCATGTTCGCGCCCTCGGCAACCGCCTTGCAGCCGTTGGCCACCAGGAGCTTGGCATCGTTCTCATCCAGCTCGTTCTGCGTGGCGCAGGGCAGGGCGATGTCGCAGGGAATGGACCACACGCGCTGACCCTCCAGGTACTTGGCGCCAGGCTTGCAATCGCAGTAATCCTTGACTCTGCCGCGCTTGACTTCCTTGATTTCCTTCATCAACGCAAGGTCGATGCCATCGGGATCGTGCACCGAGCCGTTGGAGTCGGACATGGAGATCACCTTGGCGCCCAGCTGCATGGCCTTCTCCGCCGCGTAGATGGCCACGTTGCCGGAACCGGAGATGCAAACCTTCTGCCCCTCAAAGCTCATGCCCTTCTCCGCCAGCATCTCGCGGGTGAGGTAGACAAGGCCGTAGCCGGTGGCCTGGGTGCGGGCCAGGGAGCCGCCGTAGGTCAGGCCCTTGCCGGTGAGCACGCCCTCGTAAAGGCCGGTGATGCGCTTATACTGGCCGTAAAGGTAGCCGATCTCACGCGCGCCCACGCCGATATCGCCCGCGGGAACGTCCACATCCGCGCCGATGTGGCGGTAGAGCTCCGTCATAAAGCTCTGGCAGAAGGCCATGACCTCGCGGTCAGACTTGCCCTTGGGGTCAAAGTCGGAGCCGCCCTTGCCGCCGCCGATGGGAAGGCCGGTCAGGCTGTTTTTGAAAATCTGCTCAAAGCCCAGGAACTTGATGACGCCCAGATTCACCGAGGGGTGCAGGCGCAGGCCGCCCTTGTAGGGTCCAATGGCGGAATTGAACTGAACGCGGAAGCCGCGGTTGACCTGTACGTTGCCCTTGTCGTCCACCCAAGGCACGCGGAACATGATCACGCGCTCCGGCTCCACCAGGCGCTCGAGCAGGCCGTTCTTCTGGTAGGCGGGATTGGCTTCCACCGCCAGGCGCAGGGAGTCGAGCACCTCGCGCACCGCCTGATGAAAGACCGCTTCACCGGGATTGCGCGCGACAACCGTTTCCAGCACAGAATCTACATAGCTCATATGATCTACCCTTTCCTTCTCGGGCCGCTTGTCGGGGCAACCCTTAATTAGCACTGTTTTATTATAGTGATGGCAGACAGAATTTGCAAGATGTTTTTTGGAAAAATTCAGATTAATTGTAAAAGGCAGACGAAGAACAGTCTTTTTGCAAGAAACCATTCTTCATCTGCACATTCATGCCCATTGGGCGCTCAATCAGGCAATCTCGTCCTGCTCCAGGAGCTTAATGCCGTTGCCCTTGAGCACGCATCCCGCCTTCTCGGGCTGATCGACGCGGAAGATGATGATGGCGTCGTTGCCCACGCGGCGGACGAAGGAATAGAGATATTCGATGGAAATATCGTTGTCGCGCAGAAGGGCCAGCACGCCGGAGAGTCCGCCGGGAACATCCGGCACGGCCACCGCCAGAACCTCGGTCAGGTTTGCGGTATATCCCTGCGCCCGAATGACGGAGAGCGCCTTATCGTTGTCGGAGACAATAGCGCGCAAAATGCCGAAATTGGTGGTGTCCGCGATGGACAGGGCGATCAGGTCGATGTTGTTCTCCCCCAACAAGTTGGTAAACTCGGTCAGGCGCCCATGGCGGTTCTCAATAAAGACGGAGATCTGCTTAATATACATGACGCTGCCTCCTTTTCTTGCTCTAGTCCCATTATAGCATAAGTAAGCGCCTTAAGACAGTTTTCTTTTGTCGATAGTGTGCTGGGTCTTGCCCTCGCTGCGCGCGATGGTATTGGGGTTCATCAGCCGCACCGTGACGCCCAGGCCCAGGACCTGCTCGATGGCGCGCTGCACGTTGGCGCGCAGGGCTTCGACCTTGCGCACTTCGTCGGAGACGAGCTCGGGCATCAGCTCCACCTGCACCTCCAGGGTGTCCAGGTTGTGCACGCGGTCCACGACCAGCAGGTAGCGGGGGGCGATGCCCTCAATGCCAGTGATGGCGGTCTCCACCTGCGAGGGGAAGACGTTGACCCCGCGGATGATGAGCATGTCGTCGGTCCTGCCGTGCAGGCGGCGGATGCGGCGGTGCGTGCGGCCGCACTTACAGGGCTCGGGAATGATGGACGTCAGGTCATGCGTGCGGAAGCGCACGGTGGGCATCCCTTCCTTGCCGATGGTGGTGATGGTCAGCTCGCCCATCTCGCCATCGGGCAGCGGCTCGCCCGTGGCGGGGTCGATGATTTCGGGGATGAAGTAGTCCTCCCACATGTGCAGCCCCTCGCGGCCTTCCAGGCACTCCATGGCAACGCCCGGGCCCACGCTCTCGGTCAGGCCATAGATGTCCAGCGCCTTGATGCCCAGCAGCCTCTCGATCTCATCGCGCATGCCCTCGGTCCACGGCTCCGCGCCGAACAGACCAACGCGCAGCTTGAAGGATTGAATGTCGATGTTCTGATCGCGGATGGTCTCGCCCATCATCAGCGCATAGGAGGGCGTGCAGGCCACCGCGTTGCAGCCCAGGTCCTGCATCAGCATCAGCTGGCGCTTGGTGTTGCCGGCGGAGGTGGGCACGACGGTGGCGCCGATGCGTTCCACGCCGTAGTGCAGGCCCAGGCCGCCGGTGAACAAGCCGTAACCATAGGAGACCTGCACGGTGTCCTGCCGCGTCACGCCCGCGCAGCCCAGGCACCGGGCCACGCACTCGGCCCACATATCGATGTCGTTTTGCGTGTAGCCCGCCACAATCGGCTTGCCCGTGGTGCCGGAAGAGGCATGGATGCGCACAATCTCCTCCCTGGGCGCGGCAAAGGTGCCGAAGGGATAGTTGTCGCGCAGGTCGGTCTTGTCCATAAAGGGCAGGAGCTTTAGGTCCGCAAGCGTTCGGATATCCTCGGGCTTGACGCCCTTTTTCTGCATGCGCTCGCGGTAAAAGGGCACGTTCTTATACATGCGGTGGACGGTTTTCTTCAGCCTTTCCAGCTGGATGCGCTCCAAGTCGGCGCGGTCAATGGTTTCCATGGGCTTGTTCCAGTACATGGCGCTACCTCTCCCAACTCATATTTTCGTTGCGCGGACTCCTTTCCAGCCCGCATCAATCCACTGTTTTTTACAGCGCGCCGCAGGGAAGATCCGTTTCACACGTCTTCCCTGCGGCGCGCGCCCGGTAGGCGCGCTAGCCGCTTTCAAAAGCGGTCAGGTTGTTCTCCAGGCCTTTGGCGG
>CAOKIU010000082.1 GCA_948468595.1 uncultured Christensenella sp.
GAAAATATCAAAGAAATCGCCCTCAAGGCTTGCAATATCATCGACGAAAAAATGGGTACGGACATCGTCTGCCTGGATATTTCCAACATGACCATCATATCGGATTATTTTGTCATCGCTTCCGGACGCAATCCCAACCACGTCAAGTCCATCTACGACGACTTGGAGATCAAGATGGAGGAGATGGGCTTTCCGCTCGTGCGCTCGGAGGGCTATGCGGAGGGCCGATGGATCGTCATGGACTTCTCCGTGATAATCGTACATTTGTTCTATGAACCTGAGCGCGAGTTCTATCATCTGGAGCGCCTTTGGGATGACGGCGGCAACCGTGTGCCCTATGAAAGCAAGGAGTGAACAAAAGAATCCCTCTCTTTCCGCGCGTTGGTAGGAGGTTTATTTGTTGTACCCAAAACACATCCGTTGCAATGGGGGAGAGCTTGCTTCCCGCCGAATTGCAGCGGAGGGGCTTGCATTTCGGCGCACAATCGGGTATAATAAATAAGGTCGACATTTTGCGTAAGCAGTTTGCCGTACTAGGTCGCAAGACGGAATTCCTTTCGCTCGCCGTGGGTCCCGTGCAACGCCGCACCGTGAATCGTGTCAGGTTCGGAAGAAAGCAGCACTAAGCGGAACGCGGGGTGTGCCGCGGGGAAGCCTGCGCCGTCCGGAGGGTGTACGGCATTTCCATTTAGACTGTCCGATGCTTCGGACGGTCTTTTTCTATTCCACAAGGAGGAATCCGATGAACATCCAGATTTTCATGTCAAAAAAGAACTTCGATTGCCAGAAAGCGGAGCGATGGTTCAAGGAGCGCCGGATCAAATTTCAGAGCGTAGACCTCGCCAAAAAAGGCATGAGCCCGCGAGAATTCGATTCTGTGGCCGCTCAGGTAGGCCTGATCAACCTCATCGACACGGAGAGCAAGAAATATGCAGAATCTGCTGTGCGCTTTATGAGCGACAAGAACATGATCCGTGCGCAACTGCTGGAAAACCCCCAGTTGATCAAGGGCCCCATCGTGCGCAACGGAAGACTGGCCACAGTGGGCTACCATCCGGAAGTTTGGGAAACATGGGAGTGAGCACATGATTTACGTTTGCGAAGATGATTTGCCCATGGCGGAAGATCTGTGTGGCATATTGATTAAATATGGCTACGATGCCCAATATACAGCGGATTTTTCCAACGTCGCCGCGGACATTCTGGAAAAAAATCCCGAGCTCGTACTGCTTGATATCAATTTGCCACAATACGATGGGTTCCACATCTGCCGGCAAGTGCGCAAGGCGTCGGAGATTCCCATCATTATGATCACCAGCCGCGAAAGTGAAGTCGACGAATTGATGAGCATGAACCTGGGTGCGGACGACTATGTGACCAAACCCTATAATATGCAAATTCTGTTGGCTCATATCCAATCTGTATTGCGCAGAAGCAACAAGGGCAACGAAACGTTGCTATCCCACAAGGGGGTGACGCTCAACACTACGCGCGGCATGATGGAATACGGCGGGGCAGCGGTGGAATTGACCAAGAACGAGCAGCGCATCCTATATACCCTGATCAAGAACAAGGAGACCATCGTTTCCCGCGCGCAGCTGATGGATGTGCTTTGGCAGAACGATGAGTTTGTGGACGATAATACGCTCACCGTCAACATCAACCGCCTGCGCCGGAAGCTGGAAAGCGTGGGCGTGGAGGGCTTTCTCATTACGCGCCGGGGACAGGGGTACATGGTATGAAAATTGGCAGCTATCTTCGGGACCGAATCCCGCTTTTGCTCCTCATGCTCATCGCTTCGGTGCTCTCCTACGTGCTGCTCAGAGGCACGGGGTGCAGCCGGGACGCCGCTCTATTCGTGGTGAGCATCTACGCCCTGATGCTGCTGGTATGGGTGGCCATTGACTTTGTGCGCAAATTCATGTTCTATCGGGACATTGATCGCTGGCTTTGGCAGAATCAAGGGGAAAACCTGCCGGCCAACCGCGTGGACCGGCCGGGCTTTGCAGAGGGGCAGGTGCTCTACGACGCGGTGAACCGTTTGGACATGGCGCGCCAGGAAGCATTGGCCCGCCATGCGCAATCATCCAGAGAATACCGGGAGTATATTGAGAGCTGGGTTCACGAGATCAAAACCCCGTTGGCATCCGCCTCGCTCTACTTGGAGAACCACCCCAATGCACGGCTGGAAAACGAATTGCGCCGCGTGGAGGGATACGTCTCTCAGGTGCTCTATTACGCCCGCGCCGCCAGCCTGGAAAAGGACTTCCGCGTGCGCGCGGTGCCGCTGGACGCCCTCATCCGCGCGATTTTAAAAAAGAACTCGCTGTTGTTGATTGAGGCGGGCTTTTCCGTTGTGCAGCAGGGCTTGGATGCAGAGGTTCTCACGGACGCCGCGTGGCTGGAGTTCGTCCTGGTGCAGATCGTCACCAACGCGGTCAAGTACCGCGCCCAGGCGCCGTGCATCGAATTCATTGGGGAGCGGCGGCCGCACGCGGTCCTGCTGCGCGTGCGGGACAACGGCGTAGGTATTCCCAGTCAGGACCTGCCGCATGTTTTTGACAAGAGCTTCAGCGGCGAGAACGGCCGTGCCCTGGGCAAGTCCACGGGCATGGGCCTCTACATCGCCAAAAAGCTCTGCGACAAGATGGGCTTGGGAATCCAGATTGCCTCCGAGCGAGGCCAGGGCACCTGCGTCACCCTTTGCTTCCCCCTGGGCGACGCTTACAATCTTACAAAATCGTAAGGATTCGGTAAGGAAATTCGATGGTACGGCTCAGCCGTCTTTGGTACAATGGCAGCGTTAAAGGAGGCGGCTAGCAATGGATAACATCGTATTGGAAGTCAAAAATTTGGATAAGGTTTACGGCGGCAAGGGCAGCGCGACCCACGCCCTGAACGGCATCAGCTTTAGCGTCAAAAAGGGGGAGTTCGTGGGCATCATGGGCGCCTCGGGCAGCGGCAAGACCACGCTGCTCAACTGCGTGGCGACCATCGATACGCCTACCTCCGGCGCCATAGAGCTGGACGGCCAGGACGTCACGCGGATGCGCCAGGCGGAGCTTTCGCGGTTCCGACGGGAATCCCTCGGGTTCGTGTTTCAGGATTTCAACCTGCTCGATACGCTGACGGCCTATGAAAACATCGCCCTGGCCTTGACCATCATGGGCCAAAGGCCAAAGACCATCCTTCAGCGCGTAAAAATGGTCTCCGAAACCCTGGGCATTGGCGATGTGCTCAAGAAATACCCCTATGAGATGTCCGGCGGCCAGAAGCAGCGCGTCGCCTGCGCGCGGGCCATCATTCACAATCCCAAGATGATCCTGGCCGACGAGCCTACCGGCGCACTGGACTCCAAGTCGGCGCGGCTGCTTTTGCAGAGCTTTGAGCGGCTCAACGACGATTTGGGCGCGACCATACTGATGGTGACGCACGACGCCTTTACCGCCAGCTATTGCCGCCGCATCCTCTTTATCAAGGATGGAAAGATCTTCACCGAGCTTGCGCGCGCGGAGATGGACCGCAAGGCGTTCTTCGAGCGCATCATCGAAGTGGTTTCCTTGCTTGGGGGTGATGTGAGCAATGTTTTATAATCTCGCATTTAAGAACGTCCTGCGCTCGTTTAAGGATTACTCCATCTATTTTCTCACGCTCACCTTCGGCGTGTGCATCTTCTATGTCTTCAACTCCATGGACAGCCAGCAGGTGATGCTCGACTTCACCGCCCGCCAAAGCACCTTGATCTACTTTATGATGGAGATGATCAATATTGTCTCCACCTTCGTCTCGGTGGTGCTCGCGGGCCTGGTGCTCTACGCCAACAACTTCATTCTTCGACGGCGCAAGCGCGAGTTTGGCCTGTATATGACCATGGGCGTGCAGCGCAGGCGCATTGCGCTGATGCTGTTGGTGGAGAGCGTTGTCATTGGCGTGCTCTCTCTTGCCGCTGGCCTGGCCCTTGGATTGCTGCTCAGCCAGATGCTCTCGGTGGTGGTCTCCAAGATCTACCATGTGGCGGTGATCAACTACCACTTTGTGATCTCGGTTTCCAGTCTGTGCAAGACGCTGCAGTACTTCGCGGTGATCTTCGTGATCGTGGCCGCGCTCAACGTCGTTACCGTCTCCAAAGCCCGGCTCATTCACCTGCTCCACGCGGACCGGCGCAATGAGGGCGCTTATATCACGCGCCACCTTTGGGTGAGCGTATTGTTCTTCCTGGCCTCTGTTGCCCTGCTCTCCGGGGCGTATGCCTGGATCCTCAAGATCAAGCTCTACGAACTGGGTTGGAGCCTGCTGATCATCATCGTCATGGGGTGCGTGGGCACGCTGCTGTTCTTCCTCTCGCTGTCCGGCTTTTTGCTCAAGGCTGCGCAGATGTGGCGCGGGTTCTACTTCAAGCACCTCAACATGTTCGTGCTCAGGCAGCTGACCAGCAAACTGGGTTCGACCTTTGGCTCCATGGCCATGGTATGCTTGATGCTATTTTTGACCATTGGCGCGCTGGGTTCCGCCGTGGGCATGAACGAGGCGATTGACGACAATTTTAACCGCTCCACGCCCTTTGACATGACCCTGCGCTCCGAGTACGACATCCTAAAGGACCTGGAAGCGTTGGGCGGGGATGACGGCCTGCTTCAAAACACTTATCAATACCCCGTGCTGATCACGGGCTCCCGCTTTGATCAGCTCACAACGCCCTACGCAAGACTGCTGCCGGCGCATAGATCCGTGGACTACGCGCAGACGGGCGCCTCGTTCTACGGGGTATCCATCGAGGACTACAACGCCTGCATGCGCCTTGCCGGCTACGAGGAACTCGAGCTTGAGGCGGGCAAGTTCGCGGCCTACTGCACCTACAAACCCATGATGGACGTCTTTCGCGCGGCCGAGCGCGACGGCGCCTGCATTGAGGTTGCGGGCACGACCCTTGCCGCCGGGCCGCTGGTGCAGCAGTCCATGCGCACCGAAAGCGTCACCGGCATTGACGGCCTGCTCATCCTGCCGGCAGAGGTGGCGGCCCGCCTGAAGCCCACGGCCTATACCCTGGTGGGCGATTACCGCCCCGGGATTGAGGACGGCACCGACCAAGTGCAGGTGCTGTGGGGGCGCCTGGTCGAGCTGCATGCGTCGGATGGTCAGGGGCGCTATGACGTCTTTTACGAGACGAAGGAAGCGCTCTATGATTCGAACATCGGCACCTACGGCACCATCATGTTCATCGGCATCTATATCGGCCTGGTGTTCCTCATCGCCAGCGCCGCGGTGCTCTCCATTCAACAGCTCTCCCAGTCCAGTGACGACCAGGAGCGCTATCGCCTGCTGCGCAAGATCGGCACGGACGAAAAGATGATCGCCTCGGCGCAGACCCGGCAAATCGCCCTGTATTTCCTGATGCCGCTGGGCCTTGCGGCGGTGCATTCATGGGTGGGCCTGTACGTCGTCACCGACACCTTATCCAGCTTTGGAAATTTCAACATCCTCTCCACAGTGCTCTACATCGCGTTTTTCGTTCTGGTGATCTACGGCGGTTACTTCTTGGCCACCTGTTGGGGCGCAAAGCACATCATCCGCGAGCGCGCGATGGAGTAAAGGAGGAAATGGCTGTGAAGGGTGTGAGAAAAAGGTTTATCGCGCTATTGCTCGTTCTGCTTTCACTGTTGTTGATAACGGGTTGCGCCAAGGATGAATTCATCGGCCGCTACAACGACGCCATCGAGCTGGTGGGCGATGTGCCCATCAGCTGGAACCCTTGGCTGAAGGGGGAGCGGGCGTTCGGAAGCACGCACTACACCGGCTCCTATGAAGCGGAATACGCCGCGTTCTCCGGCACGGAATTTCTCTTCGGCGGCACGAGCCTGGAGACGGTGGAGGAGGGAAAGCTATCCATCTCCTGCGTCTTTGAGGCGACAAAGGGAGAGGCTGAGCTGGTCTTCTACTCCATTGGCGGGGAGCCCACCGTACTCGCCGGCAGTGATGCGCCCTATGAAGATGCGGTGGAGCTGCCCGTGGGCAGCAACTACATCGCCGTTAGAGGCAAGGACTTCACCGGCACGGTGACGCTGAAAATCGAATAGCCTTCCGCTGACCCGGGCGCTTGCCCGGGTCTTGCTTTTTTTCTGCGCATCTGCTATTATTATGTTATGCGATATATCGCGTGACATAATAGGAGGCAAGACGATGGGAGAGCCGCAGCCCATGACCGAGGCAATGTACTATGTTCTGCTGGCGCTGCTTGAGCCGGGGCACGGCTACGCCACGATGCAGCGCGTCCGGGATCTATCCGGCGGCCGGCTCATGATGGGGCCGGGCACGCTCTACGGCATCCTCACCCGCATGAAAAAGGAGGGGTTGATTGCGCTGGAGGCTCAGGAGGACCGGCGCAAAACCTACCAAATAACAGAAGAAGGCCGAAGGGCGCTGCGCCAGGAGTACCGGCGCCTGCGGCAGATGGTGCGCGACGGCGCCGCGCTGGAGGAGGAGACATGAATCGAAAATACCGCCTGCACCCGGGCGATTACGCAATTGGAGAAACGGAAGCGCTTTACGCGGAAATGGCGCGCCTTGGTTGGCGGCTGAAAAAACGCGGGAGTCTTTTCAGCCGCTTCGACAGGGAAGCGCCGCAAGCGCTGCGCTATCGCGTGGAGCTGGCCTCGCCGGGCCTACTGGACGAGGATTCCTCTTTGCCGGAGGAGCAGATTGCGCTCTATCAGGACTGCGGCTGGACCTTTGTCACGCGGTGCGGCCTGGTCAACGTCTTTTGCGCGCCGGAAGACAGCGACGCGCCGGAAATCTACACCGACCCGCGCCAGCAGGCCCTCACCCTCAAGGCGCTGAGCCGCAGCATTTGGCTGAGCTGGCTGCCCAGCATCGTGGTGCTGGGCCTGAACCTGTTGATCGCGCTCACCGCTGCCAGCGACCCCGCCTCGGCAGCCACTCGCTTGGCCGCATCCATCGCCATAGATTGGGTGCGCCATACCGCGCCGATGCTGCTGTGCGCCGGCATCGTTCTGCTGCTTCTGTTCAACACGGCTTATGGCGCGGCGCGCACGATGGCCTTGCGCCGCCGCCTCAAGCGCGGTCAGCCGCTGGACCACGCGCCGCGCAAAAGACCGGGACGGCGCGCGGTGCATGCGGTAATCCTTGCGGCGGTTGCGCTCCTGGCGGCCCTGACGGCGGCGCAGTTCTCAAGCGTTCGGCGGAGCGCCATGCCACAGAGCGCGGACGGACCCTATCTATTGCTGCGCGACCTGGGGTGGGAGGGCGAGCGCATCCCCCTTTCCTACAAGGATAAGCGCAGCTCCGTAGAGCGCTCTTGTTCGCTGGCCGCCGACATATGGGACACCTTTGAGTGCGTGGCGAACGGCAGGGGCGGGGAGGTCTGGATGTACCAGGACATTTACTTGATGAGGAGCGCCGCCCAGGCCCGGGCGCTCGTCCCGGCGCTCATGCACCGAGCGGCGCTGGCGCGCGGGCCCGCGGATTTTCATCCCGTTTCGGTGGAAGGGCTGGACGCGGCTTATCAAAGTGAGATGGAGTATATCGCGGTCAAGGACAATGGGGTCTATTGCGTCACCTACTTGGGCTCGTCGTTTCCGCCGGCAGCGGGAACAGGGGATGTGTTCACCGCCCTGGCCCGCAAGCTCAATCCCTAAATGCGCGCCGATTTTCCCCGCAAGGTTTTTATTTGACTGCGCCCGGGGTACAATATTATGGAAAAACAGACGAAGGAGATCGAATGCCATGCTGGATACCCTCATCATCGGCGGCGGCCCGGCGGGGCTGACCGCAGGCATATATCTCATGCGCGCGGGCTTGACCTGCGCTCTCTATGAAAAGCAGTTCCTCGGCGGCCAAGCGGCTACAACCAACTGGATTGAAAACTACCCCGGCTTTGCGGAGGGGATCGGCGGGCCGGAACTCTCCATGAGCATGGGCGAGCAGGCCCAAAAACTGGGGCTGGATATCCGCTATGACGAAATCCATCAAGTGGTCCTGACTCCGGAGAAGAAAGCCGTATATATTGCGGGAACCGAGGTTGAAGCGCGCTCGGTGATCCTATGCATGGGCGCGACGCCCCGCCCGCTGGGTGTGGCGGAGGAGGAGCGCCTGCGCGGGCGCGGCGTTTCCTACTGCGCCACCTGCGACGGCGCGTTTTACAAGGGAAAGGATGTGTGCGTGGTGGGCGGCGGCAACACCGCGGCCGAAGACGCCCTCTATCTGGCCCGGTTTGCCCGCCGCGTCACCGTCGTCCATCGCCGCGACGCCTTCCGCGCGGCGCGGCTCATGGTGGAGCGCATGCAGCGCACGCCCAATATCGAAATCCTTTTCGACAGCGTAGTGGAGTCAATTTCGGGGAGCGAAAAGCTGGAAAGCATCGCTGTGAAAAACCTCAAAACGGGGCTGACGCGCCCGCTGGCCATGGACGGTCTGTTTATCGCCGTGGGCATGGAGCCGCAGACGGCTCTGCTCGGCAGCCAGTTAACGCTGGAAGGCGGCTACATCAAGGCGGGGGAGGACACGCGCACCTCCGTTCCGCTGGTCTATGCGGCGGGCGATATCCGCACGAAGCCTTTGCGCCAAGTGGTGTGCGCCGCCTCTGACGGCGCGGTCGCCGCCGCCATGGCGCAAATCGACCTGGACAATCTCGCCTGACGGGCCGTTTTCATCAGTGCAAAAAATCTACAAAAAAATTTTTTGCACACTGTTTCAGCGCGCCGCATTTCGTGTATAAGATAAATGCAAGCGCGGAAGAAGCGGTTGCGGTAACAATAAAGAAGAATGAAAAGAACAAATACGGAGGTTATGTAGCATGAAATGGGTTTGCTCTGTTTGCGGTTACGTTCACGAAGGTCCCGAGGCTCCCGCCCAGTGCCCGATCTGCAAGGCTCCCGCTTCTAAGTTCAACAAGCAGGAAGCCACTCTGAGCTGGGCTGACGAGCACCGCGTCGGCGTTGCGGCCGGCCTGGACCCCGAGGTCATCGAGGGCCTGCGCGCCAACTTCACCGGCGAGTGCTCCGAGGTGGGCATGTATCTGGCCATGAGCCGTCAGGCCGACCGCGAGGGCTTCCCCGAGGTTGCCGAGGCGTACAAGCGCATCGCCTTTGAGGAAGCGGAGCACGCCGCCAAGTTCGCCGAGCTTCTGGGCGAAGTCGTCACCGACTCCACCAAGAAGAACCTCACCCTGCGCGTTGAGGCGGAAAACGGCGCGACCCTGGGCAAGCTCCAGCTGGCCAAGCGCGCCAAAGAGCTGGGCTATGACGCCATCCACGACACCGTGCACGAGATGTGCAAGGACGAGGCCCGCCATGGCTGCGCCTTCAACGGCCTGCTCAAGCGCTACTTCAACTAATTCACCAGTCTACATCCTCA
>CAOKIU010000083.1 GCA_948468595.1 uncultured Christensenella sp.
AGGGAGATGAGGCGGTGCGCGCTCTCTTGAAGCCCTTTGTGCTGGATACCTGCAAGGCGCAGCGCAACTGGAACATGCGCAACTTCATCGACGAGCAGGTGGCGGCTCTGCGCGCGCGCATCGGCAAGGAGAAGGTGCTCCTGGCGCTGTCGGGCGGCGTGGATTCGTCGGTGGTGGCGGCGCTGCTCATCCGCGCGGTGGGGGATCAGCTCACCTGCGTGCACGTCAACCACGGCCTGCTGCGCCAGGGCGAGCCGGAGCAGGTGATCGAGGTCTTCGGCCGTCAGCTGCGCGCCAACCTGGTTTATGTCGACGCCGCGGAGCGCTTCCTCTCCAAGCTTGCGGGCGTCTCCGATCCCGAGCAAAAGCGCAAGATCATCGGCGCGGAGTTCATCCGTGTCTTTGAGGAGGAGGCGCGCAAGCTGGACGGCATTCGCTTCCTGGGCCAGGGCACGATCTATCCCGACATTGTGGAGAGCGGCACCAAGACCGCCAAGATCGTCAAGTCCCATCACAACGTCGGCGGCCTGCCCGATGACCTCCAGTTTGAGTTGGTTGAGCCCCTGAAGTACCTCTTTAAGGACGAGGTGCGCGCCTGCGGCCGCGAGCTCGGCCTGCCCGAGGAGATGGTGGATCGTCAGCCCTTCCCGGGTCCCGGCCTGGGCGTGCGCTGCCTGGGAGCCATTACCCGCGACCGGCTGGAGGCTGTGCGCCATTCCGACGCCATTTTGCGCGAGGAGTTCAAAAAGGCGGGCCTTGCGGGCAAGGTTTGGCAGTATTTCACCATCGTGCCCGACCTTCGCTCCGTGGGTGTGCGCGATAACGCGCGCTCCTTTGAGTACCCGGTGATCCTGCGCGCCGTCAATACCGTCGACGCCATGACCGCCGCCATCGAGCACCCCGATTGGGCGCTTCTGGACCGCATCACCGCCCGCATCGTCACCGAGGTCAAGGGCGTTAATCGCGTGGTCTACGACCTGACGCCAAAGCCCACCGGCACCATCGAGTGGGAATGATTCGCATAAAGACGATGGGATCGATGTGGCAGAGCTGATCGTGGATAACCGCGTTGGCAGGATGATCGATGTTAACAAGTCCGATGGCGGGCCCCATTTGGCATGCGAGCGCTTGAGCCAAATGAGCGGTGCGGAGCGTCAGCGTCCCAGATAGCCGATCTGAGGCGCTGAGCTTCACAATTAAGAGCAAGGGTATCCCAATCGGGCCCTTGGCGCGGGGAAGATTGCTCTTGATGGCATACCGCTGTCGGACGAACTGCAGGGCCCGAGGGTCTTCTCTCATCCAATAGATACGGAAATATGAGCATGGTCAGATACGCGATGAAGAACTTAATCACACAGATGATGGAAAACGAAAAATTCGGCGGCTTTCGTTTTCCTTCTTTTGATGTCGGCGCCGCACCGGCAAGGTGATTGTATGAATCCGCACTATCCAAGTCTTTTGTCCCCACTCAGGGTTGGGAACACCATTCTGAAAAACAGAATGATCTGCCCGCCCTCGCAGCCGTACTGCGCGCAGGCTGGCGAAACTTGGCCCTCCGATACGCTCATCGAGTGTTATGCGTCTCGCGCCAGGGGCGGAGCCGCAATCGTCACCTGCGACGGAAGTGGCTACGGAAAGATCTGGAAGGGGGGCAACGGCTGGGACGCCTCGGATCTGGACGCCCAGAATTACATGGCGCAGATGGTCGATGCTGTTCACTTCTACGGAGCGCGTGCCCACGGCACGATCATGGCGTTCCCATCCGAGGGTAAGGCGATTTCCGCTGCCCCGGGGAAGGAAGAGGTCAAGACGGAAACGCTGTACGAGCTCGCCGAGAAATACTCCGATCTTGCAAAAAACTTCGCAGACTGCGGCTTTGACGGAACTTATGTCCACATGTCGTACCGCATGGTGATGACAGGACAGCTGCTAAGCCCCATTGCCAACCAGCGCACCGACGAGTTCGGCGGTAGCTTTGAAAACCGCATCAGGTTCCCCCTCCTGCTATGCCGGAGAATAAAGGAGAAATGCGGGCAGAATTTTACAATAGAAGCCTCCGTATCGGGCTATGAAATGGAGCCTGGCGGTTGGACGCTCGACGATACAGTGGCGTTTGCAAGGGCAGCCGAGGGACTCATCGACATTCTGACCATCCGCTCGATGGAGATAGACAACCAGCATCCAACGGGCTTTGCCAAGAGCCGCACGCCTTTTCTCCATATGGCCGAGTACGTAAAAAAGGCGGGGGTGAAGCTGGCGGTCGCCGCCTCAGCGGGCTTTTTTGAACCCGAGGACGGCGAGGCCGCCATACGGGATGGCAAAGCCGACCTCATATCCATGGCAAGAGCCTATATTTCCAACCCGGACTACGGGCAGTTGCTTTATGAGGGAAAGCCCGAGGAGATCGTTCCCTGCCTACGGTGCAACAAGTGCCATATTCCGAACCACAGGCTTTCCGTCTGCGTGGTGAACCCCCGCTTTGCCTCCGAGAAAACCGTGGACAAGCGCATTATCCCGGTGAAATCGCAAAAGCGCGTCGCCATCATTGGCGGCGGTCCCGCCGGCATGAAGGCAGCCATCACCGCCGCGGACAGGGGGCACAAGGTAACGCTCTTTGAGAAGAACGGCTATCTCGGCGGCATGATAGACCACAGCCGCTACGCCGAATTTAAGTGGCCGATGCGCAATCTCCTCAAGTATTTTGAGCGCAAGTGCTCCGAGCACCCCAATATCACGGTGCGCCTGAACTGCGCCCCCGATCCGGCGTGGATTGGGCAGCAGGATTTTGATGTCTGTATCGCCGCCACGGGCGCCGTCCCCATAGTGCCGAATATCCCGGGGATAGAAAATGCCATTCCTGCGACAAGCGCGTTCGGACATGAGGAGGAGATCGGCGGGAACGTGGTCATCATCGGCGGCGGGGAAATCGGGGTGGAAACCGGGCTGCACCTCGCTCAGCGCGGGAAGCATGTCACCGTCATCGAGATGAAAGACATCGTGGCGGAGGAAGCCAATCGTTCCCACTATTACAGCATGTTCATCGCGGCGGTGGAGGAGTACAAAGACAGCCTGGAGATCATCCTCAAGGCAACCTGTACCGCGATTTCCGCTGGCGGCGTGACCTACAAGGACGAGAGCGGAGCGGAGCACACCGTTGCGGCGGATACCGTCCTGCTCGCTGCGGGTATGCGGGCCGATGTTTCCGGCGCGGAGCGGTATATGAATTGTGGAAAGCAGTTTTATACCATCGGGGACTGCGGCAAGATTGGAAACCTCCAAACGGCGATTCGCAGCGCCTATTCCATCGGGAACACCATCTGATGAGCATCCTTGGATGGCAGGATGGAGGGATATGGCCGCTGGGTTCAGGACTTGAGCAAATGCACAAGCAGGTGGGGGCAAGGATGCCCTCACCTGCTTGTTTAGCCTAAATTGACTATTACTTTTAAGAAAATAGGCCCGATAAAGGGGAACCCATCGCTTGTGCGCGTGACAGCAAGGGAAAAACTGGGTATTACAGGAGGAATATCATGAGCAAAAAGCTATCGGAAATGAGTCTGGAAGAGTTGTGGCAACTGTTCCCGATCGTTTTGACGGAGCATCAAGATTGCTGGGCGGATTGGTACGCGCAGGAAGAGGGCTTACTAAAGCGGTCATTGCCCCGGAGCGCGAAAATCAGTCACATCGGGAGCACGGCGATTCATGCCATAAGGGCAAAGCCCATCATCGATATCCTGGTGGAAGTGCCGCAGGCGTGCAGCTTATGGACCGTCAAAGACATTTTAGAGAATTGCGGTTACCTTTGCATGGCGCAGAGCGCCAATCGAATTTCTTTTAACAAGGGATATACCGAAAATGGATTTGCCGAGAGGGTTTTTCACCTGCACTTAAGAATAATGGGGGATCATGACGAGATTTATTTTCGTGACGCGCTCAATGAACGTCCCGATATTGCAAGCCAATATGAAGCGCTGAAGCTCAGTCTTTGGAAAAAATACGAGCATGATCGAGACGGCTACACCCATGCCAAGTCCGATTTTATCAGGAAACACACGAACGCGGCCAAATTGCGATACAAAAACGGAAAAGAAGAGCGCTGAGCGATGCTGCATCGCAGGCGCCAGGAAGCAAAAAAAGTTTTAATTACCTATTGACAAGGTAGGCGTTTTGCGCTATATTAATACCAACCTAAATGGTTGGTATTTCTTGCTAAGGAGGATAAGCGTTATGGCGAGCTCTTTTTACGCGGTTGGGCAGAGAGAGAAGTGCATGTGGGCTTGCCAAATGCGCATGTTTTGCGCTGATTGTTCCGATGTTTTCTCCTATTTCAGGGTAAACCTTTGTGCCGCATAGCGTTGCGGAATCACAATTGCTTGCACCCGGGAGACTTCATCGAGGTCTCCCGGGTCATTATTTTATAAGGCAGGTAAGCAGCCATGGCAGATTATTTCGAAAAGCTCGTCAGAGCGAATTTCCGTTTCGGGCGAATGTGCCGGTGAAACGCGCAAAAGCAATTCAGCAGCAAGCAAGTGCGAAAGGAAATGAGAAGGATGTCCAATTACAGATTTGAAACCCTGCAACTTCACGTTGGTCAAGAAACGCCCGACCCTGCGACGGATGCCCGCGCCGTACCGATCTATGCGACGGCTTCCTACGTGTTCAAGAATTCGGCCCACGCGGCGGCGCGCTTTGACCTTGCCGATGCCGGCAACATTTACGGCAGACTGACCAACTCCACGCAGGACGTCTTGGAGCGGCGCGTGGCTGCGCTTGAAGGTGGCGTGGCGGCGTTGGCCCTGGCTTCCGGCGCGGCGGCGATTACCTATACCCTAGAAGCCCTTGGGCAAAACGGCGGCCACTTTGTTGCGCAAAAGACCATCTATGGCGGCAGCTACAACCTGCTGGCGCATACGCTTCCCAACTTTGGCATTACCGCATCCTTTGTAAACATTCACGACCTTGCCGAGGTGGAATCGTCTATTCGGGAAAACACAAGGGCCATCTACATTGAAACCCTGGGCAACCCCAACAGCGACATTCCCGACATCGATGCGCTGGCTGCGCTAGCGCACAAGCATGGCATACCCCTCGTCGTAGACAACACCTTTGGAACTCCCTATCTGATTCGTCCCATCGAACACGGCGCGGATCTTGTTTTGCATTCCGCCACCAAGTTCCTTGGCGGCCATGGCACAACCCTCGGCGGCGTGATTGTGGATTCGGGCAAGTTCGATTGGGCGGCATCCGGCCAGTATTCCGCTATTGCCGATCCCAACCCCAGTTATCACGGCGTATCCTTTGTCAAGGCAGCCGGCCCCGCGGCATTTGTAACCTACGTCCGCGCGATTCTTCTGCGCGATACGGGTGCGGCCATCTCGCCCTTTGCCGCGTTCTTGCTCTTGCAGGGGATCGAAACCCTCTCGCTGCGCTTGGAGCGCCATGCGGAAAACACAAAGAAGGTCGTGGAATTCCTAGCAAATCACCCGCAGGTTGAGCAAGTCAACCATCCGTCGCTTGCGGATCATCCCGATCATGCGCTTTATGAGAAGTACTTTCCCAACGGCGGAGGGTCCATTTTCACCTTTGAGATCAAGGGCGGTCAAAAAGAGGCGCATCAGTTCATTGACCGCCTAAAGATTTTCTCGCTGCTGGCCAATGTTGCCGATGTAAAGAGCCTTGTCATTCATCCGGCGACAACCACGCACAGCCAGCTGAGCGAAGAAGAACTGGAGTCGCAAGGCATCAAGCAGAGCACCATCCGCCTTTCCATCGGCACCGAGCACATCGACGATTTGATCGACGATCTTCAAAGGGGCTTTGGCGCGGACGCATAACCAATCCATTGGGAGGGAACATTCATGGCAAGCATTTATACATCGGCCGATCAGCTCATCGGCAACACCCCGCTGTTGGAACTTACGCACATTGAAAAGGCTCTGAACCTCAAAGCGAGGATCGTGGCCAAGCTGGAGTATTTTAATCCGGCGGGTTCTGTAAAGGACAGGGTGGCAAAGGCCATTCTGGATGAGGCAGAGGCCTTGGGTCAACTCACTTCCGGCTCGGTCATCATTGAACCTACGAGCGGCAACACCGGCATCGGCCTGGCTTCCGTTGCCGCTGCGCGCGGATACCGCATCATCCTGACCATGCCCGAAACGATGTCGGTAGAACGGCGCCAACTGGTTAGGGCCTACGGCGCTGAGCTCGTCCTGACCGAGGGGGCCAAAGGCATGAAGGGGGCCATTGCAAAGGCCGAGGAGCTGGCCGCGGAGATCCCCAACAGCTTTATCCCGGGGCAGTTTGTAAACCCCGCAAACCCAAAGGCGCACAGGGAGAATACCGGGCCGGAGATTTATCAGGGCACTGATGGAAAGGTGGATATTTTTGTCGCCGGTGTGGGCACGGGAGGGACCATAACGGGGGTCGGGGAGTATCTGAAATCGAAGAACCCCAACATTCGAGTGGTCGCGGTGGAGCCGGCTGCTTCTGCGGTGCTCTCCACCGGGGTGTCGGGCCCGCATAAGATACAGGGGATTGGAGCGGGCTTCGTCCCTGAGGTTTTAAATACGAGCATATACGACGAAATCGTTCCCGTCACCAACGAAGACGCTTTTGCTACCGGCAGGTTGATCGGCAGGAGTGAAGGCGTACTTGTGGGAATCTCGTCCGGCGCGGCGACCTTTGCGGCTATTGAGCTTGCCAAACGCCCTGAGAATGAGGGGAAAACCATCGTTGTGCTGTTGCCGGATACAGGAGACCGCTATTTATCCACGCCGCTTTTTGCAGAATAAACGTCAACACCGGTGTCTTCTAGTGCAGGACGCCGGTGTTGATGCATGTTGTTCGTTGATTTGCCTACTGCCTTTGTGGTATAATGCCTCTGCGAGAGGAGCGGATTTTATGATGATTTCAACAAGAGGCAGGTATGCGCTTCGGGTGTTGATAGACCTTGCGGAGCATGCCGACCAGGGCTATATTCCAATGAAAGAGATTGCGGACAGGCAAGGAATCTCGCTGAAGTATTTGGAGCGCATTATTCCGGTGCTGACGAGAAATGGTTTTATCGAAGGCGTGCAGGGGAAGGGCGGCGGATACTGCCTGTTAAAGTCGCCCGGCGAGTGCAAAATAGGGGACATACTGCGGCTGACGGAGGGCGATCTTGCCCCGGTCGCTTGCCTTGAATGTGGAGCAAAGCCGTGCGATAGAGCGCGCGAATGCCGCACCTATCCCATGTGGGTCGAATTCTATCAGCATATCACCGATTTTTTTGATCGTAAGACGCTGGCCGATCTTGTTAAAGTGGAGAACTCCGATCGCACGAACTGATTTTTGTTGAGAATAAGGGCGATTGGGGATATAGCTGCGAATCGGGAGGGAGAGGACGGATGAAAGACTATAGCCGGCAGCACAAGAAAGCATGGGAGTATAACGCTTATGCGTTTTGGATGAATACATCCGGCCCGCCCTCCGAGCGGGCAAAAGAAGCGATGGACGATCCGATGCGTATGCTCAAAAGGTATTCGAAGTATTTTGATACCTATGAGGGTGTGAAAGTTGCGAATATCTGCGGCTCCTGCGGCAAAAAAGCAATCCCCCTGGCCCTATTGGGCGCACAAGTGACGATTTTTGATATTTCGGAACAGAATAAGAAATACGCGCTTGAATTTGCCGAAGCCGCGAAGGTGCACATTGATTTTGAAGTATGCGATATACTGGAAATTGACACGGAAAAATATGGCAATTGTTTTGATGTGGCGTTTATGGAGGGCGGCATTCTGCATTATTTTCATGATCTTGATGCGTTTATGCACGTTCTGCATTCCGTGCTGAAAAAGAATGGAAAGCTGATTTGCAGTGATTTTCATCCATTTACAAAAATATCGGATATTTTGAATTTTCAGCAGCCAACCATGAGCTATTTTTCAACAGAGGTCTTTGAGGGCGAGATGGCGCATGCCCGTTTTTTTGACGAGGATACGCGCAGGCAGATGCCCAAATGCCTCTATAGGAAATACACAATTAGCGAGATCATAAATTCGATCCTAAAAAACGGCTTTTGCTTGGAGAGATTCGACGAGCATCCAGCGTGGACGGACGACAATATGCCAGGAGAGTTTACCGCGATAGCAAGCAAAAAATGACGCCTTGCTGCGCTGTCATTTGATTCTAATGGCCAGTGCAACAGACTCTTGACAAACCTCCCGGCGTTTGCGCTACAATAAGAGGTAGTGTTTACACGAAGAAAGAGGAGGAAACAGCATGGCACTTCTTCACCTCAATTTTGAAAGCCAGTATCTGAACAACAACCACGAGGTTTCCGTCATTCTGCCCGACAAGCCGCGCACAATGACGCCCAGCGAGTTTTACGGCAGCGGGCGAAAGTACAAGGTGCTCTGGCTGCTGCACGGAACTTTCGGCGATCACACCGATTGGGTGCGCAAGAGCAACATCGAGCTCTACGCCTGTGAAAAGGATCTGATCGTGGTCATGCCCAGCGGCCTGAACGCGAACTACGCCAATTGGGAGCAGTTCTCCATCGGCTACAACATGTACGATTATTTGACGAAAGAGCTGATGCCCCTGATCTACAACTGGCTACCGGCCTCTGACAAGCGGGAGGACAACTTCATTGCCGGGCTTTCCATGGGCGGTACGGGCACACTGGTCTACGCCCTGAACCACCCGGAGTTGTTCGCGGCGGCGGCAGTGCTTTCCTGCTGCCCCTTTAAGGCAGGCTATTCGAACGGCGACGAACTGGACGAGCGCACCCGCGGCATGGTTGAAAACCGCGGCGGCATGGAGGCGTATCTCCAGTCCTATGAAAACACCTGGGGCATCGTCGATCAAAAGGCGGGCGATCCCAGCTTGCCCCGGTTCTACTTTGCCATCGGCAAGAAAGACTTCCTCTACGAGTCCTACCTGGCCTTCAAGGCGCACGCCGCTGAAATTGGCTTCGACGCGAAGTTCGAGGAGTTTGAGGGGTATCAGCACGAGTGGCGCTTCTGGGACTTGACGATCCAGCGCGCGCTGACCTTCTTTGGCCTGGACGAGGAGGGCGCGGGCAACCCGTTCTAATCCATTGTGATGGAATAGGAGCGCGCAGACGTGGGGGAGAGGAGGGGGGGGGGGGGGGGGCCCGCGCGCCGACCCCCGGGGACAAAACC
>CAOKIU010000084.1 GCA_948468595.1 uncultured Christensenella sp.
GCGCAACGGCACTCTTTGCTAGGAACGAATACACGTTCTATCACTTGGGCGCCCACGCGCACATAGGTGGTGAGGTTCTCCGACCAGAGCAGCCCTTCGCCCTCCGTCAGCCGGAAGCAGACGCGCACCTTGCCCGCGCCATAGGCGTAGACACGCACGCGCACCGTATCCCTTTCAAGCGCGATCTCCTCAATGCGCAGAAGGTATACGTTGCGCACCTGCGCGCTGCGCACCGCCGTCTCCACCGGCAGGTCGGCGCCGTGCTCGCCGGGGAAGAGCGTGGGGAGGCGCGGCGGAAAGCGGAGGGTGACATGGCAGCTGCCCGCGCGCATTTCCTCGGACATATCCACCTCCATGCGCGGCGCCAAGGCACATTTTTCCATTCCGTCGACGAGCAGCGTGCCCTCCCCCACCACGCCGTCCAGCTGGAGCAGCGTGCGCTCGGCGTGACTGTGCGGGGGTTCTTTGGGCCGCTCAATGACGCGCGATAGCTCCCAGCCGCGCAAAAACAGCCCGTCCCTTCCGCATGCCGCCGAAAGATCCGCCAGGCAAAAGGGCAGGTTTACCTCCTGCACGACATCCGCGCGCCCCGCCCCCGTGATGCGTCCGGCAACCCGCCAGCCCTCCATAACGCTCTCTTTGCGCATGGGCGTACCTCCTTCCCGCGCAAAGGGCGTTGCGAACCCGCCTTATGCGCGCTCTCTTTTGTAGATTTCCCAGGCCATCATCACGGCGGAGATGGTCTTGCTGTCCTCAATCTGTCCGGAGAGCACCTTCTGCGCAGCGCACTCCAAGGGCATCCATTCCACGTTCAAAAACTCGTCCTCATCCAAATCGCGCTCACCCTGTGAAAGGTCCTGCGCCATGTACAGGTGGATGGTCTCGTTGCAGAAGCCTGGCGTGGTGCGCAGCGCCACCAGCTTGCGCCATTTTTTCGCCGTAAGGCCCGTCTCCTCGCGCAGCTCGCGCTTGGCGCAGTCCAGGGGATCTTCGCCCACGAAGTTCAACTTGCCCGCGGGGATCTCCAGCATCACCCGGCCCACCGGCGTGCGGAACTGCCGAACCATCGCCACGCACCCCTCTTCGTCCACCGGAATCACCGCCGACGCACCCTTGTGCAGGGCGATCTCGCGCAGGGCGCTTGTCCCGTCGGGCAGGCGCACCTGCCAATGCTCCACGTCAATGACCACGCCGTCAAACTTTCTCTCCTTGCCAAGAATTTCCTCCGTAAGTTCACACATAGAGCGCTTTCCTCCTTATGCATTATAGGGATTATTTTACTCTTCACAAGGTCGAAAGTCAAAACGTCCGCTCATTCGACAAAGGAACTCATAAGTTTCTCTTTACATCCGACCATAAAGGTTTCATAATAAATGGGAAAATGAAGAAGCGCAGGAGGGAGTTCCCTTGAGGAGAATCGTACTTACCGGCGGCGGCACGGCCGGACATGTCACCGCCAATCTGGCGCTCATCCCCCACCTTAGGGCAACGGGATGGGACATTCAATATATCGGGTCTGCAAACGGCATGGAGCGGGAGTTGATCGAGCCGCTGGGCATCCCCTATCACGTGGTTGCCGTGGGCAAGCTGCGCCGTTATATCGACGTAAAAAACCTATCGGACCCCTTCCGGGTGATACAGGGCGTGGGACAGGCGTGCTCCATCATCGGCAAGCTGCGGCCGCATGTGGTCTTTTCCAAGGGCGGCTTTGTATCGGTGCCGGTGGTCTACGGCGCCAAGCTCAACCGCGTGCCGGTGGTGCTGCATGAATCCGACTTGACGCCCGGGCTGGCCAACAAGCTCTGCGCGCCCTTTGCCAAGGCGGTATGCACCACCTTCCCCGAAACGGCGCGCGCGATTCGGCGCGGCGTCTACACCGGCACGCCGCTTCGGGACGAATTGTTTGCCGGCAACCGCGAACGGGGGCTTGCGCGCTTTTCGCTGGACGGCAAAAAGCCCGTGCTCATGATCACGGGGGGAAGCTCGGGCGCGCAGGCGATCAACGCGGCATTGCGCCAGGCGCTGCCCCGGCTGCTGCCCGATTTTGACGTCCTCCACCTCTGCGGCAAGGGCAACCTCGACCCCGATGGGGATAAATACGCGCATTACCGCCAGGTGGAATACCTCTCCGAGGGCATGAACGACGCCTTTGCCTGCGCCGACCTACTCATTTCCCGCGCAGGCAGCAACACCCTGTGCGAGATCCTGGCCCTCAAAAAGCCCAGCCTGCTCATCCCCTATCCCAAGGGCGCCAGCCGCGGCGACCAGATCGAAAACGCCGCCTCCTTTGAAAAGCGGGGCCTTGCCCATGTGCTGGACCAGAGCCAAATGACGGCGGATTCGCTCGTCAAGTGCGTGCGCGACCTGAGCGCCCACAAGGACGAGCTGCGCGCCCGCATGGACGAGGAACCCTCCGGCAACGGCCTTGAAAAGGTGATGGAAATCATCACGGCGAACGCCAAACCCGAAAAATAGGGCGACGCATCGATGGGTCCATCATGGAGGGATAGCGAATGAACGCGATTGCTGCCAGAAAGAGCATCAGAAAATACAAGGCAGAGGACGTAAAGAAAGAGGATATCGAGACAATCCTTCGGGCGGGTATGCTGGCGCCCTCGGCTAAGAACCGGCAGCCCTGGAAATACATCATCTACACAGGCGCGGCCAAGAAAAACCTATTGGACGTGATGGAAAGAGGGCTGTACAGAGAGCGCGACGGAGAAAGGCGATTGCCAAATTCGCAGCACGGCTTGCCCGACGCTTTTCACACGTTAAGGATTATGCGCCAAGCCCCGGTCCTCATTATGATTGAAAACACCAATGGTCAATCGCCCTATAGGGAAATAGACCCCGAGCAGAGAATCACCGAAATCTGCGACACCTTGTCCATTGGCGCATCGGTTGAGAATATTCTGCTCGCCGCGACCGAATTGGGCTATGGAACGCTGTGGATTGCAAACACTTGCTTTGCTTATGAAGAGCTCACCGCTTCGATGGGAACCAAGGGACAATTGGTTGGCGCAATTTCCTTGGGCGTCGCAAGCGAGCACCCAAGCCCTAGACCAAGAAAGGACTTTTCGGAAGTCGTGGAATTTAGGCAAGAGTAGAACAGGGGGATTTCACCGCTATGGTGAAGTCCCCCTTTCGCGATGAGATTAACCTATTATTTACATCCATTCCCTTTTATGGTATACTGTGCGCATGAGGAATATTTAAGGAGGCAATCGAATCATGGCATTGCTGCACGTTGATTTTTTCTCCGACGTACTGGGAATGTGCGCGGAAATGGACGTGATCCTGCCGGAACAGACGAAAGGGCAGATCGGCATGGAAGGCAAGCGCGGGGACGGCAAGTATCCCGTGCTGTACCTGCTGCATGGGATGAGCGACGACCATACCATTTGGCAGCGCAGAACCTCTATCGAGCGCTATGTAGCGGATTACGGCATCGCCGTGGTCATGCCCAGCACGCAGCTTGGCTGGTATACGGATATGTACATCGGTCACAAGTGGTGGACCTATATCTCCAAGGAGCTCCCCACCATCTGCCGCTCCTTCTTCCCCTTCATGTCCGACCGGCGGGAGGATACCTTTGCGGCCGGCCTTTCCATGGGCGGCTATGGCGCGCTCAAGTGCGGTCTGCTCGCGCCCGATACCTTCTCGGCGGTGGCGTCGCTCTCGGGCGGCGTGGACGCGGCCGACTGTGCAAAGCCCGAGCCCGGCCGCGAGAACAACCAGCTCTGGGTGGATATCTTTGGCCCGCACGAGAAGATTCAGGGCAGCGATAACGACTTGTTCGCCGTGGCCGAGCGCCTGTGCGCGACGCCGGAGAAAAAGCCCAAGGTCTACATGTGGTGCGGCACGGAGGACTTCCTCTACCAGCAGAACGTGCGCATGCGCGATCATCTGCGCGAGCTGAACTACGATCTGACCTACGAGGAGAGCCCCGGGGACCATCAGTGGAAGTACTGGGATGAAAAGATCCAGACGGTCCTGGCCTGGCTGCCCATTCAAAAGTAAGGGGGAATGCGATCATGGCACTCATTCACGCGAATTTCTTTTCCGAAAGCCTGGGCATGTGCGTCGCGTGCGACGTGATCCTGCCCCAGCGGGCCACCAAGCAAATCGGCATGGCGGCGTCCGTGCGCGCGGACAAGCATCCCACGCTCTGGCTGTTGCACGGCGCGAGCGACAATCACACCATTTGGCAGCGCCGTACCTCCATCGAGCGCTACGCCGCGCCTCTGGGACTTGCGGTGGTCATGCCCAATGCACACCTCTCCTCCTATGCGAATATGAAGCACGGCGGCAACTACTATACCTATGTCTCCGAGGAGCTGCCCCGCATCATGCGCTCTATGTTCCCTCTGTCGGACAAGCGCGAGGAGAACTTCATCGCCGGGCTGTCCATGGGCGGCGCAGGCTGCATGAAGATCGGCTTGAATAACCCGGAGAACTACGCGGCCATCGGCTGCCTTTCCGCCGGCGCCGTCAATCGCTCGCTCCAGCTCACGCCCGAGCGCGTCCGCCGCATGGAGATGACGTATGGCACGACGGACCTTAGCGCGCTGCATGGAACGGAGGAAGACGTCTTCGGCGCAGCGCAGCGCATCTTGGACGAGGGCAAGCCGCGCCCGCGCATCTTCCACTCCATCGGCACGGAGGATTTCGTCCTCGCCTCCGCCCACGAGACGCGCGACTTCTTCACCGGGCTCGAGGGCAACCCCTTCGATTACCACTACGAGGAGCATCCCGGCGCGCACACCTGGGAGTACTGGGACGAGCACATCCAGGACTTCCTGCGCTTTATCGACCTCAAGCCCGTGGACAATATTCGCAATTGATTTGTCACTCTTGCGCACAAGAAGAGCGCCGGGTACATGCCCCCTGCATGTACCCGGCGCTCTTTCATTTTCAGGACTGCCCGTCCAATTAAGCGCGCAGGCCGTCGTGCGCCACAATCACCTTAAGAGGCGCATGCTCGTCCATATATGCCTGATAGGCGCTGTGATTCAAATGCTGCACCTGATTGATGTGCGTCATGTAAACAGCGGTTTTTGGAGTGATGACACCATGCTCCAGCAGGTTTTCCAGCTGCCGCACAAAGTTTGCGGCGTTTAGATGCGTGGCCCGCGCGCCCTCAACCGGAATGTCGCCAAAGGTGCCCTCCATCACCAGCACATCCACTGCCGAAGACGCCAGCGTCTGAAGGTTTTCCTGCGAATACAGCCCGGTATCCGCGGCATAGAGCAGCGAGCCCCCTTCCTTCCTGGTAAACAGGTAGTTGAGCGCGTGCTCGTTCTGGCCGTGGGCCATGTGGTTGCTCTCGACGGTAAAGACCTCCATGCCATCCACCGCAAAGCGCGTATAGGGCTTTACGGGGTGGAACACCACCACGCCGCTCTTGACCAGCGACTCCAACGTCGTCTCGCCGCGCGCGTAAACCGGCCGCAGCGCCTCCATGTACCGCATGACAAAATCGCAGGCGGATTCGGAGAGATAGATGTTGAGGGGCTTATGATCGCGCTGCGGCGTCATGGACAGCACCTCTATGTTGGAAAAGCAAAGGTGATCTTCATGGCTGTGCGTGATAAAGAGGTTATCCACATCGTACAGCCGGGCGCCGTACATCTGCGCGGCAGCCAACGCCTCCGGTCCAAAATCGATCATATTGTGCGCGTCCATCAACATGCAGGACCGCTTGCGGGGCATTTCTCCGCTGCTGCGGATCCCTTCGCAGAATTCGCAGTTGCAAAAGGGATTGGGGTATAATTCCGCGGCTCCGGTTCCAAAGAACAGCATGGTCAGACATCCTCTCTTTCCGCCGCGCGGCAGGGCGCGCGGCTTCCTACCGCTATCATACGCCCCGCGGGCAGCGCCGTCAATCTTAAAATGGCGCAAAAAAAGCGCCTCCCCTCTTGCGGTGAGGCGCTGCGCAGTCTTTACTTGAGAATGCGAATCTTGCCGACGATGGGAAGCGCCTTGGCCTTGCCCTGCGCGGCGTTGACGATGCCAAGGATCGCCAGAACAAAGAACGCGACGCCAATCAGCCAGGCGACGATGAGCCACAGGATGCCCAGGATGGGAATGAAGCAGAGAATTACAGCAAGAACGACGTTGATTAACTGGCACAGAAGCAGGCTGAGGCCCTGGGAGGCATGGAAGCGGGCAAAGGGCGATTCCTTGGCCGCAAAGATGGGGATGAGGACGAGAATTCCCAGGTAGGAAAGCACGGCCATGACCTTGTTCTGATCGATGTCGCTTTGCGTGAAATTGGGCGTGACGTCTTGGGGATTGGTTGAGCTGCTCATGGTTAGACCTCCTCACTGATTCGGCGCGTACGCTGTCCGTACCATTATTTTACCATATACATCATTTTTTGCAATATAAAAATGAACAGAATGTTAAATCAAAGGATCTTCAATTGCGCGAAACCACCAAACCGCGATTCTCCATCTCGCGGCGCGCATACTGCATGAGGGCGCGGTTCTCCTCGTTTTCCGGCTGGGCAAAGACGCTCTCCACCGCCTGCTCCACCTGCTTCATCAACACGGCGTCGCCGGCCAGGCGCAGGACGCTCTCCTCCACCATGCCGCTTTGCCGCGTGCCCATCATCTCGCCCGGGCCGCGCAGCTCGAGGTCCTTCTTGGCGATGATGAAGCCATCGCTGGTGGAGGCCATGGTGCGCATTCGTTCGGAGGGATCGGCCATCAAAAAGCACCAGGATTGCTGATCCCCGCGGCCCACGCGCCCGCGCAGCTGGTGCAGCTGCGCCAGGCCGAACCGCTCGGCGTCCTCCACGACCATTACGGTGGCGTTGGGCACGTTGACGCCCACCTCAATGACCGTGGTGCTGACCAAGATATCCGCCTCATGCGCGGCAAACGCGCCGAGCACGCGCTCCTTTTCCTCGCTCTTCATGCGGCCGTGCATCAGCTCAATGCGCACGCCGGGCATGGCCTTGCGCATCTGCTGAACGGTCTCGGAGGCGGAGGCGGCGTCCATCATCTCGCTCTCCTCCACCAGCGGGCAAACCACGTAGGCCTGCTGCCCGCGCTTTACCGCCTCGAGAAGGAAGCCGTACATGCCCGCGCGCTTGGCCTCGGGCACGATGCGCGTTTTGACCTCCTTGCGCCCGGGTGGAAGCTCGTCCACAATCGAAATGTCCAGGTCGCCGTAGAGCACCAGCGCCATGGTGCGCGGGATGGGCGTGGCGGACATCACCAGCACATGGGGCGCCAGGCGGCCCTTCCTCTCCAATGCCGTGCGCTGCCGCACGCCGAAGCGGTGCTGTTCGTCGGTGACGATGACGCCCAGGTTTTTATACTGCACGCTCTCCACGATGAGCGCGTGGGTGCCGATGACCACATCCGCCTCGCCGCTTTGCAGGGCGGCGAGGGTTTCCCTGCGCTCCGCGCCCTTGACCGCGCCCGTCAACCGCCTAACGCGCACGCCCAGCGGCTCCAGCAAGCGTTTTGCCTCGAGGTAATGCTGATGGGCGAGCACCTCGGTGGGCGCCATCATGGCGCTCTGGCATCCGTTCTCAAACGCGCAGTAAAGCAGGGCAAAGGCGATGACCGTCTTGCCGCAGCCCACGTCGCCCTCCACCAGCCGGGCCATGGGCACGTCACTTTCCAGGTCCGAGAGCGCCTGAAGCAAGACCCGCTCCTGCGCGCCGGTCAGGCGGTACGGTAGAGCGTCCACAAAGGGCTGAATTACCGTCATATTCGCCTTGAGGGCGCGACCCATGCCAGCGCGCGCCCTCAACTGCTTCATGCAGATGCGAAAGAGCAGCAAGTCTTCGAAGGACTGCCGCCGCAGCGCGGCGGCGAGCGCGTCCAGGCTCTGCGGAAAGTGCAGGGCGTACAGCGCGCTCGCAAAGGGCGGCAGGGAAAACTGCCTGCGCAAGCGCTCGGGCAGCGGATCGGTCAAATCGACGCCGCCCAATTCCCACGCCTGTTTTACCCAACCTAAGTAGGTCCGGGGGGGAACGTCCGGAATCGGCGGATAAACAGGCTCAATGCCGTGGGTTTCGGCCGGCAGCACTTGCGGGCACTGCGCGCGCAGCGTCCCCTTGGCGCGGGTGATCAGGCCGACAAACAGCAACGTGGCGCCAATCTCCAGCGAACGGGCGCGATAGGGCTGGTTGAACCAGACGCAGGAAATCTCCCCCGTCTCGTCAAAGACGGTGGCATAGGTCAGGGTCAATCCGTTTACGCGGGCTGTGGAAGTCTTTTTTACGCGCGCCAAAAAGACGGCGCGCTGCCCGGAGTGAAGCTCACCCACGGCCGTGCGGTCGTCGTAATTGAGATAGTCCTTGGGATAGCGCCAAAGAAGTTGTTCCGTGCGCGCAATGCCCGCGCGCTCCAGCGCCTTCAAGCGCACCTTGCCCACGCCCTTGAGCTCCTCAATGCGCAAATGCCTCTCCCCTCTCCTTGCGGAGAAACCGCAAAACGGCCGCCCTGATCGGGGCAGCCGTCCGCTTTTCCGCAATATATGACAAATGCCGGGATTTTATTCGACGGAGAACAGGTAGTAATAGAGCGGCTGTCCGCCCGCGAGCATCTCCAAATCGCACTGCGGGAAAGCCTCCCCAATCTTGGCGGCAAGCGCCTGTGCGTTTTCCTCGGAAATGTCCTCGCCATAAAATAGCGTAATTAATTCGTCTTCTTGCGTGATCATGGAGCGCATCAGCTCCAGGGTCACATCCTCGACCTCCTGGCCCACCAGGGCGACTTTGCCCTCGTTAAGGCCCAGAATGTCATTTTGATGAATGTCCTTCCCGTCGAAAGAGGAATCCCTCACCGCGTAGGTGACCGATCCGGTTCGCACCGCGCCCGCGGCCTCGGTCATGCGGGCGATATTCTCCTCCAGGCTCACGTCCGGCACGTAGGCGATCATCGAGGCAACCCCCTGGGGGATGGTCTCGGTGGGGATGACGACGACCTGGCGGTCTTCCATCAGCTCCGCCGCCTGGCGCGCAGCCATGGTAATGTTCTTATTGTTGGGCAATACATACGTCACGCTCGCCTTGCAACGGTAGATGGCGGCGGCAATATCCTCCGTGGAGGGATTCATGGTCTGCCCGCCCATGACGATTTCATCCACCGTCAAATCGCGGAACAGCGCCGCAATGCCCTCGCCCGCCGCGATGGCCACA
>CAOKIU010000085.1 GCA_948468595.1 uncultured Christensenella sp.
GCCCCCCCGGCGCCCCCCCCCCCCGGGGGGGGGGGGGGGGGGGCCGCTCCGCTTTCCAGCCTCCGGGCGCTTGGACCGGCGCGCGTTTCCCCCGTTTTTTCCGCGGCGGCAGCGCTTTTTCCGCCCCGCGCGACGCCTTGACAACCATGCCGCCAGCCGATACAATGAAGGGGATGAATTTCCAACCCATCCCAGGCGGCATGGGCGGCCGTGGCCGCCATTTCCCATGCAAACCGGCGCTTGCGTTTGCTCTTTTTAGCACCTGACACTTTGCCTCCGCGCCCGCGTCGGGCGCGCTTCATCCGAGCGGCAAGGCGCCTGGCGGGCCGGCCGTGACGGCGATTCCCCGTCGCGGGACGGGGCTGGAAACCAACCGCTTTTTCAACGACGAAAGGAGAGGGAAGCCCATGCTGGACCGCGGCAGTTCAACCCCGCTCTACATGCAGCTGGCGGAACTTCTGCGCGGCCGCATCACTTCGGGCGCGCTCAAACCGGGCGACAAGCTGCCCAGCGAGTCGGAGTTGGTGGAGCGCCTGGAGATCGGCCGCCTGACGGTGCGCGAGGCGCTGGCCTTGCTGGTCAACGAAGGCTTGTTGGAAAAGAAGCACGGCAAGGGCACCTATGTGCGCGCCGCGCGTCCCGGGCGTCCTCTGCGCATCGACGTGCTTCTCGACCTGGGGGATCGTTTTTTCACCCCCTTTTACTTGGAGGGCATCACGCGCGTTCTGCGCAAGTACGGCGCCAACTGCGTGCTCAACAACACGCGCGGCAGCCAAACGGAAATCGCGGAGCGGCTGATGGACGCGGCGCGCGCAGGGGCCGCGGGCGTGCTGGTGCAGCCGCCGCAGGAGGATCAGCCCCTCCCGGAGGCGCTGCGCCGGGCGTTTGCCCAACTGAGAGGTCAGCGCATTCCCTTGATGTTCCTCGACAATTGCTATGAAGGGGTAGAGGCATCCTGCGCCTTGTTTGACGAAAAACAGGCCGGGCGCTTGGCCGCGCAGCACTTTGCAGAGTGCGGCCATCAGTACTTGGCCATGATTGGCAACGACGCGCGGCGCGACGCCTTTTTCCGCGCGCTGGGCTTTGAAGACTACTTCATCCAGCACGGCTACGTCGCCCCCGTCGTGGAAAACGAGGAGGAGGACCTGGGCGCGCAGCTGCACCGCATTCTGCGCGCCAATCCGGAGATCACCGGCCTCTTCTGCTACAACGACGGCCTGGCCGTGCGCGCGTTGGAGGCGCTGCGTGCGCGGGGCCTGCGGGTGCCCTCCCGCATCTCCGTCATTGGGTGCGATGGCATCCCGCTCGCCTCCGCCGTCACCCCGCACCTGACCACCGTGGTGCATCCCAAGGACGCGCTGAGCGCGCAGGCCGCCGAGACGCTCTTAAAGATCATCCACAACCCCGCGCTCGCTCCTTGCCGGGAGTTCTTCCCGCCCTCCCTGTCCGTGGGCGATTCCTGCTCCGAAATCTGATCCCCACCAGGTTAGGCCGCGCCCCTTCTCCGGTGGCGGCTCGCCCGCGGATGCGGGCCTGATGCTCCGCGCCGCTCCCGCGCGGTAAGGCCACGGCTGCCCGTCGCTTCAAACACCGGCAAGCCGCGGCTTTTTTGTCTTTGCGCAACCATTTTTCGCGTCAACCGCCCTCTTCCCGGTCATTCCGAGACGTGGAGCAGGCCCTGTTCAAACATACGGGCGACGTGGTCATCGTCAAGGTCGTAGAACACCGACCGCCCTTCGCGTTGGGCGCGCACCAGCCGCGCCTGCCGGAGCACGCGAAGCTGGTGGGAGATGGCGGACTGCGTCATGTTCAGGGTTTCGGCGATGTCGCACACGCATAGGCGGGTGTCGTGCAACGCCTGAAGGATGCGAATGCGGGTGGGGTCGCCCAGCACCTTGAACAGCTCCGCCATTGCGTCGATTGTGGCGGGATCGGTCAGCGTCTCCCGCGCATGATGGATGGCCTCCATGTGCAGCTCCGTCTGCTCACAGCAGCCTTCCTTGTCCAATTCAAATTCCTCCGTCATGGCAATCCCCCATTCCCTTTCTGTGCGCCACGGCCTCAGCGCGCGTCTTGAGCCTCGGCAAGGAGCGTTTCCAGCTCTTCTTTGCTAAAATCGTACTGCTTGTTGCAGAAGTGACAGAGCACCTGCGCGCCGCCCTGCTCCTCCATCATGGAGCGCAGTTCCCCCTCGCCCATGGAGATCAGCGCGCGCTCAATGCGCTCCCTGCCGCAATCGCACGCAAAGGCGGGCTGCGCGCTGGCCAAAACCTCCGCTTCAAAGCCCTCCAGCGCGATTTCCATCAGGCGCTGTGCATCGCCCGCCTGCCTTGCCAGGGTGGAGACGCCCGCAAGGCGCGGGGCTAGGGCCTCAAGGCGCTGAAGCACCTCCTCCGAGCATCCGGGCAGGGGTTGCACCAGCACGCCGCCCGCACCCACCACGCGCCCGCCCTCCACCATCACGCCCAAAGAGAGCATGGAGGGCGTCTGCTCCGAAACCGTCAAATAGAAAGCCAGATCCTCGGCGATCTCGCCGGAGACCATGCGCGTCTGTCCCACGTAAGGATCGCGCAGGCCGAGGTCCTTGACCACGGTGACGTGGCCCGTGGCGCCGACCGCGCCGCCCACGTCCAGCTTGCCGTTGCTCTTGAGCGGCAGATCCACCTTGGGGTCGCCCACATATCCCTTGACGCGGCCGCTCGCGCTGGCAACGCACACCACCGGGCCGATGGGGCCGCCGCCCTTTATGGTCACCGTCAGGGAGTCGCTGGGGTTCTTCATCATCACGCCCATCATGGCGCCCGCCGTCAGGGTTCTGCCCAGCGCCGCCGCGGCGGTGGGCGTCAGGCCGTGCACGCGGCGCGCCTCCTCCACAAGGCCGGTGGAGGAGGCCACCAGCGCGCGCGCCTGGCCGTTTTCCAGTGAAATATGCAGTATTTGATCCATCGATTGTCCTTCCTCGTCTTCCATTGTTCTCATGCGCCCAAAGGGCCTTATCGCGGCGGCCGTCAGCCGGCGTCCACAGACGCCTGCGGCTTGCGGGCGACAAAGTGCACGCGGTCGTCCTCCGGCCGCCACGCCTCCTCCGTCATGCCCGAAAAGGCCGCCGCATCCGCAAAGCCGGCCTCCCCGAGCGCGCACAGCAGCTCGTTTACTTCGTGCGCGCGCTGCACGTGCCGCTCCTCAAACCGGCGGTAAAGGCCGTTTTCCTGCCGGACGAAGAAGGTCAGATCCATCGAAAGCAGGCGCTCTTCCTCGCTCCAAGCGTTCATCCAAAGGTAGGTCACGTCCTCCCGGTCCTCGCCGTACATCTGCCCCGCCATGCCGCGCAGCTTGTGCGGCGCGGATACGTCAAAGGCGAATACACCGCCCGGCCGCAGCGCGTCAAAGACGCGGGAAAAGCACCGGCGCACCTTGCCCAAGTCCTTTAGGTAGTTTACCCCGTCGCACGCGCAAAAGACCGCGCCCACGCGCCGGGGCAGGGCAAAGCGCGCCATGTCCTGCACGGCGAAGTCCGCGCGCACGCCCCACGCGCGCGCCTTTTCCTGCGCCACGGCGATCATCTCGGGAGATAGATCGGTGCCCAATATGGAATACCCCGCCTTTGCAAAGCGCAGGGTCATCTCCCCCGTGCCGCATCCCAGTTCCGCCACGCGCTCGCCCGGCGCAAGGCCCATCAGGCGAAAGTAGTGCGCCGCCCACGCATTGTAATCCACATCGTCCATCAATCGGTCATACAGCGCGGCAAATTGGCGATAGGCCGTCATTCTTCATCGTCCTCATCGTCCGGGTCTAGGTCCTCCCATTCATCATCGTCCTCGGGCTTCTGCATGCCCCGGCCCACCTGCGCGCCCTCGATGCGGCTGTTGAAGAAGCGGTCAAAGGCAGCGTTGGTGTAGGAGCAGTTGACAAAGGAGGCCATGGCGTAGCCGATGATGAAATACCAAATCAGGAACGGCAGCCAGAAGCCGGCAATGATGACGGGCAGGGCGGTCAGCAGCCCAAAGAGCACGCTAAAGGGCAGGCGCCCCAGGGCCAGCACCAGGGAATTGCGCAGAATCTGCCCAAGCTTTAGTTCATACGTCACCATCATGGGCCAGACATAGAGGTTGACCAGCATGAACATCACGCCCAGCATCACCAGCACGACCTGCAAAAAGAGGTACATGTAGCTGCCGGTGGCGTTTGCCATGGAGGAATAAAAGGACAGGCCGAAGAGAAAGAGGTAGACAAAAACCGCGTTGAGCGCGCTCATGCCCAGGGCCTGCTTCCAGTTGGCCTTCATCGCGCCGATAAAGTCGGACCAGAGCCAAACGTGTTCATCCCTTGCGTAATTGCGGGTGATGTACTTCAGCGCCGCCTTGGCAGGGCCTGTGATGAGGATACAGGGCACAAGCCCCAGAAGATAGACCGAAAAATACCCCTGCTCGACAAAGGCGGTGAGGGTGTCGGTGTTCAGGTTGATGAGCACCTGCAAATGCAGCCAGGTCCACATCCAAAATGGAATCCAGAACACGAAATACATGAAGTTGACCTTGAGCAGGTTGAACAGGTTGAGCTTGAGCATCTCAAAGAACAGCTCGATGCGGTTCTTCGGCATCATTTCGGGCGTAAAGTCCGGGCGGTTGTTCTTGCCCATGATCATTCCGGAAAAAAGGCCCATAGTCTTTTACTCCTCCTCAAAGTACGTTTGGATGATGCGCTCGTACCAGCGCACCGCCGGCAGCAGGGCGCGCTCGTCAAAGTCGAATTGATCGCTGTGCAGCGGCGCCTGCCGCCGCTCGTCGCGCGTGCCCACAAAGGCGTAGACCGCCTCCCGCTCCTTGCCGAAAAAGGAAAAGTCCTCCGCCGTGAGCAGGGGTTGCTGATCGCAGGTCTTCTCAAGCAGCGGCCGAACGCGCTCCACCAGCGCCGGGGCGTTGATCACCGCGGGATAAAAGCAGTGCTGCGCAAAGCCGCACTCCACCCCCATGCTCGCCGCCACGCCGGAAGCGAGGGCGCGCAAGCCCTCCAGGAGCTTCTCCTGCATCTCATTGTCGTAGGTGCGCAGGATGCCCTCCAAAATGCCGCGATCGGCCACGATGTTGCGCAGGTTTCCGGCCTCCATGTGCCCGAAGGTGAGCACGGCGGGGGCGTTGGGCGGCACGGCGCGGGTCATGTAGTTTTGCATCAACACATAGGCGTTGGCCACGGCGCTGGCCGCGTCCGCGCCCAGGTGCGGCATGGCCCCGTGCGCCCGCTTGCCCGCAAAGGTCAGGTCAAACTCGGTGTTGGCGGCCATCACTCCGCCGGTGGAAAGGGCGATGGTCCCCACGTCGTACAGCGGCATGAGGTGGAAGCCGAAGACCGCGCTTACGTGCGGGTCCTCCAGCGCGCCCTCCTCAATCATGCGGGCCGCGCCGCCAGTGGTCTCCTCCGCCGGCTGGAAGAGCAGCACCACGTCCGCCTTGAGCGCGCCCGCGTCGCGCAGGCCGGAAACGATGCGCCCCAGCGCCAGCAGCGCGGACATGTGGCCGTCGTGGCCGCAGGCGTGCATCATGCCCTTGTGTTGCGACGGGTGGGGATAAATGCTGTTCTCCACAACCGGCAGTCCGTCGATGTCCGCGCGGAAGGCCAGCGCGCCGCAGCTCGGCCGACCGCAGGAAAAGACGAACTTCCAGCCCGTTCCCGCCATCTTCTGCGCCTTGTCGGGCCTTGCCGCGCGCATCTCCCGCTCGATATAGGCGCTGGTCTCATATTCGCTGTTTCCCATCTCCGGGATCAAGTGCAGTTCCCTTCTGAAGCCCTTGATCAGGCCCAGCAACGCTTCTTCCGTCATGGTCAAAACCTCTTGCTCTTCCTCAGTTCTTTTGTCTTAAAGAGAGTATACCATATTTGAGCGCTTTAAGACAATGAAGTTTGTGTGAAGGGACGCGGCGGCACGCACGCTCTCTGCCCGGGAAAGCCAGATGGAGTCACCGCCTAGGGGCGCGCGCATTTCCTCCGCGGCGCCAGTCCTCCCGCGTGGGAACGGCGTTCCGGCCCTTCTCCCCCGCCCGCTTCTTTAAAAATCCTTCGCCAGGGACCGCGTCCTTCCTAAGAACAATCGCCGGGACCGCGCATATTCGCCATGCCGCCTCCTACGCGCAACTCAAACCCTTACCGGGGGCCGCGCATTCCCTTGCGGCGCCAACCCTTCTCCCCCGCCCGCTTCCTTAAAAATCCTTCGCCAGGGGCCGCGCCCTTCCTAAGAACAATCGCCGGGAGCCGCGCGCATTTCGCCCAGCAGCGCCATGAGTCCCGCGAGCATCCTCCGGTCCACCTCCGTTGCGTGTCCGCCGTCATGCATCACCAGGCGCACCCGCTCTTCCCCCAGCTGCCGCCGCAAAAGCTCGTGCGCCTCTTGGTAGCAGGCGCCGATGCGCGAAAGGTATGGATTGCGCGATCGCTCCTCCTTGCGCCCCAGGGAAAGATAGATGCGCGCGCCCGCGGGAGCCTGCCGCGCGCGAAGAAAGTCCACAAACCCCTCGTACCAAAGCGAGCCCGAAAGGCACCCCGCCATGCCGAATGCCTGCGAGGTATACAGCGCGTAAAGCGCGGCCAACCCGCCCAGCGAATAGCCGAAAATGCCGGTATTTTCGGGCTCGGGCAGAGTGGGATAGCGCGCGTCCACAGCGGGCTTGACCTTCTCTTCCATCAGGCGGATGCGCGCGTCGGCGCCGCCGGGAAAGGGCGGCTGTCCAGGGCGCAGCGGGGGCGCGGGCCAGGGAGAGAAGTCAAAATCCCAGTCCGTGGGCTCGACCACGATCAACAGCGCGGGGCAGATGCGGCGGCCCATTTCCCGCGCAAGGGCGGGCAGGAACCCCTCCCAATTCTCCTCCTTGGCCAAATTGAGGTAGATTGCCGGGACCCGCTGGGACGCGGCCTGTTCCGGCAGGTAAACCGCCACCCGCTTTGTCCCGACGCTAAAGTGCTCCACGCTTCCCTTCATGCGCTTCTCTCCCCCTTGTTTTTCTCATCCTATCATATTTCTTATGAAAATGAAAGCAGGACACCCCAGGGGGCGTCCCGCTCTCATGTTTCTCTTTTATCACTTGATGATCTTCTCGGCAATGGTGTTGTTGATCACCATGTCGTAGGGCGCGCGGGTATCCAGCTCGCCCGCCTGCTGCATGATGTCCATCAGCCGCTCGTAGGATTCCTGCGTCATCACCGGCGTCGTGGCAAAGGCGTCAATCTCACGATAGCGCTCCACAACCTTGGTCAGCGTGTCGATGGAGGAATCAGTAAAGGCGGGCGCCAGGGCCTCGGCCACCGTCTTTGCGTCATTTTCCTGCACGAACTTCTGCGCGCGGTAGATGGCGCGCAGGAATTTCTCCGCCATCTGGGGGTCCTTTTCCAAGCCGGATTTGGTGATCTGGTAGCAGGTGTAGGGCACCTTGCCCGCCAGCTCGCCTACCGATGCCAGCACGTAGCCCTGGCCCTCCATCTCCATGGCGGTGGCGGTGGGCTCAAACAGGGTGGTGTAGTCGCCCTCGCCGCCGGCAAACGCGCCCGCCATCAGGTTAAACTGCACGTCGGAGCGAACGTCCACATCCACGCCCGGCTCCAGTCCCGCTTTGCGCAGGGCGTATTCCAGCGTCATCAGCGGAATGCCGCCCGCGCGGCCGCCCAGAATGGACTTGCCGCGCAGGTCCTCCAGGGTAAAGTTCTCATTCGCCTCGCGGCCCATGATGAACGCGCCGTCGCAGGCCGTGAGCTGGCCGATGACCTGGGTGTAGTCCGCACGGCCCTCGTTGTAGACGTAGATGGAGCTCTCCGGGCCCATCAGCGCCAGGTCCGCCTGGCCGGAGAGCAGCGCGGTCATGGCCTTATCCGCGCCGCCGGCGTTGGTCAGCTCCACCTCCAGCCCCTCTTCGGCAAAATAGCCCTTTTCCATGGCGATGTACTGGGCCGCGTAGAACACCGAGTGCGTCACCTCGTGCAGGCGCACCTTTTGCAGCCCCTTCTCCTTGCAGCCCGTCAGCGGCACCACCAGCAGCAGCACGGCCAGCGCCGCACACAAGACCTTCTTCATTCCGACCAGTCCTCCCTTTTGAATTTTCCCTGTATCCTATTCCCTTTGATGAACAAATGTGAAAGGAATTGTGAAGCGTCTTGTTCGTTTAGGCAATTTGTCGTATAATGAAGGGGAGCAAAGCGAAAAGGCTTGCCTGGTTTGGAGGAATAAAGAATGAAAAAGTATGTGACGCCGGGCCTTATCCTGATTCTTGCGGGCATCTACTTTCTATTGGACGCGCTGCCGGGCATCAAAATGCCGGACGGGATTTTCTTTATCCTGGTGGGCCTGGGGCTGCTGATCGGCCGGTTGTGTACCCGGCGCTACGGCCTGACCATCGCGGGCTTTATCGTGATGTGCCTGGGCGTGGGTTGGGCGGCGATTGATCTGCTCAAGGTGGGCGGCCAATACACCATGGTGGCCACGCCCCTCTCCCTCTCGCTGGCCTTTTTTCTGATTCACATCTGCGAATACCGGCGCATCGGCAACTGGCCGCTGATTCCGGCGCTCGTGCTGCTGTGCTTCAGCGCCCTGATCTTCCTGATCCTCACCCCGTCCATCCACAACCTGCTCAGGCCGTATTACGGCACCATCTTCCCCATCCTCTTGATCATCGTGGGCGTTTGCCTGCTGGTGCGGGGTGCGACGGCGGGCCGTGGCCGGGCACAGGCGACTTCTCAGGACCGCGGACCGCACAAGGCCGGCGGCGCTTCCGACCCTTCCTCGTGGGCACAACCGCCGCTTCATACTCAGCCC
>CAOKIU010000086.1 GCA_948468595.1 uncultured Christensenella sp.
TGGTGCGCATCGTCATTTTCCGGTGCTATATTCTGGGCGTCTCCCGCATGAAGTAAATCAAGCGCGTGTTTATGTACCCCGGCGCAGAGCACAAGACGGTCTACTGCCATGAAAACGACGAGGAGCTGACGGTGGAAAACTGCATGAAGTACCCCGTCATGCACCCGCGCTGCGGCACTGCTTTTTTGTTGATTGTGATGCTCGTCTCCATCATCGTCACTTCCGTTGCTAGCGTCTTTGGCCTGGACAACAACTGGCTTACGCGCATTCTGGTGCGCATCGTCATGCTGCCGGTGGTGGCAGGCCTCTCCTTTGAGGCGCTGCAATACTTGGGCAAGCACGATACGCCCGTCACGCGCGTGCTGCGCTGGCCGGGCATGCAGCTGCAACGCCTAACCGCCCTGGAACCCACGCCGGACATGGTGGAGGTGGCCATCGTGGCGATGAAGCTGGCGGCGGGCATTCCCTGGGAGCCGGAAGAGGACGCCGCGGAAGAGGACGGCGCGCAGGCAGAGGAAGCGCCCTGCGACGCCCCCCAGCAGGGCGGCACGGCGGAAGAGGCAGAAGAAGCTGCCGAAACCCTATGAGAGCGCTGAACCTGCTCAGAGAGGGCGAAGGGGCGCTCAAGGGCAGTCCGGACGCAAAGTGGGACGCGCGCGAGGCTCTGCTGCATGTCATGGACATCGCGCCGACGGCCTTGGGCCGCCACTTGGAGGATGAGATAGGGCCGGCGAGTGCACAGCAGTATCGCGCCCTGATCGAGCGGCGCGCCGCGGGCGAGCCCTTGCAGTACGTATTGGGTCGGGCTTGGTTCATGGGCTTGGAGATTCTGACCGACGCGCGGGCGCTCATCCCCCGGCAAGATACGGAATTGCTATGCGAGGAGGCGCTGCGCTGGGCGCGGGAGAGGGGAATTTCCCGCGCATTGGACTTGTGCACCGGGAGCGGAGCGCTGGCCGTGGCCCTGGCTAAGCTGGGCGGTCTCAAGATGGCCGCCGCGGACATCAGCCGCGAAGCCTTGGCGCTTGCGCAGGAGAACGCCCGCCGCCAGGGCTTGGACGTGGCGTTTTATGAAGGGGACCTGTTCACCGCGCTGCCGGCGGGAGAGCGATTCCCGATGATTGTGTGCAATCCGCCGTATTTGACGGATGAGGACATGCGCGCCTTGCAGCGGGAGGTGGCATGCGAACCCGCGCTGGCGCTTTGGGGCGGGCCGGACGGCCTACAGTTTTATCGAAGATTGGAACGGGAAGCGGGCGAGGCGCTGGAACCCGGCGGCTGCCTGATGATGGAGATCGGGAGCGGACAGGGCGAGCAGGTCCGGGCGATTTTTTCCGGGTGGCGCACGCGCGTATTGCAGGATCTAAACGGATTGGACCGGCTGGTGATCGCCGAGGTAACAACCACACAGGGGGAATGAAGCGTGATCAATATGATGGACAAGCTGGAGGCGCTGGCAGCCAGATACGACGAATTGCAGGTGCGCCTATCTCAGCCGGAGACGCTGGAAAATATGGAGAACTGGCGCAGGTTGATGAAGGAACACGCCGATATGGAGGAGCTGATGGCGGCCTTTGCCGAGTATAAGACGGTGATGGGCAACATCGAGGAAGCCAAGGAAATGCTCGAGGACGCGGACTTAAAGGAGATGGCCAAGGAAGAGCTGGCCCAGATGGAGCCCAAGCGGGAGGAAATGGAAAAGCGGCTGCAACTGCTGCTGCTGCCCAAGGACCCCAACGATGAGCGCAACGTCATCGTCGAGATTCGCGCGGGCACGGGCGGGGAGGAGGCGGCGCTCTTTGCCGCCGAACTCAAGCGCATGTACACCCATTATGCGGACCTGAGGGGTTGGAAAACGGAGGAATTGGACGCGAACCTGACCGAGCTTGGCGGCGTCAAGGAGCTGTCGATGATGATTTCCGGCCAGGGCGCGTATTCGCGGCTGAAGTTCGAAAGCGGCGCGCACCGCGTGCAGCGCGTGCCGGAGACCGAGAGCGGCGGCCGCATCCACACCTCGGCGGCGACGGTTGCGGTGATGCCCGAGGTGGACGACGTGGAGATTGAGATCAATCCCAGCGACCTGCGCATCGACACCTACCGCGCCGGCGGCGCGGGCGGCCAGCACGTCAACCGCACGGACTCCGCCGTGCGCATCGTGCACAACCCCACGGGCATTGTGGTGCAGTGCCAAAACGAGCGCTCGCAGATCCAAAACCGCGAGCAGGCCATGCGCATGCTGCGCGCCAAGCTGTGGGAAAAGGCGGTTCAGGAGCAGGAGGACAAGGTCTCCGCCTTCCGCAAAAACCAAGTGGGCTCGGGCGACCGGTCCGAGCGCATCCGCACCTACAACTACCCCCAGGGCCGCGTCACCGACCACCGCATCAACCTCACGCTCTATAAGCTGGGTCAGTTTTTAAATGGGGATATGGATGAAATGCTCGACGCCCTGATCTTTGCCGATCAGACGGCGCGCTTGCAGGCGGAGGACATTGGCTGACTTTAAGCGCACAGGCGCCGCGAATGGTTGAACGGAAACGAAATGACAGATGGAAGGATAAGAACATGCAGACGCAGGTTTTGCAGCCGAATGCGGAGAGCATCGCCCTTGCGGCGGAGATCTTCCGCGCGGGCGGGCTGGTGGGCTTTCCCACCGAAACGGTTTACGGCCTGGGGGCGGACGCGACCAACGCGGACGCCGCGCGCGCCATCTTTGCGGCCAAGGGACGGCCGGGCGACAATCCGCTGATCGTACACATCAGCCAAATGGAGCAGCTTTCCCTCGTCGTCTCGGACATACCGGAAAGGGCGCGGGCGCTCATGGAGGCCTTTTGGCCCGGACCGCTGACGCTCATCCTTCCCAAGAGCGCGCGCATTCCCAGCGCGGTCACCGCGGGGCTGGATACGGTGGCGGTCCGCTTTCCCGCGCATGCGGTGGCGCAGGAGATCATCACGCGCACAGGGCTGCCCATCGCCGCGCCCAGCGCCAACCTATCGGGCAGGCCCAGCACCACGACCGCCGCGCACGTGTTCAGCGACCTCAACGGCCGCATTCCCCTGATCATCGACGGCGGGCCCTGTCAGGTGGGGTTGGAGTCTACGGTGGTTGACGCGACGGGGGAGCGGGTGGTGCTGCTGCGTCCGGGCGGCGTGACGCGCGAGATGATGGAGGCCGTCCTTGGGGAGCGGGTGGAGATCGGCAAGGGCGTGATGGAGCCGCTGGGCGAAGGCGATAAGGCGCTATCGCCGGGCCTAAAGCACAAGCATTACGCGCCAAAGGCGCAAGTGGCGGTGGTGCTGGGCGGGCAGGAGGAGCGTGCGCGCTACATCCTAAAGGCCGCCCAGGCGGACGATAGGCCCTGCGTGCTCTGTTTGGAGGCGCACAAAGACGCCTATCCGGGATTGGACATCCTCTCGGCCGGGGATACGCCGAAGGACTATGCGCACAACCTGTTTGCGGCGCTGCGCCAGGCGGACGAGGCCGGGTATACCAAGATCTATGCCGAGGGTCTGTCCACAGCGGGCGTGGGCCTTGCTGTGATGAACCGCATCGAGCGCGCCGCGGGCTTTGACCTCATCAAACTGACACAGGGGGAGGATGAAAGATGAACATCCTTTTTGTCTGCACAGGCAATACCTGCCGCTCTGCCATGGCCGAGGAGCTGCTGCGCGTGATGGCGCGCCAGCTGGACCTTGCGGGCATTGAGGCGCACTCTGCGGGAACGGACGCCGAACAGGGAATGCCGGCTTCTTACGGCGCGTGCACGGCGGTGCTCGGCAAGGGCGGGGACCTGTTCCATCATGCCGCGTCTCCGCTTTCGCGCGCGAAGATTGAGGATGCGGACCTGGTGCTGACCATGAGTGCGGCCCACAAGTCCCGCGTGCTGGCGCTCTGCCCGGATGCGGCGGAAAAGGTGTATACGCTCATCGGGTACGCCACAGGCAGGGATGAGGACATTGAGGACCCCTTCGGCGGCGACAGCGACGTATATGCGCGGGCGCTCAGGCGCATCGAGCTCTCGCTGCTCATGCTGTTGATCAAGCTCTATCCGGATCAGGCGCAGAGAATTCGCGATGCGTACCGGCCGGAATCCTGACGAGCGGGCGCGCAAATTGTCTAAGGGGAAGGAATTGCGTTCCTTTGGCAAATCCGTTATAATACAATTAAATTGACTTGGAGGTGCGAAGCACATGATCGCAATTGGCAGTGACCACGCCGCGTATAAGCTCAAGCTCTTGATTGAGGAGCATTTAAAGGAAAAGGGCATAGAATTTGAGGATCTGGGATGCTACGGGCCGGAGCGGGTGGACTACCCCCTCTACGGCCAGAAGGTGGCCGAGGCCGTGGCCGCGGGACAGTACGAGCGCGGCATCGTGGTTTGCGGGACGGGCATTGGCATTTCCCTCGCAGCCAACAAGGTACCCGGCATCCGCTGCGCCGTTTGCTCGGACACCTACTCCGCCAAGTATACCCGGCTGCACAACGACGCCAATATGCTGGCCATGGGCGAGCGCGTGGTGGGTCCGGGCTTGGCGATGGAGATCGTGGATACATTCCTCAACACCGAGTTTGAGGGCGGACGCCACGCGGCGCGCGTGGACATGATCTCGGCCATCGAAAAGAAATACAACAAATAGACAAAAAAGGAGTGTACGCCCCATGAGCAAGCTCTTCGTCATGGACCATCCCCTGATCCAGCACAAACTCTCCCTCATCCGAGATAAGAACACCGGCTCTAAGGAATTCCGCGAACTGCTGGGTGAGGTAGCCACGCTCATGGCCTATGAGGTCACGCGCGACCTGCCCTTGGCAGAGGTGGAAGTGGAGACCCCCGTGGCGGTTTGCAAGACCAAGATGCTGGCGGGCAAGAAGATCGGCGTGGTGCCGATTCTGCGCGCGGGCTTGGGGATGCTGGAAGGCGTGCTGGAGCTTATTCCCGCGGCCAAGGTGGGCCATATCGGCCTCTACCGCGATCCGGAGACGCTGGCCCCGGTGGAATACTACTGCAAACTGCCCACCGACGTGACCGAGCGCGACCTGATCGTGCTGGACCCCATGCTGGCCACCGGCGGTTCGGCTTCCGCGGCCATTACCTTTATCAAAAACCGCGGATGCAAGTCCATCCGCATGATGAACCTCATCGCCGCGCCTGAGGGAATCGAAAGGGTGCAAAAAGATCACCCGGACGTGGACATTTACGTCGCGTGCGTTGATGAAAAGCTCAACGAGCACGGCTACATTGTGCCGGGTCTGGGCGATGCCGGCGACCGCCTGTTTGGCACGAAGTGATGCTGAGGGTTTGATGCGATTTCACACTAAAAAGGGCCTTGGAAGGATTTCCAAGGCCCTTTTGCGTTGCAAGGAATTAAACCTCCTCCACGGAGAGCAGCTCGCGCGAGAGAACAAAATCATGGCTGGTAAGGCCCTGATCGTCGTATTCCACCTCGCCGCTCTGACTGTCATAGGGGTCCGCGCGCAGGAAGCGGCGCGGCGGGTCTAACTCCTGCTGAAAGGCGCGGTTACAGACCATGCGCCAAGGCTCCAGATTGCCAAAATAGAAATCCCAGCGCTCCTTGTTGCCCGCGCGATAGGCCGACCCTCCGAAGGAGGCGTCGCAGTACAGCCAACCGTAAGGGGCGATGTAGAACTTTGCCCAGTCGTGATTGCCGATGTCGCCGGGACGCGCGTAAAGCCCCGCCTGCCACTGGGCGGGAATCCCCGCGCACCGGCACAGCGTGATGAAGGTCAACGCATGCATCCCGCAGTCCCCCCGCTGCCCGGCGGCAAAGTACTCCGGAATGTTGGTCTTGAGGAAGTAGGGCGGCACAAAGCGGTAGCAGGCATTGACCGTGCAATAGTCGTAAAAGCGGCGGGCGAGGATCAGAGGATTGGTCTCGCCGCCCGACAGCTCCTGGCAGAGCGCGCGGATAAAGGGCGTGAACCGGATGTGCGGCGGAATCTCCTCGGTGTCAAACGTCGGTTGTTCGCCGCTGACCTCTTCTGCGCGCGGCTGTACATAGGGCGCGTCGATCTCATAGGTGAATTCCGAGACGAACTCCATTCCGGGCTGATAGATCTCCTCAAAGTATGCGGTGCGCTGCGTCGCGTCCACGCTGGCGATGTGGCGGGCCTTGGAGGTGGTGTAGATCTCGCCCGGCGTGCACTGGCCGTCCGCAAGCGGCAAGGGCATGTGCACGTGAATGCGCGCCCCCGGCCTTTGGGCGTGCGGGAGAATGGATAGGCGCGTGCGCATGCGGTAGCGCATATGGGCGTGACCATCCCGCTTCATCTTGGCGATGATCTCGTCCAGCATGCGCGCGTTTGCCTGCGATTCCTCCAAACAGGAGGGGTCCACAAGGCGCGCCTGCATATCCGCGCGGGTCTTGATCAGGTTGTCCAAGGCGTTGTTCTTGTAATAGACGCGCCCCTGGCGGTACACCCAATCCAGCGTGCCCTCATCCCGGAGCGCCTCCATCTCTTCGCGGGTGAAGTCCGAAATGGCGGCGCGCAGCAGTTGGAACATCGCCTCCTCGCTGTGCGGATAGCTCAGCGGGATCTCTTCCATGATGCGCAGCTCAAAGCGCAGACGTTCTTTCAAGATTTCGGGCACCAAAGGGTTTGCAAGGCGCTGGGCGATTACGCGCCGCGCGCGGTCGAAGTCCCCGGCGCGCGACAGGCGCTCAATGTCCTCGGGCAGAGGATAGGCGAGATATTGCAAATCGGTCGTCATGGGTTCACACTCCGTTTCCACTTTTTCTTTGTTCATTTTATCACGTTATACCCGCCGAGAAAAGCGGCGGGACGACAGCTGGTCCACGGGGTCTCATTTATTGACCCTCTAGGCGTTTTTTACGCTTCTTTTTGTAAAGATTTACGCTGGCGTTGACGGCGCACAACAGGATAAATAGTCCCGTAAAGTTCATCCAAATATCGCGGTATGCGCTGCCGGCCAATTCCTCCCTCAGCCCGCTCAGCCAGACAAACCCGAAGGCCAATAACTGAGAGGGCACGTATGCGATCACATATCTTAGAATCATGGGTTTGACGGGCAAATCTGTGCACAAGGTAAATGCCGTCATGCCAATTAAAAGAATGATCGCCCGGTCGATCTCGTGCCAATTGCCGCTGGGGTCCTCGTAAATGCCGTTGCCGAGGTATAAAACACTGCTCAACAGGGTTATGACCGTATAGATGATCGAATAGATCGATACGAGGCGAAGCCATTTTTCTTTATTCATTTTTTCCTCCAACACCGGCGCTTTTCACGAGGTCCCTTTCACGCGGCAGCCGGTTAGCCGCTCTCATTCTAACACAGGCAGGTTTTCAATTCAATCCGCTTTTCCAAGCCTGGGGCGCTAAACTCCGCGGCGCTTGGTGTCCCCAAGAGCCGCCTGCTTGTGCGAAGCGGCGCAACGCGGTATAATGAGCGGGTAGAAAAGGGGGGTGGGAGAATGGGAGCGACATTGACCATGCTCATCGGTCTGGACGGCGCGGGCCGGGAGAGATACGCCGATGCGATGGGCGGCCGCATCACATCGGATGAAACGGAAGCGATTCGCTGGCTGGCAGCGGGCCAGAGCGTCACGCTGGACGCGCCCAACCTGCGCTGCCGCACGCGCAGGGCCTTTTTGGAGCGGCTGAACCGGACGCCCTGCGCGCGGCGCGCGGTGGTTGTGGCCGCGCCGCTTTCGGACTGCCTGCGCGCCGCGCCGGATAGCGCGGAGGAGATATACAAGCAATACCTCTCCTTTTACCCGCCGCAGCCCTACGAGGGCTTTGACGAGGTGCAGGTAGTCTACCCAGAGCGCCGCGATGCGCTGGAGTTGGACGAGCTGTTCTTCGGGCGAGCGGGACTGATGTTCTTGCCCCAGGACACCCCCTTTCACGATCATTCCGTGGGCATGCACTGCGTCCGCGCGGCGCGGGAGGCCGCCCGGCTTAAGCCGCAGGACCCGGCGCTGTGGCTCGCCGCGCTGCTGCACGACATCGGCAAGGCCCAAACCAAGGCGTTTGTGGACAGCCACGGCAGGCCCAGCCAGCGGGCGCATTACTACGGCCATGAGTTCGCCTCCGCTTATGAGAGCTTGTTCGTCCGCTTTCCCAAGGCGGTTTCCGAGCGCGAGCGCCTGCGCGTATCCGCACTGATCGTGTGGCACATGATGCCCTTTCATTTTACCAGCGAACGAACCCGGAACCGTTACCTGCGGCTGTGGGGGCAGGACTTCTTTGACGACATGGCGGTCATCGAGCGGGCGGACCAGGCCGCGCAGCATTTTGAGTGAGAGGGGGAGGGGGCGATGCGATTGCCCGAAGGCGCGCTTTGCATCATGGAAAGATTAGAGGCGGCGGGCTTTGAAGCCTATGCCGTGGGCGGTTGCGTGCGGGACGCTCTGCTGGGCCTCACGCCGCAGGATTACGACCTGTGCACCAGCGCCACCCCGGAGGAGATGCTGAACGTCTTTGCGGGCAGTCGTGTGCTCAAGACGGGCCTTGCTCACGGCACGGTTACGGTGTTTGCGCAGGGCGCGCCCTATGAGGTCACCACCTATCGCGTCGACG
>CAOKIU010000087.1 GCA_948468595.1 uncultured Christensenella sp.
AACTGTTTGAAAAACTCCTCGAAAAACATTCGACAACGCATGCCGATTCTCGACATCGGTTACATGTTATCGTTCATGATTTTTACAGCCGCATCCAACAGCTCCTGCGTCAGACGAGAAGACGACTCCTTGTCCCCTGCGACGGCGTTGACGTACACTTTGACCTTGGGTTCCGTGCCGGAGGGGCGAATGCAGACCCAGGCGTCGCCCTCCAGTTCATAGAAGAGCACGTTGGAGGCGGGGAAATCCAGCGGTGTGGACACGCCGTTTTCGGTGCGCGTCCCCTCCTGATAATCCAAAATCGCCTTGACCGGTACGCCGGCAAACTGCGCGGGCGTGTGCGCGCGCAGGCCGCGCATGAGCGTCGCCATCTTCTCCAAGCCGTCCTTGCCCTCCAGGGTAATGGAGGTCACTTTTTCGCTGTAACAGCCGTAGGCGTCATAGAGCGCCATCAGGCCCTCATAGAGCGTCATGCCGCGCTTCTTGTACCAAGCCGCCGCCTCCGCCAGCAGCATGGAGGCAATGACCGCGTCCTTATCGCGCACAAAGGTGCCCGCCAGGAACCCATAGCTCTCCTCAAAGCCAAATAGGAACTCGTGCGAGCCGGTATCCTCAAACTGCTGAATCTTCTCGGCAATAAACTTAAAGCCCGTCAGGACGTTGAAGGTTTCCACGCCGAAGGAAGCGGCGATGGCTTTCGCCATGTCGGTAGAGACGATGGACTTGACCACCGCGCCGTTTTCCGGCAGGGACCCTGCGGCCTTGCGGCCGGAGAGGACATAGTGCTCCAACAGGCAGCCGATCTGATTGCCCGTCAGCACGATGAAGCTGCCGTCCCCCGCGCGCACCAAGCAGCCCAAGCGGTCGCAGTCCGGGTCGGTGGCGAAGATGACGTCGGCATTTTCCCTAACGGCCATCTCCCTTGCCAGGTCAAAGGCGGAGTAGTTCTCCGGATTGGGCGCCGCGCCTACGGTGGTAAAATCAGGGTCGGGCATCTCCTGCTCGGGGACGACCAGAACGTTTTCAAAGCCGACTTCCTTTAAAATCCGGCGAACGGGCACGTTGCCGGAGCCGTTGAGGGGCGAATAGACGATGCGCAGGGTGCCGCCCATCTCACGGCAAAGCTCCGGCTGCACGCAGAGGCTGCGCACGCGGGCGATGTAGCGATCGTCCATCTCCTTGCCGATCATGGTCAAAAGGCCCGCCTCCTTGGCCTCTTGGTTGCACATCACCTTGGCGTCCGCATAGCCCAGGCGGTTGATAAAGGAGAGCACCTGCTCCGCGCGATCGGGCGGGAGCTGTCCGCCGTCCTCCCAGTAGACCTTGTAGCCATTGTAGATCTTGGGGTTGTGGGAGGCGGTGATGACGATGCCGGCGATGCAGCCCAGCTCCCTTACGGTAAAGGAGAGCACGGGCACAGGGCGAAGGCTCTCATACAAATAGACCTTTACGCCGTTGGCGCAGAGCACCTTGGCCGCCTCCATGGCAAATTCCGGCGAAAAGCGGCGGGAATCGTAGGCGATGGCCACGCCGCGCGCGGGACCGCCCTCCACCTGGGCGATAAAGTCGGCAAGGCCCTGCGTGGCGCGCCGAACGTTAATGACGTTCATGCGGTTTGTGCCGTAGCCGATGACGCCGCGCATGCCCGCGGTGCCGAACTCCAAACCGCGGTAAAAGCGGTCCTCGATCTCCTTTTCATCGCCGGCGATGGCGGAAAGCTCCGCAACCAACGCTTCATCGTCCGCAAAATCCCTGAGCCAACTTTGGTACATCTGACGTGCATTCATGGGAACCTTTCCTCCATTTTTCTCACTTTAAGCTACTTTGTCTTCTCCAGCAGGCGCTGCAAATCGCAAAGGTGCCGCTTCTCCTCGTTGATGATCTCGCGGAAAACCGACGCAAAGGATGCGTCCTTGGTCTCCATGAGCATTTCCATATAGAAGAGAATGCTGTCCTTTTCCGAACCAATTGCATGCATAAGCACGTCGCGCACGGTTTCCAGCTGGCGATTCATCAGCGAGGCGAGCACGCCGCCGGGAAATACCACCTCGGAGGCAATGGCGGACAGAAAGGCGTTGGCCTCCATGTCGTAGCCCTCTTCGTCCTCCTCGTCCTGGGCGCATAGGCGCTCGAGCATCGCTTCAAAGCGCTGGGCATGCGCCTCCTCTTGCTGGCGCAGCATTTCCATTAGATTATAAGCAGGCCCTTCCTTGGCAACGCCCTGGGCCATGCGGTAGAACCGCTCGCCCTTGCGCTCGATCTGCGCGGCGATGCGCAGCGCCTCCCGGTCCGAAAACTGATGTATGGCCATGGTAACCCTCCGATCCAACATTTTCCTTCTTCCATGGTACACATTTTTAACATAAATTGCAATAAGAAATTGCGTCTAAATGACCTTCTCACTTTTTCTGGCGGCCGGCATACTGTATAATGAGAAAGGAGGAATCTCATATGATGAATCCGCCCGCTCAAGGGCTGAATACGTATTTGCTGCTGCGCGTGACCGATACCATTCGCCTGCGTTGCCGCCGGCAGTGCTCGATCCTGTCCACCTCCTGCCCCACGCCCCACTGCTTCCAGTTTGAAAACGGCCATCTTTGCGGGGCGCCCACGCTACAGGACGTGTGCCTCACGCCCGCGCGCGGCGGGTGCGGGTGCTGCCTGGACGCTACGCTTTGTCTTCCGCTTTGCCTGCACCTGATGCGCGAATGCGAGTGCTTAAGCGTGACCGGCAGCGTGTCCATGCAGGTTCAGGCGCTGCTGCGCTGCTCGTGCTGCACGCCGCTGCAATTCGTAGCGCAGGCCGAGGTCTGCGTCTGCGACGTGCAGTTGCAGGATGGCTGCCTGTGCGTCGTCTACGACATCACGGTTACGATCTACGCCGCGTGCCTGTCGCCGGTGCAGCTTCCCGTGCTGTGCGCGCCGTCTTGCTGTGCGCCCGATTGCGCGCCCTTTTTCAACAAACCGCTCTATCCGGAGCTGCCCAGGCCATGTCGCTAGCAGCTTTCCCCCTTTCCGCTTCTTCATGCTTATCCTTATACAAATGAAAGGCAGACAAAACATGGAATGCAAGGTTCTGACTATGGATACCTGGCTGTCTCCCCTGACCATTGTGGAGACGGCGCGCGGCGTGCGCCACGTCGATTTGGACGATGGCGCGCGCCAATTCGCGCGCGAGGTGCGCAAAGAGCTGACCCGCGTTCCCGGCACGCCCGAGTGCGCGTCGGAAATCGCCGCTTACTTTGACGGCAAGCTGCGCGCCTTTTCCTGCCCGCTGGACCTGGTGGGGACGGGGTTCCAAAAGCGCTGCTGGCTTGCGGTGCTGGCCGCCGCGCCCTACGGCACGACCATCACCTACGCGCAGGAGGCGCACCTGGTGGGCACCACCGGCTACCAGGCCGTGGGACAAGCCAACCGGCGCAATCCCCTGGCCATTCTCATTCCCTGCCATCGAGTGCTGGCCCAACACGGACCGGGCGGGTACTTCAACGGCCATCTCGAGCTCAAGCGCGCGCTGCTGGAGTTTGAGGGCTGCGACCTTACCGGCTCCTGGGGCCGCTCCTGACCCCGTTTTAGGCTTACGGCCTGCGCAAGAAGCGGACAGGCCCGGCCGCGGGCGAGGAAAAACGCGGGAAAAACAGGGCCGCGGACGCATTGACGGAATCCAAGGCAAATGATACACTTATACCCAAATTCATATGCAGGGAGGGAATGACATGGCGCTATCTGCGGACGAAATGAAAGTCCTGGAGCTGCTTTACGAAGACGCGCGCGTCACGCCGGAGACGGCTGCGGTGATGCTGGGCATGGAAGAGGAAGCGGTGCGGGCCGCCATCGGAAAACTGGAACGGGAAAAGGTCATCGTGGGGTATCCCGCGCTGGTCAATTGGGACAAGACCCCCATTGAAAAGGTCAAAGCCGTCATCGAGGTCAAGGTCACGCCCCAGCGCGATATGGGCTTTGACGCCATCGCCGCGCGCATCTACCGCTTTGACGAGGTGACGGAGGTGTACCTGATGAGCGGCGCCTACGATTTGATGCTGGAGGTGCAGGCCGATAGTCTGCGCACGCTGGCCAACTTTGTGGCCCAAAAGCTGGCCACCATCGACAGCGTGCTGTCCACGGCCACGCATTTTGTGCTGAAAAAATACAAGGTGGACGGCGTGATTCTCGAAGAAGAGCGCAAGGATTCCAGACTGGCGGTGTCCCCGTGAATTACGAAGGCATTGTAAACCGGACGGTGACACAGATCCCGCCCAGCGGCATCCGCAAGTTCTTTGACATCGTCAGCACCATGAAGGACGCGATCTCCTTAGGCGTGGGCGAGCCGGACTTCGTCACGCCATGGAACATCTGCGAATCGGCGATCTACTCCATCGAGCAGGGGCAGACGCACTATACCTCGAACTGGGGCACGCCGGAGCTGCGGGAGGAGATCTCCCGCTATATGGACGCCCGCTACGGCCTTGCCTACAATCCCAAGGATGAGATCATCGTAACGGTGGGCGCGTCCGAGGGCATTGACCTTGCGCTGCGCGCGCTGGTGGAGCCCGGGGACGAGGTGCTGGTGCCGGAGCCCTCCTATGTCTCCTACATGCCCTGCGTGCGGCTGGCGGGCGGCGTGGCCGTGGGCGTGCCCTGCCGCGCTGAAAACGGCTTCCGCCTCACGCCCGAGCAGGTGCTGGCGGCCATCACCCCGCGCACCAAGGCGATCATCCTGCCCTACCCCAACAACCCCACCGGCGGCATCATGGAGCGGCAGGACCTGGAGCGGCTTGCGGATGTGCTGCGCGGGACGAACATCATGGTCATCTCCGACGAGATCTACGCGGAGCTGACCTATGGGGACCGCCGCCACGTCTCCTTCGCCGCCATCGAGGGCATGTTTGAGCGCACCATCACGCTGAACGGCTTCTCCAAGTCCTTTGCCATGACGGGTTGGCGCATGGGCTTTGCCTGCGCCCCGGCGCCGGTGGCCAAGCTGATGTGCAAGATCCATCAGTTCACCATGCTCTGCGCCCCGGTGCAGGGACAGGCCGCGGCGCTGGAGGCGCTCCGGTCCGGCCGGGAGAACGGCTACGCCTCCGTCAAGGCGATGCGCGATACCTATGATCGCCGCCGCCGCATCATGCTGGATGGGTTTGGCAGGATGGGGCTGGACTGCTTCGAACCGCTGGGGGCGTTTTACGTCTTCCCCTGCATCGCGTCCACCGGCATGACCAGCGACGCCTTCTGCGAGGGCCTGCTGCGGGAGCAAAAGGTGGCCGCCGTCCCCGGCACGGCCTTTGGCGCCAGCGGGGAGGGGTTCATCCGCTGTTCCTACGCCACCTCCACCGAAAAGATCATCGAGGCGCTGCGCCGCATCGAGTGCTTTGTCATCGCGCACAAGGGGGCGTAGCGCATGGAGTCGCGCATCTACATCAACCGCCGGCGTCCCTACGTGACCTACGCGCTCATCGGCGTCAATGTGGCGCTGTTCCTTGTGGAGCAGCTGCTTGAGCTGTTGGGCATGCCGCACGGGGAAATGCTGCTGCGCATGGGCGCCAAGCACAATGTGCTCATCACCTGCGGGGAGTATTGGCGGCTGTTGACGGCGTGCTTTCTGCACGCGAACTTTATGCACATCCTCTCCAACCTCATCGGCCTGTACTTCTGGGGGCCGCACATCGAGGTGCTGCTGGGCCGGACACGATACCTCATCGTCTATCTCTTTTCGGGCGTTTTCGGCTCGCTTTTGTCCTACGTCTGTTCGCCCGGCATGTCGGTGGGCGCGTCGGGAGCGATCTTTGGCATGTTTGGCGCGCTGCTCTACTTCCGCACGCGGCATAAGCAGGTGTTCGATCAGGTCTTTGGCATGCAGGTGCTCGTCTTCATCGGCCTGAACCTGGCCAACGGCTTTATGAACACGGGCGTGGACAACTTCGGCCACATCGGCGGACTCATCGGCGGCTTCTGCGCCGCCTATTGCACGGGACTGTACGGCGAGCGCCCGCGCGCGCGGCACTTTGCCGCCGCCTCGGCGCTGTTGCTGGCATCGGGGGCGCTGTTCGTCCTTGGCATCTACCGGTATTCCTTGCAATACGGCGTTCCGATGTTCACCTTTATCAAAGTTCACATTGCATAACCCCCTCTATCCCCCGGAATATCCGGGGGATTTTCTTTGCGTTCCCCCTTGTTTAAGGAGGGAAATGATCCTATAATGCAAATGTGGATCGGGGTCTGCGTGGGAACTGCATTTTCAACAAGTGAGGAGATAACCCTATGCAATATGTGATTCTGGATCATCAACTGCAAGCAGAGGATTTTATCCGGCTCTTTGCCAGCGTCGGTTGGGGGGAGCTGCCAAGCGATCGGGTGGAAACCTGCCTTGCCAATAGCTACGCAACATTTTCCGTTCAATGCGAGGGCAAAACCATCGCCATGGCCCGTCTGCTCGGCGATGGCGCCATGTCCTTTTTTCTAAAGGACTTCGCGGTGGACCCGGAGTATCAGGGACATGGCATCGGGCGCGCGCTCTTAACGCACGTGGAGGATTACATCCGCGCCCAGTTAAAGCCCGAATGGGAGGGGTATTTGCAGCTCGTCAGCGCAAAGGGCAAGGAGGCGTTCTATCAAAAGCTCGGTTACGCCGTGCATCCCCATGAACACAGCGGGCCGGGCATGTCCAAGTGGATCAAGCCATAACCCCTCCCCATGGCGTCCGTATAGCGGCGCGCAGATCAACGCATCGCCTGCCGATGCGTTTCCCTGCTTGGCCGCAAAAAAGGCCGGCGCGCGGATAGCGCGCCGGCCTTGCGTTATGCAGGGGGTGTAAATCAGTTTTTGCGGCGAAGAACATCCACGCCCAGGAAGGGGCGCAGCACCTCGGGCACGAGAACGGAGCCATCGTCCTGCTGGAACTGTTCGACAATGGCGGGGATGAGGCGCGAGGTGGCAAGCCCCGAGCCGTTGAGGGTGTGCAGGAACTCGATCTTCTTGCTCTCTGCCCTGCGGAAACGAATGTTGCCGCGGCGCGCCTGGTAATCGCGCGCATTGGAGACCGAGGAGCACTCCTTGTACTCATTCATGCTGGGAATCCACAGTTCAATGTCATAAGTGGTGGCCATGGACGCCGAGCAGTCGCCCGCCGCCAGCTTGCTCAGGCGGTAATGCAGGCCCAGGCCCTCGACCAGGGCGCACGCCTTGCCAATGAGCTCCTTGAGCATCTGGTCGCTGTCCTCCGGGCGCGTGTAGCCGAACATCTCCACCTTGTTGAACTGGTGGCCGCGGATCATGCCGCGCTCGGACGCGCGGTAGGTGCCCGCCTCGCTGCGGTAGCAGGGGGTGTAGGCAAACATGCGCTTGGGCAGGTCCTTCTCCTCCAAAATTTCGCCGCGGTAGAGGTTGATCAGCGCGGTTTCCGCCGTGGGCAGCAGGAAGTGGAAGGCCTCGTCGCCCGTGGTCACGCGGTAGACGTCCTCCTCAAACTTGGGGAACTGCCCCGCCGTAAAGCCGCACGCATAGGTGAGAATGTGGGGCGGCAGCATGAAGGTATAGCCGTCGCGCACGTGGGTGGTGATGAAGTAGTTCAGCAGCGCCCATTCTAGGCGCGCGCCCATATCGGTATAGAGCCAGTAGCCGTTGCCGCCCAGCTTGACGCCGCGCTCGTAATCGATCAGGCCCAGATCCTGGCAAAGATCAACGTGGTTCTTGGGCTCAAAGGGAAAGTCGGGCTTTTCGCCATAGACCTTGATGACCTGGTTGTTCTCCTTGCCGCCGGCCACGACGTCCTCGGCGGGCAGGTTGGGCAGGGCAGCGACAAAGGTTTCGATCTTCTCCTCCAGCGCCTTTTGCTCCTCGTCCATTTTCTTGACGCTCTCGCCCATTTCCTTCATCTTGGCCATCAGCGCGGTGAGGTCTCCGCCCTCCTTCTTGATGCGCGGAATGTCCTTGTTGGCGCGGTTGCGCTCCGCCTTGAGGGCCTCGCTGGCGGCGATGATCTCCTTGCGGCGGGCATCCCAGGCCAGCAGCTCTGCAAAGTCGACGTCGTATTCGCGCTTTTTCAGCTGTTCTTTGACGTATTGAGGGTCCTTTCGAATCAGGTTGATGTCCAGCATGTTCTCTTCCTCCACATAAAAATACTCCAGGATAACAAAAAGCCCGCCCCGACATCCATCGGGACGAGCGCAATTGCCCGCGATACCACCCGCATTGGCGGTCTGCCCCGCCCTGCTTTGTGTGCGCTATCGGGCACGCCCGCCGCGCTCCTCGCGCGGGTGTTCCAGGGACGGATAGGCCGGCGCGCCGCCCGCTTTCACCAGGCCGCGGACTCTCTAAACGCGCACTCCGACGGGATTTCCCCTTCATTACGGTTCCCATTATAGTATGCCCATGGCGAAATTTCAAGCGCGGGCGCCACTTCTTAACATATTCTCCCCTCTCCAAATGCCATCGCCATTTTTTTACAAAATAAGTGATTGACGAAACGAAGCTTCCGTGGTATGATATATTTCGTGTTCGGGGCTATAGTACAGTTGGTAGTACGCAACACTGGCAGTGTTGAGGT
>CAOKIU010000088.1 GCA_948468595.1 uncultured Christensenella sp.
AGTCGCCATAGAGGCGGCGGACCAGATTTAGGGACTCGTGCGTTCCAATGTCATAGCAGGGCTTGTCCGTCACATAGGCATAGACGGGTTCGCGCTCGATGAGCCAGACCGGGAAATTGCCGGGCGCATCAGGGCTGTTGCCCTGGGCAAGATAATCCTTGAGCAGGCGCATGACGGAAGCGGGATAGAGATACAGCGCGAACACGCCGTTGTTCGAAGGCGGGTCCTGCGGCTTTTCCACAAGGTGGATCACGCGGCCGTCGTCGTCGAGCTGGGCCACGGCAAAGCGCCGCAGCACGTCAAGATCCTGCATTTTCTGGGCCAATAACAGCGTCTTGCGCCCGTGGGCGAGATAGGCCGCATAAAAATCCCGGTAGTCGATCATCAGCAGGTTGTCCCCGGCGACGACCAAACAATCGTCGTCAATCCCCGCGCGGTCGAGCACGTAGGCAATATCGCCGATGGCGCCGCGCTTGGTGGCGTCATCGCGCGTGCCGTCGTTATGCACATGGAGCCGGGCGTCCCTCTTTTCCGCGGCCCAGGCGGCAAAATGCGGATAGAATTTTTCATTGGAGACGACGTGGATCTCGTCCACCTCGTCCAGCTTGTCCAGTTGGCGCACAATATGGTCCAATAGCGGCACGCCGCCCACGCTGAGCAGGGCTTTGGGATAGTTCTCCGTCAGCGGATACAGGCGTGTGGCATAGCCAGCGGCAAGCAAAATGGCTTTCATGTAGGTCCCCCCAAAGTTCTCTTTGCTAAGATTTAGTATACCACAAGATTCAACGGCTCAACAACCTTTGCGGTTGCATGTAACCGAATTTTATTCTACAATAGGAAAAAAGGACCGGCCGAGGGGGTGTTAAACTTGCCCAAGCGCGTAAAGTTTACCAGCATGCATCGCACCGCGCGCCACGTGCGCCGTCAAAGCCACACCATTAACCATCTTCGCTACAAGGTCACCCTGTGCATCCTTGTGGTGTTGGTAGTGGTTTGGGGCGCATACGCCTATATACAGGACCGCAGGATGACCCAGCGGCAGGACGGCGTGGAGGTCGTGGTGGGCACGACGCTGATGGCGCGCATTGAGCTGAACCAGGACGGGGAGGGCATGCCCGTGCTCAAAGCGCTGGAGGAAGTCTCCGTCTATCCAACGAGCTTGCAGACCATCATCATCACCGGCGAGGATCTGCGCGTGGAGGTCGTGGCCAAGGATGCGCAGGGCTATCGCCTTGCGCTTTCGGGCGGGGAACCCTGCTTGGAGGATGAAAACGGCGAGCGCCTGGGCGGCGTCGCGCGCGTGTACCTGCCCACGGGTCCCGAGTCCCTCCAATCCCCTCAATAGGGAAAGGCGCAAAGCGCGAGCGAATTATGGGAAGTTCTGCCCCAACGATTGCGAAAAACCACCTTTGGTTATGCTATGGCATAGAAGATAGCATTTGGGAAGGTGGTTTTTTTATGTCGCTAGGCAGAATTTTGCTTCTCGCTGTGGCGGTGCTGGTGATTTTCGGCGTGGGGCAGCGGGTATTGGACCGCATGCGGCTGACCGACCGGCAGGCGCTGTTCTTTATCACTTTGATCTTTGTGGGCGGCCTCATTCCCTCCATCCCGCTGGGCGGGAATGTGCGGGTCAACATCGGCGGCGCGCTGGTGCCGTTGGGGCTTTGCATCTACCTGTTTGTGCGCGCGGGCACGGCGAAAGAGCGTTGGCGCGCGGTCATCGCCTCGGTGCTCACGGGCGCGGCGGTGCTGCTGCTGGGCATGTACATGCCCAACGAACCGGAGATGATGCCCTTTGACATCAATTACCTTTACGGCATTGTGGCGGGCGTCATCGCCTATGTGCTGGGGCGCAGCCGCATCTGCTCCTTTATTGCGGGCGTGATGGGCGTGCTGCTGGCCGACTGCACCCAGGCCATTCTCAATGGGATCAACGGCATCCCCGTCAACCTCAATCTGGGCGGTGCGGGCGCGATGGATGCCATCGTCGTCTCGGGCTTGCTTGCCGTGATGCTCTCTGAGCTGGTGGGCACCATCATAGAGCGCGTAACCGGCAAGGCGGAGTCCCACGCGGAAATCGTGGACGGCCGTCAGGTGCTGGTTAACAAGGGAAAGGGGCGCGAAAAATGAGAAAGAGAATGCGCGCAGCGCTCCTAACTTTGACGTTGATGTTGGCGCTGCTCCTTCCCGCCGTGCGCGCGGAGGAGGAGGGCGAGGTTTGGACCCTGATCACGCAGGATGGCCAGACGCTCACCCAGATCGGAACGGTGGTCAGCAAGGGCGACGAATACGTTGCCCAGAACAACAGCCTTTACAAGGTCATCCAGGTCGATCCGCAGAAGAAAGAGGCGGTCGTACAGGAAATGGGCCAGGAAACCGCCATTTCCCAAGCGTTTTTCGAAGTGCGCAGGACGGCGCAAAACGCCAAGCGCGTGGGGCTGTACTGCACCCACTCGGATGAATCCTACGAATCGGGGGACGGCGCATCCTCCGTTGATTCGGGGTGGGCGGGAATACACGACGTGGCCGCCACCCTCAAAAGCTGGCTGGAGGACAAGGACGTTGAGGTGCTCTTTGATACCGGGACGTTCCTGCCGCACGACGCGGGCGCCTATCGCCGGTCGCGCTCGGCCATGACGGACCTGGTCAAGCAGGGGCCGGCGGCCATTTTCGATATTCATCGGGACGGCATACCCGATGCGTCGCAGTACGAAACCACGGTCGACGGCGAGAAAATGACCATGGTGCGCCTGCTGGTGGGGCGCTCCAACCCCAACAGCCAGGAAAATAAGCAGTTCGCCATGCAGCTCAAGTCCGTGGCGGATGAGACCTATCCGGGACTGGTGAAGGATATCTTCATCGGCAAGGGCAACTACAACCAGGAGCTGATGCCCGATTCCGTCCTGTTGGAGTTCGGCACGCACGTAAGCGATAAGGAGCAGGTGCTGGCCTCCACCAAGTACATGGCGGACGTCATCAACATGACGGTATTCGGCGGCCCCGCGGGCTATTCCAAGAAGGCGCAGGCACAGGAGGAGAGCGCAGCGCCCGCGCCCAGCGGCGCGGTCACGCCGGGCAGCAGCGCGGCGCCCTCCGTCACCCAGCAGAGCGCGCGCACCGCAACCGGCGAGAGCGGCGGCAGCGGCGTATGGGTTGCGATTGCGTGGATCGTCGGCGTTGTGGTGGTGGGCTTTATCGTCTTTGGCGTCATTGCCAACGGCGGGTTTGGCGGCTTTGGCGAGCGCGTCAAGCGGTTTTCCTCCGAGGTCACCGGCGGGCTGTTTGGCAAGCGGCCGAAGTCATAATCAGAACGGTTGCGCGCGGCGCAGGCCCGGGAGGCGAAAGCTCGGGTCTGCGCCTTTTTTGCGGAGATGCCCCTTGACGTTGTTTACGGAGAAATAATTGACATTCTCCACAAATTCATGGATAATATTTACTGGAGTTTTGTGTGCGGGAGGACGGAATGGGACACATCATTGCAAGCGTGCCGGAGGGGAGCCTGGGCGCGGAGCTGGGGCTGAAGCCGGGGGATGAGCTTTTGCGCATCAACGGCGAAGAGGTCGTCGACGTCATCGACTATCAAGCGCTCATCGCGACGGATGAGCTGGCGCTGACCTACCTTAGGGACGGCGAGGAACAGGAGGTCTCCTGCGACAAGGAGGAATGGGAGGAGCTGGGCGTAGAGTTTGCGGACAGCATGCTCCGCACGCGCGTGTGCAAAAACCACTGCGTGTTTTGCTTCATCGACCAGATGCCCAAGGGCTGCCGGTCCTCGCTCTACGTCAAGGACGACGACTGGCGCATGAGCCTGATGATGGGAAATTTTGTGACGCTGACCAATGTGGACGACAGGGAGCTCAAGCGCATCGTGCGCCGCCACGCCTCGCCCCTGTACATCAGCATCCACGCCACCGATGGCAAGGTGCGAAAGGCGCTGATGCGCAACCCCACGGCGGACCGCATCATGGAGCAGCTGCGAACTCTCGCCGCTGCGGGGATTCAGTTCCACGGCCAGGTGGTGCTCTGTCCGGAGCTCAACGATGGGGCGGTGCTGGAAAAGACCATCGCCGACCTTGCCGCCATGCACCCGGCGGCGCAGTCGCTGGCGGTGGTGCCCGTGGGCCTGACCGGACACCGGGAAGGGCTCTATCCGCTCAGGCCCTTTACCCAGAGCGAGGCGGACGACGTCCTGCGCCTGATCGCCCGCTGGCAAAAAAAGTGCTATAAGGAATTGGGCACGCGCTTTGTCTACGCCTCGGACGAGTTTTATTGCATTGCCGGGCGCAAGCTGCCCAAGGAGGCGTCCTACGAGGATTTTGCGCAGATTGAAAACGGCGTGGGGCTCTTTGCGCAGCTGCGGGCGGAGTTTGACGAGGCCATGGAGGGCGCCAAGGAGAGCGCGGAGAAGAAGGATTATGTCATCGCCTGCGGCGTGTCAGCCGCGCCCCTCTTGCGCGAGATGATCTCCGCCTATCGGTTTGAAAACCTCAGCCTGCGCATTGTCCCGGTTGCGAGCGAGTTTTTCGGCGGGGCGGTGACGGTGACGGGGCTGATCACGGGCGGCGACCTAGTGCGCGACCTTGCGGGCGTTGAGGCCGGCGCGGTGATCATCACCGAGAGCATGCTTCGCGCCGAGGGGGACCTGTTCCTGGACGACATGACCTTGGAGGAGGTTCAAGCGCGCATTGGCATACCCCTTCATGTGGTGGAGAATAACGGTTCGGCATTGGCGGAAGCGCTGCTGAACGGATTTGGAGGATAGAAAATGGCGGCCAAACCGATAATTGCCGTTGTGGGACGGCCGAACGTTGGCAAATCGACGTTCTTTAACAAGATGGTGGGCGCGCGCGTCTCCATCGTAGAGGATACGCCGGGCGTGACGCGCGACCGCGTCTATGCCGACGCCTCTTGGCAGAACTACGAGTTCACCTTGGTGGATACCGGCGGCATCGACCCTTATTCCGACGACCCCTTGCTCAAGCAGATGCGCAGGCAGGCGGAGATTGCCGTGGAGACGGCGGACCTCATCCTCTTCTTTGTCGATGGTAAGGATGGCGTGACCGGGCCGGATTACGAGGTGGCGGATATGCTGCGCCGCACCCAGCGGCCGGTGATGCTGGTGGTCAACAAGATCGACACCCCCTTGCGCGAGATGGACAAGGCGGAGTTCTACGCCCTGGGCATGGGAGAGCCCTACGCCATATCCTCGGTCAATCTTTTGGGATTGGGCGACCTTCTGGAGGAAATGTGCAAGCTGCTGCCGGAGCCAGACCTGAGCGGCGAGCCGGAGGAGGGCGGGCCCATCAGCATCGCCGTTGTGGGGCGGCCCAACGTGGGCAAGTCGTCGCTGGTAAATCGGATTTTGAAGGAAGAGCGGGTGATGGTTTCCGACATTGCGGGCACCACGCGCGACGCCATCGATACGCCCTTTACAGACGGCGAGGACGAGTTCGTCATCATCGATACCGCGGGCATTCGCAAGAGGAGCCGCATTGAGGACGCTTCCTTGGAGCGGTACAGCGTCATCCGCTCTCTTGCCGCAATCAGAAGATGCGATGTTGCGCTCATGCTCATCGACGCGCAGGACGGCGTGACCGAGCAGGATTCCAAGATCGCCGGTTACGTGCATGAGGAGGGCAAGGCCTGCGTTCTGATCATCAACAAATGGGACGCGCTGGAAAAATCCACCGGCACGATGGAGAAGTTCGCGCAGAAGGTGCGCGCGGATCTTAAATTCCTGGACTACGCGCCCATGCTGTTCATATCGGCCAAGACCGGCCAGCGCGTGGTGCGCGTCCTGGAAGAGGTGCGCCGCGTCAGCGCCAACGCCAGCCACCGCGTCACAACGGGCGTGCTCAACGACGCGCTGCACGACGCGATGTCCGTCACCCCGCCGCCTTCGCAAAACGGACGCCGCCTGCGCATCTATTACGCCACCCAGCAGACCATCAAACCCCCGACCTTCATTCTCTTTGTCAATGACAAGAACTTGATGCACTTTGCCTACGAGCGATACCTGGAAAACCACTTGAGAAAGACCTTTCCGCTGGAAGGGACGCCCATTCGCATCTGGACGCGCACGAGAAAGGAAAAGGAGGGGCCGCAGCCATGACCGCTTTCCGCTGGATCTTCGTCATCCTCTTGTCTTACTGCCTGGGCTGCATCCAAACCGGGGTCATCATCTCCCGGGCCAATAACGTGGACATTCGCCAGCAGGGCTCTCGCTCCACGGGTACGACCAACATGTTCCGCGTGCTGGGCGCCAGGGCGTCGCTGATCACCTTTGCCGGCGACGTGCTCAAGGGCGTGATCGCCGCCCTGATCGGTCTGTGGACGCTGGGCAATGCCGGCGCCGCCATGGCGGGCATCGCGGTGGTGGTGGGGCATACCTATCCCGTCTTTTCCAAGTTCCGGGGCGGCAAGGGCGTGGCCACGTCGCTGGGCACCGCCTTTGTCCTCAATCCTGTGCTGGCGCTGATCCTGCTGGCCATATCTGCCGTGGGGATTGGCTTAACGCGCGTGGTCTCCATCTTTTCGCTCCTCTCTTTGCTCGCCTTTGGCGTGATCAATCCCTTCCTCTGCGGCGGGGACCCCTATGAGATCGTCTACTCCATCGTCCTTCTCCTCCTGGTTTTCTGGGCACACCGCAGCAACATCGGGCGTATGATAAACGGAACAGAGATGAACAACCGCCTGGATTTTTCGCGCAAAAAGACCGGCAGAAATCTAAAATGACGTTTTGAAACATTTTTTGCGGGTATGTAGTCTATAGGGCGTAAGAAATGGTTCGTCATTACCAAATCGGGCGCTCTCCTTGCATTGAAGATGCAAATGGGGTATAATAAGAAAGAAAAATATGATTGATGCGTTCGTATGTAAGGAACAGGAGGGACGAATATGGCAGCGGAGTGCAAGATTAAAAACGAACTGGGCACCATCTCGGTCTTAGAGGATGTCATTACAACCGTGGCCGGTTATGCGGCAGTGGAGTGCATCGGGATTGTGGCGATGGCCTCCAAGCGCGCGACCGATGGCTTGGTTGAGTTGCTGGGCAGGGAAAACCTCAAGCGCGGCGTGCGCGTCGCCCTTGGGGAGGAGAGCGTGTCCATCAGCCTTTACATCATCGTGGAATACGGCGTATCCATCGCGGCGGTGGCAAAGAACGTCATTGAAACCGTCAAGTACCGCGTCGAGAGCATGGTCGGCGCCAAGGTTGACAAGGTCAACGTGACGGTGGAGGGCATCCGCGTCAATTGATTTCATGGCTTCGCACGCAAATAAGGCGCGAGAGCTTTAAGTTTTAGACCAACCGCAATGGTTGTACGTCTGGAGGTAAACAGATTGACCTTTCTTACGAATATTGACGGGCATCTTTTAAAGGAGATGCTCATTGACGGCGCGGCTATGCTGGAGAACAACAAGGCCGCAATCGATGCACTCAACGTTTTTCCCGTGCCCGACGGCGATACGGGCACCAACATGTCGCTGACGATGATGAGCGCCGTCAAGGAGCTGGCGGGCGTGGATACGGCCGATGCCACCACCGTCTCCGCCGCCATCGCCCGAGGCGCGCTTAAAGGGGCGCGCGGCAACTCCGGCGTCATCCTCTCGCAGCTGTTCCGCGGTTTTGCCGAGGGGGTCAAGGGCCACGAGTCCATTGACGCGGGCATCTTTGCCGAGGCCTTGAAATTGGGCGTGGACAAGGCGTATAAGGCGGTGATGAAGCCCAGGGAGGGCACCATCCTCACCGTCGCGCGCGCTGTTTCCGAAAACGCGCAGGCGTATGCGTCCAAGAATGACAACCTCTACGGCTTTGTGGAGGGCATGATTTCCTCGGGCAATGAGATGCTGGCCCGCACGCCGGATATGCTTCCGGTGCTCAAGCAAGCGGGCGTGGTGGACTCCGGCGGCGCGGGCCTGATGGCGATTTATCTGGGCTACAAGATGGCGCTGGACGGCGAAGAGGTGGAAAACGCCACCGATCTTGCCAAGAAGCTCACGGCGCTCTCCGCCCAGCCGCCCAAGGAGTTGGAACAAGGCGCGTCGATGGATACCGGCGAGGAAATCGAGTTCGGCTACTGCACGGAGACCTTCATCACCCACATCAAAGAGGGCGTGACGGCGGAGGATGTCGACAACCTGCGCGACAAGCTGATGGAATTTGGCGACTGCGTGTTGGTGGTCGGCGATCAGGAGCTGATTAAGGTTCACTGCCATTCCAACGATCCGGGTAGGATTCTGCGGTACTGCATCCGACTGGGCGAATTGGACAACATCAAGGTGGAGAACATGCGCACCCAGCACCGCACGCTGATTGAAGAGGCTAAGGCCGTTCAGCAGCGCAAGGAGCTGCCCATTGAAAAGGAAGTGGGCTTTGTG
>CAOKIU010000089.1 GCA_948468595.1 uncultured Christensenella sp.
GATCATGGACTTGCCCACGCCGCCCTTGCCGGACACAACGCCAATCACCTTTTTGATGCTGGACAGCTTGTGCGGCGCCTCATGCATGTCCTGCGGCTGCCGGGACGCGCAATCCGCGGTGCAATTCCCGCAGTCATGCGTGCAATTTTCACTCATTTGTTGAGTACCTCCCCTATTGATCGCGCCCTTAGCGAGCGCAGCTTTTCGACTACTATTATATACCCCTTTGGGTTTCTGTCAAGTGTCAGAAACAAAGGCAAAAGCGTTAACGCTCCTCCTTGCTGCCGGCGCGCCTAACCAGGCGGGACAGCATTTTGGGCACGAACAGCGCCAAAGCGATCAACGCCGCGATGAGCAGGACGAACACCGCTTGATACCTTCCAAAGAAGGAGGCAACGGCCATCCAATTGTCGCCCAGCAGCGTGCCCAGGCCATAGAATAGGCAGTTGTGCGCCACCGTGGTCAAAATGATGACCGGATAGCATTTTCTGCGCTCATACCCCATGGCGCCGCTGATGACGAGCATGGGGACGTTCATGCCGGTGACGAACTTTGCGCCGAAGATGGTGACGGCCCCGGAGGCGTTGAGCCATTGCGTCACAGCGTGCTGCGCGTGGTCTGGGAAAAAACGGCGCACCCATCGCCAACCAAAGATGCGCGTGCCAAACCGCGCGCCCAATTCATAAGCGCCCAGGCTCGTAACAGTCGTGCCCAACCAATATGGCAGTAGTATGGTCAAAAATTGCGCAAAGAATCCCCCGGGCCACAGTCCGCCGCCAAAGAAGAGAAGGATGTCGCCCGGAAAGGGCGGTACGATAATTTGTCCAAACCCAAAGAGAGCGAACAGCGCCGAAACGCGCCAAGGCTCGATGTGTGCGATGTTTTGAAGCAGGGTCTGCGCCCATTCGATGCTCATGATCAGTCGTTACCTTTCAAACAGGAGTTTCCCTCCGACAAATGTCTTTGCAACCTCCAGATCCTGGCCAAGGAGGCAAAGATCCGCGCGCAGGCCGGGCGCGATCTCCCCGCGGTCGTTCAGCCCAAGCGACGCGGCCACGCGGCTGGAGGCCATGGCGGCCGCTTCCTCCAGAGGGATTTCCGCAAACCGCATGGCGTTTTTGACCGCGCGCTCCAAAGTCAGCGTGGAACCGGCCAAATTTCCGGCCGCCAAGCGCGCCACGCCGCCCGACACATAGACCGTCTGGCCGCCCAGGTCGTACACGCCGTCCTCAAGGCCGGTGGCCCTCATGCTGTCGGTGATGAGCAGGATATTGGCGCCCGAGCGCACCGCTAGGCGGACCGTCGCCGGGTGTAGATGCACGCCGTCCGCAATCACCTGCGTGGCAAGGCCGGAGAGCGTTAGCGCCGCCCCCGGCACCCCCGGAGCGCGGTGGTGGAGGGGGTTCATGCCGTTGAATAGGTGCGTCACCTGCGCAAGGCCCCAACCCACGGCCGCCTCCATCTCCTCGTAAGTCGCGTCCGTATGCCCGGCGGAAACGACGATTCCCCGTCGCGTCGCGGCCCGGATGAAGTCCTGTGCGCCCGGCAGCTCCGGGGCGACGGTGATCAAGCGCACAACATCCGCCGCGCCGCCTGCAAGGCGCGCAAAGTTCTCCATGCTGGGCGGCAGATTGGCCCGCGAATCCTGCGCGCCCCTGTATTTTTCGCCGAGAAAGGGCCCTTCCATGTGCACGCCCGCCACAAAGGCGCCCGGAGAGCCCGCGCGCATGACCTCCTTTGCCCCCTCAACGGCTGCCCGCGTCTCCTCCACGCCCGCGTTCATGGTCGTGGGCAGGAAGCTGGTCACGCCATGGCGCACGAGGCTGCGGGACATCGCCTCCACCGCCTGCGCGCCCTGCATGGCGTCGCTTCCGCAAATTCCATGGATGTGCTCGTCAATCAAGCCCGGCAGCAGGTAGCCCTCGACACGCAGAACGTCGCCGTTCAGCCGCTGGCCAACCTGCGCGATGCGGCCGCCTTCCACCGCTACGTCCATCTCCCCAAAGGAGCCGCCGTATAGAACTTGCGCGCCGCGCAGCACGAATCTTTCCATCGCTTATGCACCTCAATCATATGTGATCGAAATAAATTCCAAATAGTTGGCTTTGGCGTCCACGCCGTAGGAAGTGCCGGTGGGATAGACGCCCGTTTTGTCCGCGGCCTCCTGAAGGATGGATTGGAGGGCCTCCACCGCGCTTTGGCACTGTTCCCGCGTAGCAAACTGCATGGTCAGGTTGTTGCCGCCCGCGCGCAATACCGCGCTAAAGCGCTGCGTCACCGCCGCCTGCGCGTCCTCACCTGTCTTTACAAAGGTCCCCTGGCGAACGCAGTAATTCCACGAAAGGCTCTCGCACGAAGGAACTTCGCCCAGGGCGAAATCGGGCGCCAGCGTGTGGCTTGCGCTCATCATCTCTTCGTTGAGATTGAAATAGGCGTGCGATAGCGCATCCCTCTCCCCGATGGGGTCGTCCCAAGTCGCGTCCACCAATGTCCAAACGCCGCAGACCTTCACTGCGTTCCAGGCGTGCGACTCCGCACCCGATTCATTGACCGCCTCGCCATAAAGGTAGAGGCTGGGAATGCCCATGCGGCGCAGCGCGTAATTCAGCGTGTTGGCGTAGCCCTGGCACCGCGCGCGGCCTAGGACCAGCGTGCCGTATAGGGAGCCGGTATGCGCGGAGGAATTGTCGTAAGTACAGCGCGCAATGATGGCATCATGCACGAACAGTTCCTTTTCGTAATCGGAAAGCCCTGCCGTTTGCCGCACCCAGTCCGATACAATGGCCTCGATGCGGGGCGCGGCCTCTTCGTACTCCTCGCGCGTCATGTCGTAAGCAACCTTCACCTCGGTGATGAGGTCCGGGGCGCTCTGCATATAGTAATAGGTGGATAGATGCGACAGGTAGAAGAGCTCCGGGCAGTCGTTGTATAGAAGGCTGTCCACCAGGTCTACCTGCGCGCGCGTCGTGCCCTCTGGCAGCGTGATGCGCGTGGAAAAGTTCTCAATCTCACGGTAGATCAGCCAAAACAGACTGCGCACTGCCTCGTCCTGCTGTGCGACGAAGTAATGCGCGTCCTCATCCTGCGCATGCGGCCGGGTCGATGGCATCTCGCTTTGCGCGGCCTGTGTTGCGGCGGGCGGCACGCTCCGGCCGCCTTGCTCCCTTGTGATGATGAAGGTTTCCCCGCCGGGCAGACGCACCGCGCGGCAGGCGCATAGGCACATTAGCGCCGCTGCCAGCCACACGGCAAGAGCCGTTTTTTTCATCAGGTTCATGTGCGCCCTCCCTATTGGCCGTCATGTATTCCCACCTATTTTATCCTAAAAAGGCCGGTGGATCAAGTGCGGCACAAAATGCGCGCGGCGAGGAATAGCAATCAGCGGATGTCCCGGGAAAATAGGTCGAAAGGGTACGCGCGCGGCGGCGGGCAGTCAAAGCGCATGGGCTCCCTCTTGGTGGGGTGTTCAAGTTCCAGATAGCGCCCCCACAGGGCGATTTGCTCGCCCGGCCTGCCGCCGCCGTAGCGCGCGTCTCCCCACAGGGCCCAGCCTTCGGTGGAGAATTGGACGCGGATCTGATGCGAGCGCCCTGTGCGCAAATGGATCTCGCACAGGGACAGCCCCTGCGCGCGAGCCAGTACGTGATAGTCCAGGATGGCTTCCTTGGCGCCGGGCGTGCCGGCGGCAACGGCGCGGGTGGTGTTGGTTTTATCCTCCTTTAGGAGGCTGTGGACCAGCGTGCCGCTCTCGGGCGGGTCGCCGCGCACCACCGCCCAGTAAGTGCGGCCCATTCGGCGCGACTTGACTTGCTCGGTCAGGCGCTGGGCAGCCTTTGACGTGCGGGCAAAGACCATCGCCCCGCCCACAGGCCGGTCCAGCCTGTGCACAAGGCCCAGGTACACCTCGCCGGGTTTATCGTATTTGCGGCCGATGTAGCGCTTCATCGCCGTGAGCAGGTCCTCGTCTCCGGAGGCGTCCGCCTGTACGGGCATGTTGACCGGCTTGCACACCACCAGCAGGTGATTGTCCTCGTACAGCACGCACGCGGCTGCCTGGTCATAGGTCATCACGCCTGCCACCTGCCCGAAGCGCCGCAGGGCAGAACGACATTGCCCAGCCGCACCGGCAGGCCCAGCTCGTCCGCCTCTGCCCGGCCGCCGTGGCGAAGCGCCACCGTCTTTTCCAAGAGGTTGCGCAGCACGGCGGGCTGCAAGCCCGTGGTGTAGCCGTTGATGAGGAAGAAGAGCGGGTTGGGGCTCAACAGCTTAGCGCACTCCTCCACCAGGCCGTAGACCTCGTTTTCCAGCTTCCACACCTGCCCGTCCGGCCCCCTGCCATAGGAGGGCGGGTCCATGAGAATGCCCTCGTAGCACCGGCCGCGCCGCTGTTCGCGCAGGACGAACTTGAGCGCGTCATCCACGATAAAGCGCGCGGGCTTCTGCGCGAGGCCGGAGAGCTGTGCATTCTCCTTGGCCCAACTGACCATGCCCTTGGCCGCGTCCACATGGCAGACCTCCGCGCCCGCGGCAAGGCAAGCGGCGGTCGCCCCGCCGGTATAGGCAAAGAGGTTGAGCACGCGCACGGGCCGGCCCGCGCCCCGAATCAGCGCGGACATCCAGTCCCAGTTGGCGGCCTGCTCGGGAAAAAGGCCGGTGTGCTTAAACCCCGTGGGGCGCACGCGGAAGGTCAGCGCGCCATAGCGCACGGTCCACTGATCCGGCACGGGCGAGAGCATCTCCCAGGCCCCGCCGCCCTGCGCGCTGCGATGGTAGCGCGCGTGCGCCCGGTCCCACAGCGCCGCGTCCTGCGCCGGCCAGATCACCTGCGGGTCGGGGCGGCGCAGGATCACATCCCCCCACCGCTCCAGCTTTTCGCCGCCGCCGGTATCCAGTACCTCGTAGTCCGTCCAGCCGTCCGCGATATACATGGCAAAACTCCCTTTCTTTCGTTTAAGAAGGGCGGGCGCGAAGCCTTCGCGTCCGCCCGGATGATGACAATCCTCAGATCTTTTCCACCGCCAGGTTGGCCTTTTCGCTGTTGAGGTCCCATTCCTTGGCGTGGGCGCCCTCCGGCGCGGGAGCGCCGACTGCAAGCGCTTCTGCCAGCACGCTTTCCCGGAGCGTCTTTTCACCGCCGGTGACGACGGCCTCAATCAGGGCGTTGCCCCAAACGTAGACCTTGATGCGGTCGGTGACCTCGAAGCCCGCCTCCTTGCGCATGGTCTGCACCTTGGAGATCACCTCGCGCAGGAAGCCCTCGCGCTTTAAGTCCTCGGTGATGTTGGCGTCGAGCACGACGGTGAACTCCCCTTCGCTCTGGGCGACATAGCCGCTCTTCTGCATGGGCGAGATGAGCAGATCTTCTCTGGCCAGGGACACCTGCGTGCCTTCGAGCTCAAAGTCGTAATGAGCGCCGGAGTCCAGCGTGTCCACAACCTGATTTCCATCCACGGCCGCCAAATGCTGGCCGATTTTGCCCAGCAGCTTGCCATAGCGGGGGCCGAGCGTGCGCATCTGCGGCTTGATTTGATAGGTGGTAAAGGCGCGGGCATCGCGGACGAATTCCACGGCCTTTACGTTCATCTCGTCCTTGATCAGCGCGGCCATTTCCCCGGAAAGCGCCGCGGAGGACTTGATGTACATTGCCTTGAGCGGCTGACGGATCTTGAGGTTGGCGGCGTTGCGCGCGGCCCGGCCAAGGGTCACGGCCTTGAGCACGACCTCCATGTCCTTTTCCAAGTCCTGATCGACCAGCGCGGGATCGCACGCAGGGAAGGCGCACAGATGCACCGACTCGGGCGCTTCGGCGTCCACCTTGCGCACGAGGTTCTGGTAGATGGATTCCGCCATAAAGGGCGTAAAGGGCGCCGTGAGCTTTGCCATGGTGACAAGAACGGTGTAGAGGGTGTGGTAGGCGGCGATTTTATCCGGCGTCATCTCGCTGCCCCAATAGCGGTCGCGGCCGCGGCGCACGTACCAATTGGAGAGCTCGTCGGTAAAATCGGAAAGGGCTCTGGCCGCCTCGGTGATGCGGTAGGCATCCAGGTTCTCCTCCACCGTCTTGACCAGCGTGTTGAGCTTGGAGAGCACCCAGCGATCCATCACCGTGAGCGCGTAGGGACCGGCATACTGCTTGGGATCGAACTGATCGATGTTGGCGTAGAGCACGAAGAACGCATAGGTGTTCCACAGCGTGCCCATGTACTTGCGCTGCAACTCGCCAACCGCTTCCTTGGAGAAGCGGGAGGGCAGCCACGGCGCGGCGGAGGCATAGAAGTACCAGCGCACGGCGTCCGCGCCTTGTACGTCCAGCACCTCCCAGGGAGAAATGACGTTGCCGATGTGTTTGGACATCTTGATGCCGTTTTTGTCCTGCACAAGGCCCAATACCACGCAGTTTTCAAAGGGGTTGCGGTCAAAGAGCAGCGTGGAGATGGCCAGCAGCGTGTAGAACCAGCCGCGGGTCTGATCCACGGCCTCCGAGATGAACTGCGCGGGGAAGTTCTTCTCGAAGAGCTCCTTGTTTTCAAAGGGATAGTGCCACTGTGCAAAGGGCATGGAACCGCTGTCATACCAGCAGTCGATGACCTCGGGCACGCGGTGCATCACGCCGCCGCACTTCTCGCATCGCAGGGTGATGCGGTCCACATAGGGCTTGTGCAGCTCGAGCTCTTCCGGCACGTTCTGGCCCAGTTCGCGCAGCTCCTGCTTGGAGCCGACGACGTGGATGTGGTCGCAGTCGTCGCAGACCCATACGGGCAGCGGCGTGCCCCAATAGCGCTCGCGCGACAGACCCCAGTCGATGACGTTTTCCAGGAAATTGCCCATGCGGCCTTCCTTGATGTTATCGGGGAACCAGTTGACCTTGCGGTTGTTGGCAACGAGCTGGTCGCGCACAGCGGTCATTTTGATGAACCAGGAGGCCCTGGCGTAGTACAAAAGCGGCGTGTCGCAGCGCCAGCAGAAGGGATAGGAGTGGGTGTAGGGCACGGCGGCAAAGAGCTTGCCCGTCTCCTTCATCTCCTGGATGATCAGGGGATCGGCGTCCTTGACGAACATCCCCGCCCAAGGCGTGACTTCCTCCACAAACTTGCCCTGGGTGTTGACCATCTGCACAAAGGGGAGGTTGTGCTCCCGGCCAACGCGCGCGTCGTCCTCGCCAAAGGCAGGGGCGGTGTGCACGATGCCGGTGCCATCCGTCAGCGTCACGTAATCGTCCGCCACAACATACCAGCCGCGCTGCTTCGTCTGCCCCGCAAAGGGATAGAGCGGCTCGTAATCAAGGCCGACGAGCGTTTCGCCCTTGACGGTTTTGAGGACCTCGGCCTCCTCGCCCAGCACCTGCGCGCAGAGCGCCTGGGCCATGATATAGGTCACGCCGTCTTTTTGGGCATAGACGTAGTCCTCATGGGCGTTGACAACCAGCGCCACGTTGGAAGGCAGGGTCCAGGGCGTGGTCGTCCAGGCCAAAAGGTAGGTGTTCTCCTCGCCCTTGACCTTGAATTTGACGTAGACGGAGGTTTCCGTCACGTCCTTGTAGCCCTGCGCCACCTCGTGCGAAGAGAGCGCCGTGCCGCAGCGCGGGCAGTAGGGCACCACCTTGTGGCCCTTATAGAGCAGTCCCTTTTCCGCGATTTTTTTGAGGGACCACCACTCGGATTCGATGTAGTTATCGTCATAGGTGACGTACGGATGCTCCATGTCCGCCCAGAAGCCCACGCGGTCGCTCATCTGCTCCCATTCCTGCTTGTACTTCCAGACCGACTCCTTGCACTTGCTGATGAACGGCTCGATGCCGTATTGCTCGATCTGCGGCTTGCCGTTGATGCCCAGCTCCTTTTCCACTTCCAGCTCCACCGGCAGGCCGTGGGTGTCCCAACCCGCCTTGCGGAAGACCTTATAGCCCTTCATGGTCTTGTAGCGCGGGATGAGGTCCTTGATGGCGCGGGTTTCGACGTGGCCGATGTGCGGCCGGCCGTTGGCCGTGGGCGGGCCGTCAAAGAAGGTGAAGATCTCCGCGCCTTCCCGTTGATCAAACGTCTTTTGGGCGATGCCGTTCGCACGCCAGAACTCCAGCACTTCCTTTTCTCGCTGCACAAAGTCAAGCGAGGTGGAAACCTTGTCGTACATGTGCGTTATTCCCTCCTAAAATCAATAAACTCCGCCCCGATCAATCGGGACGGAGTTTTTACTTCCGCGATACCACCCGAGTTGACGGGGCGCGCCGGCCCCTCTGTACGGCCCAAAAATGCCCCCGCGCTGTATCGGGAGACCCCCCCCCCCACAACCCGTAACGCCAACG
>CAOKIU010000090.1 GCA_948468595.1 uncultured Christensenella sp.
GAGCATGATTTATATTGAGGAGCATTTGACCGGCGAAATTGACTATGCGCAGCTTGCGCGGATTGCCTGCTGCTCCACCTATCACTATCAGAGGATGTTCGCTTATATGGCGGGCATCACGCTGGCAGAGTATATCCGAAGAAGGCGGATGTCTTTAGCGGCGGTGGACTTGCAGGGTGGGGATGCACGGATTATTGATGTTGCAGAGAAATACGGCTATCGTTCCCCGACCGCATTTAACAGGGCATTCCAGTCTTTTCATGGAATAGCTCCATCGTCCGTGAAAGACGAGGGCGTATCCGTGAAATCTTTTTCCCCCATTGTGTTTAGAATTGCTGTAAAAGGAGCGACAGAAATGGACTATCGAATCGAAACAAAAGAAGCCTTCCGCATCATTGGCGTATCCGCGCCGCTTGATAGGGAAATCGAAAATAACTTTATGGTTGTGCCCAAGATGTGGCAGAATGCGGCTGCAAATGGGACAATACAGAAATTGGCGGGCATGATGGACACGCCGCCAATGGGGCTGTTAGGCGTGAGCGTCTGCAATGATGAAGAGCAATGGAAATACTTTATTGCCGTTTCCAGCACAAAAACAAGCGATGCGTTTGAAACGTACACCGTGCCGGCATCCACTTGGGCGATCTTTTCTGGAACGGGTACAAATCAGTCGATACAAGAGTTGGAGCAGCGGATTATTGCAGAATGGCTTCCGACCTCCGGATATGAGTATGCCAATGCCCCTGATATTGAGGTTTACCTAAATCCAGACCCACAGAACGCACAGTATGAGATATGGATCCCCGTAGTAAAGAAAAAGGCATGACGGTGGGGCATATGGTGGGGAATTTCAATACGTAAGGATAATCGTTTGCTATGGATACCCGCGCGGCAAGGCACGAGAATCTAAAATGCCTTAACGTTATGGGAACATATAATTTATAAGTATTTGCTATAGAACGTTGCGCGCTCTATAATGCGATGAGGGAGCATGGGATGGATGGCGTCGCGCCAACCCGGCGGGAGTAGAAAGAGGCGATAGAGTGGACCGGAACAAGGGCGAAGAAGCCCTCATTCAGAACTTGCAGGATGCGGGATGCGACGAGGAGACCATCCGCGCCTTTACGGAGGACCTTCGCAAGGGAAGGATTGCGGCCGGACTCAAGCGGCTGGCAGCGCACCGCTGCGCCCTGCTGGACGGCCTTCATCGGAAACAGAAGCAGATTGATTGCCTGGATTACCTCGTCTACACCCTGAAAAAAAGGAAGAGCATAGATTTATGAGGAGCGTGCGATGATGCAAACGGTGGAAAACAAGACCTTTGATGAGGAAAGAGCGCTATATGGCGCCAACGGAATTCTTGTGAAAAACTGTCGCTTCGACGGTCCGGCGGATGGCGAAAGCGCTTTAAAGGAGGGGCGTGCGGTGTGCGTGGAGGGATGCTATTTCAACCTGCGCTATCCCTTTTGGCACGTCGAGGGGCTCAAAATCACGGACAGCCAGATGACCGAACTTTGCCGCGCGGCGCTATGGTACTCGCGCAACGTCGCCATTACGGATACCAAGCTCCACGGGATTAAGGCGTTGAGAGAATGCGGCGAGGTCAGAATGCGCGGATGCGACATCATTTCGCCGGAATTTGGTTGGTCGGTACAGGGCGTTGATATGCAAGACTGCAAAGCCGAGAGCGAGTACTTCATGATGAGGTCCAGCCGCTTGCAGTTTCAAAATGTGCGCTTGAAGGGCAAATACTCTTTTCAGTACATCGAAGAATCCGCTTTTGACGACTGCGTGTTGGATACAAAGGACGCTTTTTGGCACGCCAAGGATGTTGTGATTCGAAACAGCGTGATAAAAGGCGAATACTTGGCTTGGTACAGCGAGAATATCACCTTGGAGAACTGCAAGATCATCGGCACGCAACCCTTCTGCTATTGCAAGCGCCTCAAGCTCGTCAATTGCGAAATGATCGATGCTGATCTTTGCTTTGAGCGCTCCGATGTGGAGGCGACCATCGCAACGCCGGTTGTCAGCATTAAGAATCCGCTCTCGGGCCGCATCCTTGTCCCGAAGGTGGGTGAAATCATTCTAGATCTTCCGGAGGCAAAGGGCGAAGTCATCGTGGAAAAGCCGTGCGGTTGAGCCTTTGCAGGTAAAAGGCACGGCGGCGGGATTGGTGTACGCTGTTCGCATGGAAATGGCTTAGAGTACCCGTGTTGGAGGTGATACTTTGAAAGTCATTGAGTTTTGCGGACGGCGTCCGGTGCCGCAATCCATGGCCATCGGCAGCCAGTACGACAACAAGGCCGAGCAGGTGCGGTTCCTCCTGCCGACCTACGAGGGCGGAACCGCGACGCTGCACCTGCGCCTTGGCGACTATGCGGATATTGTGGATCTGCCGGAGAGCGGAATATGGATGGTCACGAATAAGCATACGCAATATGCGGGGAAATTCGCGGCCTATGTGACCATACTGGCCGCCGGAGAGACGGTGTGGCGGAGCGAGGAATTCTATCTGAGCGTTCGCTGGGTGCAGGACGACGGCCCGCTCATCGAGCAGGCTTATCCCACCGCCATTGAGGAGACCTTGCAGGCGGCTAAGGACGTGCGGGCGGACCGGGTGATCGTGGAGCAGGCGCGGGCCGTTGTGGAAGAGGCGATGGAGACGGTAGAGGGCGCGGCGGCGGCAGAGGCAGCGCGACAGACGGCGGAGACGGCTCGCGCGCTGGCGGAGGCCAACCGCGCAGCGGCATTCTCCGGCTGGCAGACCGAATTGGATGGGAAAGCGGTCGTGGATGACGGCAGCATTGGCGGGGACGCTTGGAGCAGCAAGGGCCTGATAGACCGGTTGTGCCCGCCGCTTGCAGTCGCGGGCGGCGCCGTGCGATGCGCGCCGATGGCGGGCTATCCGCTGGACGTGACAGTGAGCTGGGAACCCGCGCAGGGAGGCACGGGAGTGCCGGCGCCGGACAACGTGCGCCCCATTTCCGCTCGGAACAACGTACAGGTGGCGCAATGTGGGCGAAACCTCCTCAAGGGCACGAAAACGCTGGAAAAAAACGAGGAAGTGGCCTCTTTGGTGGGCGTCGTGTCCGGAACAGCGCTGTTTGAAGGCTGCTCCACACTGAACACAAACAAGGCCTGGCAGGGGTACAAGATCAACTTCTCCAAGGTGGCGCAGCGCATGGGCATCAAAGCGGGGGACACGGTGACCTACAGCATTTGGGCGCACGCCGAGGGGACGGCGATCCAGAACGTTCGGTATGGATTCTGGACGACGCCCTCCATCGCGGGCATATCCGGCAAGCGGCCTTGGAGCTTTACCCCGCAGGAGGCAAAGGCTTGGCGGCAGCTGAGCTACACCTTTACTGTAACGCCGGAATTCCTGGCGGTTACGAGCCTGCGCATTGAGAGCGACTACTACGAGACCGAGGACTACATGCAGGAGCAGGCGAAGATCGTCTTTGCCGCGCCGCAGTTGGAGGTTGGCTCCTCTGCCACGGCCCATGAGGCGTGGCGCGGGGCGAGCTATGCGCTGACCCTGCCGGAGCCCATCGTGGGCGGGAGGGTGGATGTGACGGGGGGACAGAGCGAAAAGACGTGGGCGGCGGTGCAGTTGACGGGAGAGGAGAGCCTGGCGCCCAGCGAGGCGTCGGTGGCGGGAGAGGGGAATCATCGGTATTCCCTGGCGTTGGAGTACGCCGCCGCGGAGCAGCCGGGCGCGCTGTGCAGCCACTACGCTTGCGCGGGAACCGGCGATATGCCGTTGAACAGTTTCCGCATCGAGGATGATGCGCTCACCCTGTGCACGCCGCACGCAACCGCCGCGGACCTTGCAGCGTTCCTTGCGGCGCAGCAGGACGCGGGAACCCCCGTGACGTTTTGTTACCGGCTGGCCGCGCCCGCCTCCCTTTCGACCGCGCCCACGGCCATTTTGGCGCTGGAGGGCGAGAATTCCCTGGGTTCCGGCGCGGGCATGCTGACGGTGCGCGGTCGGGAGGCCCCAACGAGCGTCTTTTCCAAGCTGGAGGAATGGGCCGGGAACATGGCGCGGCGCATAACGGCGCTGGAAGCGTCCGTTAGCTAGGAATAGTGGAATAGTGGCGAGCCGGTCGTCTTTGTCGGGACCAGGGCGGGCCGTTTTGCGAAAGCTAAGGACCGGATGCGCAAGCATCCGGTCCTTAGTTTTCCTGGCGCTGCCCCTGCGGCTGTTTGGGCAGCAGGGGGAGAAGGATGGAGACGCGGGTATGACTTCCCTGCGCGCTCTCAACGTGCAGGCCGTAGGCGTCGCCATGCATCAAGCGCACCTTCCGATGCACGTTGAGCAGGCCCATGCCCTTGGCGTTGAGCTCCTCGCTCCCCGCGGATTTCTCGCTTACAGGGCGGTTGAACAGGTCGTTGAGCCTGCGCACCGTGCCCTCGTCCATCCCTATTCCGTTGTCATAGACGTGCAGGAGAAAGGCCGAATCCCCGGGAAAGTGCGCCGCGGACAGGCGAAGCAGGCCGCCCTCCTCCTTGCATTCCAGGCCGTGGAAGATCGCGTTTTCCACCAGCGGCTGCAAAATCATCTTGCAGACCCAGCTCTCCATCAGCGCGTCCGGAATCTCCACCTGGATTTGGAACTTGTTGTCCATGCGCAGATTCATGATGTTGAGGTAGCGCAGGACGATATCCGCCTCGTCCTTTAGCCGGACAAACGCGCCGCCCTTGATGCTGTAGCGGTAGAGCGTGGCCATGTTGGTGACGATATCGGCAATGACGCGGACGCCATGGCTGAGCGCGATGCCGCGAATGCAGGCCAGCGTGTTGTAGAGAAAGTGCGGATTGATTTGGTTTTGCAGCAGGGAGAGCTGCAATTGGTTCATGGAGAGGCGCACCCGGAGCATGTGGTTTTTTTGCTCCACCTGCTGCCGATGCGACGCGCGCAACTGAAACAGAAGGGTGTTGACGGATTGCGCAATGGTGTTGAGCTCGTTGGGATAGCGGGCGGTGAGCTCGTTTTGTTCCAGCGGATGCTGCGCGATCTGCAACAGCTCCTGATTGATGCGCGTGATGGGGAGCGTGAAGTTGCGGCGGACGATGAAGGAGAGCATCATTAGCACGCCCAAAGAGATGAGGATGGAGGCGCCCAGGATCATGGGATAGGGCGAGCTGCGGCGCGGGCCGGTAAAGCGCTGAATCATCCACCAGGAGGAGGTATCGAAGGCATAGGTGTTGACGGTTGTAGACGCCCCCTCCGGCGCTTTCCATTGGGAAAGGAGCACGCGCTTGGCGCCGGAGCGCACCTCAATGGACATCCCCTCCATCAGGGCAGCGTCCACCACGTCCAGCAGCGCCTGCTTTTTACAGAAAGCGACGCACACGCCCAGGTATTCCCCCAGAACTTGCCCCGGCCCCTGCGCCACGGAATAGACGGGCAGCACATAGGTAAAGTAGGCGGAGCTATCGCCATGGGCGTTGTCCAGATCGCCGTCAAAGGCGGCGGCGCGCACCTGCCCCAGCGCGTTTCGGGCGGAGCGGATGTAGAGGTATTGATCCTTCAGGCCAAAGCTATAGTACATGCCCTCCGGCGGGATCAAGGCGATGCCCTCGATATTCTTGTTGATGCTGGCAATGGTGTTGGCGCCGCTCTTGGCCGCGCTGAAATAGCCCAGCATCTCCGAGCTCCTGGCGGGCGCGCGTAGCAGGCCCTGCACCGCGTCGCTGTAGGCGTAGTTGCTCATGCTGCCCTCAATGTCGTGCAGCACCGTCTCCACGCCCTGCGCCGCCTGGGTCAGCGAATTGCGCAGATAGCTCTCCTGTTTTTCCTGCGAGAGCAAGAGCAGGCGATTGAAGAAGAAACTGCTGATGAGCACCAACAGGAGCAACGCGCACAGTTCAATGGCGAACAGCTGCATCTTGATTCGCTTCAATTTTTACCCCCCGTCGCTCTGTTCTGCGCGCGGTATCTCGTGGGGGAGACGCCCATGGCTGCGGTAAATAAGCGGCTAAAGTAGGGGAGATCCGCATACCCCACGCGCGAGGCGATTTGCGACATGGGCAGCTGCGTGCGCCGCAGCAACTCGCACGCCTGGCTGATGCGCCGCCTGCGCACGTACTGGGTGAAGTTTTCGCCGGTGACGGTCTTGAACAGTTCGCCGCAGTAGCTGACGTTGAGGAAGAACTGTTGCGCAAGCTCCCCCAGAACCAGAGAGTCGTTGATGTGCTCATTGACGTATTGCAATAGGGCGTTAAACTGCGCGCTCCCGCTCAAAAAGGTCTCCTCGGCGTCGAGGTCGGCGGGCGCGGCTTTGCGTGCGGCCAGGTGTTCGCGCAGCCGGCCCAGTAGATCGCGCGCGCCATCCTCGCTCATGGGCTTTAAGCAGTAGTCAAAGACCCCCAGGCGCAGCGCATCCTTGGCGTATTCGAATTCCGCATAGCCGCTAAGGATGATAAAAACCGTCTCCTTCAACCGCTGCTTAATCATGTGGATCAAATCGATTCCCATCAGGGCGGGCATGCGGATATCGACAAACACCACGTCCGGCTTGAGTTGGGTTACCGCGTCCAGCGCGGCCAAGGCGTTGGTGTTCTCGCCCACGACGGAAAAGCCGCACTCCGCAAACGGGCAGGTGTGCTTGACATCGTAGAGCGCCCACTTTTCATCGTCGATGAGGTAAACCGTATACAACGCCGCGACACCTCCTTATGTGTGTTTAAGGTGAAAAGGGGTCTATTTAGTGATACCACAAATTAGGAAGTCTGTAAATACTCCGCTAACCATTATGATGCATAGTTTTTACAATGCGCGACGGGGATTTGCGCGCGTTATCGCGGGTAAAGAGGATGGTTTTCCCTAAAATGAGAGGTTTTTATGTAAAGGCGGGATTTGTACAAAAATGTCCGGGATTTATCAATTGTAAATTAAAATGACCTTCGCTAAGATAAAATCAATAAATCGGAGGTGGAAGCATGAGTAGCAACGTCATTCGCAAGGAGAGCACGCCCTACCAGGCGCGCAAGCGGGCGAAGAAATCGCTCTGGCAGCGCATTTGGATGAAGCGGTGGTGCTATCTGATTATCCTGCCTGGCATGGCCTATTTTCTGCTGTTTAAGTACGTGCCCATGTACGGAATCCAGCTCGCCTTCAAGGAGTTCGACATCGTGGGCGGCATCAACGCCAGTCCCTGGGTGGGCTGGGCGAACTTCGAGCTGCTCTTCCGCGACCGCGAGTTTTTCCTGGCGCTGAAGAACACGCTGATCATCTCCTACATGCAGCTGCTCCTGTTCTTTCCCTTCCCGGTGATTTTGTCCATCCTGCTCAACGAAGTCAAGCCCGCGCGGTTTAAAAAGTCGGTGCAGACCATATTGACCTTCCCGCACTTCCTCTCCTGGGTTATTGTCGCGGGCATTATGATGAACATCCTGGCCAACAACGGCGCGATCAACAACCTGGCCGCGGCGCTGGGCCTGGAAAAGTATCAATACTTGACCAATAAGGGCTTGTTTCGCTACATTTTAATCTTCACGCTCACCTGGAAAGAGGCCGGCTGGAGCTGCATCCTGTACATCGCGGCCATCACAGGCATTGATCCCGCGCTCTACGAGGCGGCCACCATCGACGGCGCCAACCGCTGGCACAAGATCCGCCACATCACCTGGCCGGGCATCCTGCCCATCGTGGTCATCACCCTGATCCTGCGCGTGGGGCACATGATGGACGCGGGCTTTGACCAGATCATGAACCTTTACAACTCCACGGTTTTGGATGTGGCCGATATTCTGGACACCTATATCTACCGCATCACCTTCCAGCGCACGCCCAATTTCGGCTTCAGCACCGCCGTGGGCCTGTTCAAGGGCCTGACCAACTGCGTTCTGCTGCTCAGCGTCAACGCCGTGTGCAAGAAAATCAGCGGCACAGGCATTCTGTAGAGGAGGCATCGTATGTCGAGCAAAGCCATCAGTTCTGCTTCCGGC
>CAOKIU010000091.1 GCA_948468595.1 uncultured Christensenella sp.
GCGAAGTACTCGTCCGGGGAGAGCATGTTCATCTTGGCGTCCCCGATCTTGGCCTTGATCTCCCTGGGGGGATAGGTCTTGTCCGATAGATCCAGCTGCTTGAGGACATCCTTGATGATGGACATCTGATCCTCATCGTCGTAGATTGTGAAGTTGTTGCTGTACCCAATCTTTTCAATATCGCGGCGCAGGATGCGGCAGCAGGTGGCGTGGAAGGTGGAAACCCAGAGCTTCCCCGCCTTGTCGTCTGCCAGCCGCTCGATGCGCTCGCGCATTTCCCGGGCTGCCTTGTTGGTAAAGGTGATGGCCAAAATGTGGTAAGGGTCCACTGGTTCCTCGGCCAACAACGACTCCGCCAAGGGGTCCAGGCCCACCTCCAAGCACTTTTCCAGGTGCGTGCGCTCTTCCTGGGTATAGCGCGGTTCCCCCTTGCTGTGGTAGGCGTTCCCAAACTGCATCATGTAGGAGATGCGCTGCGTCAGCACCGAGGTCTTGCCAGAGCCCGCCCCGGCCAGCACCAGCAGCGGGCCTTCGATGTGAAACACCGCCTCGCGCTGTTCTGGGTTGAGCCGTTCGAACTTTTTTTCCAGCGCGGCGCGGCGCAGTTCCTGATCATTCATCATGTTTACTCCCTTTCCTCCTGTGGCACGTCCCGCGTCTTCTTTTCCTTGATGCGGTCCAGCGCGCGGCGGTATCCATCCGCGCCGTAGATCAGGCAGCGGCTGACGCGGCTGATGGTGGCGGTGGATGCGCCCGTATCCTCGGCAATGTGACTGTAGGTCTTTTTTTCATCCAACTGCCGCGCGACCTCCATGCGCTGGGCCAGGGATTGCAGCTCATGAATGGTGCACAGATCCTCAAAAAAGCGATAGCAATCCTCCAGCGTTTCCAACGTCAGGATGGCTTCAAACAAATGATCGATCTCCTCATTGCCCAGTTTGGATTGGTACATCTTGGGACCTCCTCGGTGCTTATTGGGCCACGACCGTGTTGCGCAGGCATCCGATGCCCTCCACGCAAATCTCAATGGTGTCGCCCGGCAGCATCGGACCCACGCCCTCGGGCGTGCCCAGAGAGATCACATCCCCCGGCAGCAGCGTCATCACCTGGGAGACGAAGGCGACCAGGTATCTGGCGTCGCGCATCATCATATTGGTGTTGCCGTTTTGCTTGATCTCGCCGTTTAGGATCGACTGAATCCCCGCGTTGTCGGGATCGAATTCCGTTTCAATGCACGGGCCCATGGGCGCGAAGGTATCAAAGCCCTTGGCCCTGGCCCATTGGCCGTCGATGGGCTGCAAGTCCCTGGCGCTGACGTCGTTTAGGCACGTGTAACCGAAAATGTATTCATCCGCCTCTTCCTTGGCGATGTTCTTGCACTTCTTGCCGATAACCACCGCAAGCTCAGCCTCGTAGTCCACGCGGCTGCTCCGCTTGGGGCTGACGATGCTCTCCTCCGGGCCGATGATGGCGGTGGTCGGCTTGAGGAAGATCACCGGCTCGTCGGGCATGGGATCGTTCATCTCCTTGATGTGATCCAGGTAGTTTAGGCCCACGGCCACAATCTTGCTGGGCTGGCAGGGCGCCAGCAGCCGCACGTCGCTCAGGGAAAGGGCTCTCCCGTCCCGCTGAGCGCCCTCAAAGGGCAGGCCGTTGAGGGGATAGAGCTTGTCCCCCTCCTGCTGAGCGTAAAAGGTCTCGTTTCCGTATTGTGCGCGAATGATTTTCATAGCGCATACACCCCCATTTTTTATTTCTCTCATTATACCACAATTTCGCCCTGCCGCCTAGTGGTAACTTGTCTCTTACGGATTCATCTTCCCGTCCTGTACGCAGATTAAAAAGGAAGGGGGGCGCCCCTTCCTTTTTCTACAATGTCTCCGCCCGCTCGTCATGGCTTTCGTCCAGCACCGTCAGTTTGCCGATGGAGAGCTCGTAGGCTGTGCGCTTTTCCTCCGCCTCCCCCACCTGTTTGACGTATTCGCGGCTCTGCATCCGCCCTGTGACGGAGAGCCGCACCCCCTTATTTAAGTGGGAGCAGAACCTGGCGCAGCGGCCCCACACCACGCAGGGAATGTAATCCACTCCGCTGTAGAGCCGCGGCACCTTGAGCATCAGGTCCGCGATCTCCCTGCCCAGCGGCGTTTTGCGGTAGTAGACTTCCCTGACCAGCTCGCCGCGCAATTGGATCACGTTGTTATCCTCGGGCGTCTCCTGATCCACCGCGCGCACCAGCACCATAAGCAGCAAGTGCCGCTTGTCTTCGTCCTGGCGCGTGTAGCCGCGCAGCTGGCCCCGCACCGTGACCTGTCCCACCATCTGCGGGATGAAGGCCTCGGGCAGCAGCAGCACGATGCGGTCCACCACGCCGGAAAGCCGCTTGACGCCAATGGCGCATTCATATAGGTTCGCACCGTGTATACGGTGGGAGAAGACCGGTATGGAGAGCACCTGGCCGGAGAGCAGCGCCGTGTTATCCATTGGCGCCCTCCACCGTGCCGGCGTACTGTTTGCCCGTGTGGTCGATCCAGTAATCGCCCTGAATCACCAGTTGGGAAACCGGCACGATCTCATAACCCTGGCCGATGATGTAGTCGAGAATCGTGGGCAGCGCCTGGGTGATGTATTGCGAGTTGTTGTGGAACAGGATGATGTCCCCGGGCTGCACGTTCTTGGTGACCTGTTTGACCATGTGGTCAATGCCCAGGTTTTTCCAGTCCAGGCTGTCCACATTCCATTGGACGACCTCGTAGCCGTCCTTGCGCGCCTGCACCACTACCTGGTCGTCGTAATCGCCGTAAGGCGGCCGGAATAGCGTGGGCCGCGTGCCCGTCACCTTCTCCACCTTGTCCGAGAGCTTGGTTAGCTCCTCGGTGATCTGCGCGTTGGAAAGCTCGCTCATGTGCGGATGGGTGTTGGAGTGGTTGCCGATCTCATGCCCCGCGTCCGCGATCTGCTTGACGCGCGCGGGGTACTTATCCACCCAGTAACCCACCAAAAAGAAGGTGGTGTGAATGTTGCGGTCTTCGAGAATCTTGAGGATCTCGTCGGTCTTTTCCTCGCCCCACGCCGCGTCAAAGGAGATGGCTACCTTTTTTTCCTGGGTATCCACATTGTACACGGGCAGGGGCTTGCTCGCCGGGGAAAAGGCGCTTTCAAAGGCGGTCGGGTTGAACAGTCGGATGTAGGCCACGGAGATCAGGGCAAGGCATAGGACCAGGCAAGCCTGTGTAATGGTTTGCACATGCTTGCCCAGCCACTTGGTCGCGCGCGTAAGGTCCGGGCGTTGCAGCTTGCGCATAGGGCACTTCCTCCTCATCAGGTGTTTGCTCCATGCCTATGCGCGTGCCTTCACACTTTATGCGTCCACCCGCAGGCGGATTTTCCTTAAATCCGCCTCCTTGCCAATTCTGCCCGCCCTATGCCTGCGCCATAAAGCGGATTTTGCCGCCCATCACCGTCATAAAGGGCGCAATCTCCAGTACGCGGGCGAGGTCAACGTCAAAGAAATCCTCGTTTAGCACGGTTAGGTCCGCGTCATATCCGATCTTCAAATCCCCCCGGCGGCCCTCGTCGCCGCTTGCAGCCGCCACGTTCCTGGTGAACACCCGCAGCGCCTCCTGGGCGGTGAGCTTCTGCGCGGGATTCCACCCGCCCTCCGGCCACCCCTCAAAGTCCGCGCGCGCCATGGCGCAGTAGATGTTCTTTAAGCTGTCCATCCCCTCCACCGGGCAATCCGACCCGCCGGATACGTTCACGCCCCGCTGCAACAATCCCTTCCAGTTGTAGCTGGTCTCCGCCAGCGCTTCTCCCACGCGGTCCTCCACCATATGCGCATCGTATTCCAGGAATACGGGCTGCACGTAGGCCTGTACCCCCAGCGCCGCAAAGCGATCCAGCAGCCCCGCGTCCGTGATCTGGCAGTGCACGATGCCGTGCCGGAGCTGTTTTTCCGGCGCTGCGCGCTGCGCCTGCGCAATTGCGTCCAGACAGATCTCCATTGCCGCGTCCCCAATGGCGTGAATCGCCACGGGCATCCCGCGCCGGTGCGCCGCCAACACCATCTCATGAATTTCCTCCGGCGTGTGGCAGAGCATGCCCCGCGTCTCCGGCGCGTCGCGGTAGGGCGCGCGCAGATACGCCGTGCGGCCGCCCAGCGATCCATCCGCGATGATCTTGAGGCTTTCCAGGGCGAAGGCTCCCGTCCGCTGCCCCGGCGCGTACCCATCCTGGAAAAATCGCTCGATGGCCTCGGCGTCCGGCAGCATGCACTGCTCATACACCCGCACCATCAGCTCATCCCTCTTTGCCAAATCGCGGTAGGCGGCGATGACGGTCTCCGGCCGGCAGCCGGCCATGCTGGTCAGGTCGTCCGAATGCACGCAGGTGATCCCGCGGGACGCGGCATAGGCGCTCGCCTTTTTCAGGATGTCCGCCGCCTCCTGCACGCTCACGTCCTCCTGCGCGGCGTATAAAAGGCTCACCGCGTTTTCGCTCACCACGCCCGTCGGCTCGCCGTGCGCGTCCAGATAGATCTCGCCGCCCGCAACCGCCCGCTCCCCGGTGATGCCAAACTTTTTCAGCGCCAGGGTGTTGGCCGTGGCCAAGTGCCCGCAGATGCGCGAGGCCACAATGGGATGTTCGGCGGAGGCCGCGTCCAGGTCCCGCGCCGTGGGGATGTGCTTATCCGGGAAGAGGTCCTGGTTCCAGCCATGCGCGTACACCGTCCGTCCGGCAGGGATCTCGTTTCGGCGAATGAACGCTCGAATCAGTTCTATCGCTTCCTCCATGGAGTGCGCATCCTTGAGCTCCGCCTCGTTCAGCGTCACGCCAAAGTGCAGTAAATGCATATGGCTGTCGCCAAACCCCGCGTATACCGTTCGCCCGCCCAGGTCGATCACCCGTGTGCGCTCACCCGCCAACGCGCGCAGCTGCTCATCTTCGCCCATGGCTGCGATGCGCCCATCCTCCACGGCCAGGGCCGTTGCCGGCAGCACGCCGTCCAGCGCCCGCAGCCTTCCATTGGTCAAAATCAAATCGATCATCCAAAAACACTCCCGCATTCGCGCATTTTTTCCAGCAAATCCCCGCGGAAATCCGGGTCCTCGGGGTTGAGAGAGGCCAGCACCACGCCCTCGTCCCCCGGGTGCGAGGTGGAGTGGATAAACCGCCCGTTTTCGATGTACATGGCCACATGCCCAGGAAAGAACATCAGATCCCCCATTTTGATGTCTCGATACGCGATTTTATGCATGCAGAACTCCGGCTTGATGCTCGCGTCCCGGTGGATGATGATGCCGTTGAGCAGGTAGGCCATCGAGCACAGGCCGGAGCAGTCGATGCCCAGCGGCGTCTTGCCGCCCCAACGGTACTGCGTGCCCAGGTAAGCCATGGCGCTGTCCACCAGCGCGCGCCTAAGCGCCTCCTCCCGCCCAAGATCATGCGTCTCGATGTATTCTCCCACATACGTTCCGCGCGTCCAGGCGGTACGGCCGTCGCAAAGGCGCACGCTTACCCAGCCGCCCTCCGCCTCCTGGCCGCCGTCGCCCACCACCGCCCCGCGCGTAAGCGAGATCAGCGGGTAGGACTGCACCTTGGGCTCCGCCATCAGATCCGCAAAGGGCTTGAGGATCACGCGCTTTTTCGCGCTGTCAAAGGCGGGGTCAGCCTCGCCAAGGCTGGCGCGCTGGGTCCAGCCCTCATAGCGATAGTGCGTCCGCACCCTGACCCATTCTCCCGCCTCTTCCAGAATCTCCACCCGCATGCCGTAGAGCGCCTCGTCCGCCCGCTCGCAGTCCGCGCGCGGGGCGATCATCAGCGGCGCAATCGCCGCGCACACCATTGCCTCCATGCTCTTTCCCCCTTCTTACCGGTTGGCCTCGTAAATGATCTTGGCGATGCGTCCAATTCGCCGCCTGCCAAACGCATTGTCGGGCGCATCGGTGACAAACACACCCAAATAGTAGCGCATGCCGTCCAGCTCGAACACGCCGCTGTCGTGGTCGATGCCATCCAGGCTTCCCGTCTTGTGCGCCACGCGCACCGGCCCGGCGATGTGACGCAGGAAACCATCCTGGCATCGCTGGTCCCGCAGCGCGTCCAGCGCAAAGCCGCGCAGTTCCTCGCCGAGCGCCGCTCCTTGGTACAGCCCGCTGAACATCGCGTACTGATCCCGCGCGCTGGTATAGTTGTTTTTGCCCGCGGCCATGGCGGCGTAATCCAGCATCAGCCGCTCCACCCGCGTGTCCTTCAGCCCCGCCGCCTGGCAGTAGGCGTTGATTCTCTCCATCGTAAAATGGCGCAGCAGCGCGTTTGTGGCCGTGTTGTCGCTGACGATGATCATCCATCGGATGAGCTCTCCCAGCGACATGGACCGCGCGCCGTCCTCAAAAACCTCGCTATCGTCGAGGATGTCCTCTTGCTCAACGCCGATCTCCGTCTCCAACCGCATTTCGCCTCTCTGCACCGCGCTAAGCGCCGCCAGCATAATCGGCACCTTGATGGTGGAGGCGGAGACCACCCGCCGCCCGCCTTGATAGTCGAGGATCTCCTCCCCGCTGTCGATGTCCACCATCAGCACCGACGTGCGCGCGCCCTCCGCCTCGGCTTCATGAATCGCCGCTTGCTTCCAGTCCATATCCCGCTTCTCCCCTCTTTTTCGCCTTTTTCTTTGCCGGCGCACGCTTCCCTCGCGCCGCTCAGCCCTCCAATACGCGCAACTTGCGCCGGTCTGCATCCAGCAGCACCCGCGCGCCCAGCGGCAGCGACAGCGTGGGCCTGCTGTGCCCGCAGGTGACGCCCGCCAGAACCGGCACGCCCAGCGGCGCAAGCTCTTCCTCAAAAACCTCCGGCAGCGTCAGGCTGGTCTCCGGGTTCTTGGCCGTGCAGTCGGTAAAATACCCCAGCACCACGCCGCGGCATCCGTCCAGCGCGCCGGAGGCGATGAGCTGCCGGAGCATGCCGTCCACGCGATAGGGCTGCTCGTCCACATCCTCCAGGAATACAATGCCGCCCTCCGCCTTGAGCGCATAGGGCGTGCCGCATGCGGAGGCCGCCAGCGACAGATTTCCGCCCATGAGCACGCCCTCTGCGCAGCCTCCCGCAACCGTGACACGCTCGCTGCCCGCGCAGTTTTCCATCTCTCCCCACGGCCCGCCAAACAGGGCGCGCTCCAACCAGTAAAGGGTATATTCGTCCAACCCCTCGTACCATTCCGTGGAGGGCATGGGTGTGTGGAACGTGCCCATGCCGCAGAATCTGTTAAGGGCGATGTGCAGAAAAGTGGCGTCGCTGTACCCCGCAAAGACCTTGGGATGCCGCCGGATGGTCTCCCAGTCCAGCAGCGGGTACAGCCTTTGCGCGCCACATCCGCCCCGCGCGCAAAGCACGCCCTCAATGCTCTCGTCTTCAAAGGCGCGGTTGAGGTCCTGCGCGCGCGCCCAGTCCTCCCCGGCCAGATAGCCGTGCCGCATGGTCACGCTGGGAAAGACCACGGGCTCCAAGCCCATTTTCCGGACGGACTCCAGCGCAGGCTCCAATCGCCCTTCGGGCAGCGGGCTGGACGGCGCCACCAGCGCCACACGGCTGCCGCGCCGCAAGGGGCGCGGAAACGTCAATGCTCTCATGTCTTATGCCTCCCTGCAAAAAAGGCGCGCCCGCGCGCGCCCTTTTTCGTCCTGAGAATCTCCCATGCCTAGTCTATGCCGAGCTTTTTCCGATAGCCCTCGAGCTCTTCTTCGTTGCCCAGGATAAAGTGCCCTGGTTCCACCTCCACCCAGCTGGGCGGGTTCTGTTCATATCGATGCATCTTGGGATCGTAGATCTCCAATTGCTTGTGCCGTTCCTTAATGGGGTCCGGCTGCGGAATGGCGGAGAGCAGCGCCCGCGTATAGGGGTGCAGCGGGTGCGCAAAGAGTTT
>CAOKIU010000092.1 GCA_948468595.1 uncultured Christensenella sp.
TCTGCGCGGTGGTGTAAACCTTCTCCGCCAGACGCTGGAAACCGAAGATATCGCGCACATGGGACTTCTCAGCGCCCACAACGACTTCCTCAGCCAGATGCGCGGGGATGAAGATAACGCCGGAGATGGTTCCCAGAACAATATCGCCGGGCAGGCAGGTCGCCTTGCCGATGCGGGTGGGAACGTTGAAGCCGGTCATGGTGACATCGCCGATGCCGGTGGGATCAATGCCACGGTAGTAGACGTTGATGCCGTCGATCTTGACGATCTGCTCCATGTCGCGGATGCCGCCCCAGATCACGGCGCCGCCGCGCTTGGTGCGGGTCTTGATGGCGGTGGAGAGGTTGCCGCCGACATAGGTGCCCTGGAAGATCTTGTCAAACATATCCACGACCACGACGTCGTCCTCCACCAGGGAGTCGATGACCCACTGATTGAAGAAGCCCTTGCGGCCCTCTTCCTCATGGCCATACTTGAGCAGGCACTCGTTCAGGTCAGGACGCATGGGGACCATCACAGCGGTCACAGCGCGGCCAACCAGCGTGGTGCCGGGGTGCGTGGTGCGGAACTCACCCTCGAACTGATACTTGTAGCCCTTCATCCACAGGGGACCCCAAGCTTCTTCCAGCGTGATCTTGCGCAGGCGGCGCAGAATGTCTGCAGAAACCTTGGGACGGCCGTCCTCCAAGCGCTCGCCCTTCCAAAGGGGCGTAATCTGGATGATGTCTTCCTTACAGTTGAACTTCATGTTGAAAATTCTCCCTTCAGCGGTCTTATTCGCGGGCTTTTTCTCTTCCCGCGCCATCCAACAACTTCATCATATCATGTAGGTAAAGTTTATGCAATGCCTTTCACAAAATCTCCGAGCGAAAATCGCCTTCGTTTCGAAAAATGGAAAATTGGACCGTATTGTGGAACAATGGTTTGCCGGTGATTGCGCTTGGGCGGCTTTTGCGCTATAGTGGAGGAGAAACCATGCAGAAAGGGTGAGGGAGATTGGATCGGCTTTATACGGTGGAAACCCATCTACATACTGCGCAGGGCAGCGCCTGCGCGCGCTCCACGGGCGAGGAGATGGCCCTTGCGCACAAGAAGGCGGGTTACGACGCGATAATTTTGACGGATCACTTTTTCGGCGGCAACACGGCGGTGCCGCGGAACCTGCCCTGGGCCGAGCGCATCGAACGGTTTTGCTCGGGCTATGAGGAGGCCAAGCGCACCGGGGATCGAATCGGTCTGTTCGTCTTCTTTGGCTGGGAATGGGCCTATGACGGCACGGAATTTTTGACCTACGGCCTGGATAAGGAGTACCTCCTTGCCCATCCGGAGATGGAGGGATGGGATATCCCTACCTATCTTGAAAACGTGCGCGCCGCGGGCGCTTTCGTCGCCCATGCGCATCCCTTCCGCCGGGCGGAGTATCTCAAGAGCGAGCCGCGCCTGTTTCCCGCCTATGTGGACGCGGTGGAGGTTTATAACTGCGGCAACGCCGATATCGCCTGGAATGAGCAGGCGCGCGCATATGCGCGGAAATACGGCCTAGCCATGACCAGCGGCTCGGACGGGCACGACGCCAATGACCTGCGCAGAGGCGGGATGCGCTTTGCCGCGCCGGTTGAGAGCTTGGAGGACTTCATCCGCGCGGTGCGCACGCGCCAGCCTTTTGAGGTTTTGACTGGAAAAAAAGAAGGATTTTCCATTTGAGGTGGAGAAGAGAATAGGTGGTTTTCATCCAGATATAAATCTTATAAGGGGGACGGATCATGAACGAAAAGCTCCAGAAGCTCTATGACATGGCGTTAAATGAGCTTCAAAACAACATCCTGCCCTGGTGGATGACCCACGCGGTGGACAAGGAGAACGGCGGTTTCTACGGCGAGGTGGACAACGACAACGTGCCCGTGCCGCACGCGACCAAGTTCATCACCTTGAACGCGCGCCTGATCTGGACCTTCGCCTCCGCTTATCGGGTGCTGGGCAACCCGGAGTACAAGGCGATGGCCGACCGTGCTTACGATTACTTCGTGGAGCACTTCTGGGACGCTGAGCACAATGCCTGCCACACCCGAGTGGACGAATTCGGCAATCCTGTGGACACCCATCGCTACATTTATGGCAACGCCTTTGCGGTGTACGGCTTCTCCGAATACGCGCGCGCAACCGGCTCCCAGCAGGCGCTGGAATACGCGCAAAAGCTGGTGGCCAGCCTGGAAAAGTACGTCTACGACCCGGTCTACAAGGGCTACTTTGAGTCCTGCAAGGAGGATTGGACTGTGGACCCCTGGACCCGCGGCGTCAACCGCCTGCCCAGCGACCAAAAGACCATGAACACCCACCTGCACATGATCGAGGCCTACACCTGCCTGCTGCGCACGGACAAGAGCAAGTTCATGCAAAACAAGGTGCGCGAGCATCTCTACGTGATGCTCAACAAGATTGTGGACCACGATATTCACCACTTCTTCTACTTCCAGGACCGCGCCTGGAATCCCACCACCCAGGAGATCTCCTTTGGTCACGACATCGAGGGAAGCTGGCTGATGATGGAGACGGCGGAGGTTCTGGGCGAGCCGGAGGCCATGCGCTACGCCAAGGACACCTGCATGAACATGGCCAGGGCCTGCTACGAGCAGGGCTTCCGCGAGGATGGCGCCATGCTCTCCGAGTACGACCCGGTGACCGGGCACGCCTCCCAGCGCCTCTCCTGGTGGGAGCAGAACGAGGCTGTGGTGGGCTTCCTCAACGCTTGGGAAGTCACCGGCGACGAAAAGTACCTCGACGCCTCTTTGAAGTGCTTTGAGTTTGCCGACAAGCACTTTGTGGATCACGAAAAGGGCGGCTGGTTTGCCGTGCTCTCGTTGGACGGCAGCAAGGTCGTCTCCGCCCAGAAGCAGAACGGCCCCACCTGCCCCTACCACAACGGCCGCATGTGCATGGAGATCATCGAGCGCTACCGCCGTTTGGCAGCGGAGTGACCGCGTTTTTGAACCGTTGACCGCGAAAGGGTCCGCGCCTGGAAGCAGGCGCGGACCCTTTTTGTATCAAGAAAGCCAAGTATAGTCAGCGCGATTCATTCATTCTTGGGTTTTTTCATCGTCAGGGAGATGCGCTTTTTTTGCTTGTCCACAGAGAGCACATAGACGGTGACGACATCCCCAATGCGCACCGCCTGCGAGGGATGCCGCACGCGGGTGGGAAATTGCGTGACGTGAACAAGGCCGTCCTCGTGAACGCCAATATCCACAAACGCGCCGAAATCCACCACGTTGCGCACCGTGCCCGTCAGCTCCATGCCCTCGACTAGGTCGTCCATCGTGCGCACATCCCTGCGCAGCACGGGATGGGGCAGATCGTCGCGGATGTCCCGCCCCGGTCGCTGGAGATCCTCCAGGATGTCCAGCAGCGTCATTTCTCCCACGCCCGAAAGGTCGGATAGCGTCTTAAGGCCGATCGCCTCCGCCTTGTCTTTTAGGCCATGCACGCCGCCGTTGTGCACGTCCTCCTTTGTGCAACCTAAGGCCAAGAGCAGCGCGTTTGCCGCCTTATAGCTTTCCGGATGAATGCCGGTGGCGTCCAGCGCCTCTTCACCGCCCGCGATGCGCAAAAATCCCGCGCATTGCTCGAAGGCCTTTTTGCCCAGTTTGGGCACGTCCATCAGCGCCTTTCGGTTGCGAAACGCGCCGTTTTCCTCGCGGAAGGCCACGATATTGCGGGCCACGGCGGCGTTGATGCCCGCCACGTGCTCCAGCAGCGAGTGGGAGGCGGTGTTCAGATCCACGCCCACGGCGTTGACACAGGACTCCACCACGCCCGAAAGCGCCTCATCCATGCGGTTTGCCGGCATGTCGTGCTGGTACTGCCCCACGCCGATGGCCTTGGGATCGATCTTGACCAACTCGGCCAGCGGGTCCTGCAAGCGCCTTGCGATGGAGACTGCCGAACGCAAAGAGACGTCGTACTGCGGGAACTCCTCCGCCGCCAGCTTGCTGGCCGAATAGACCGAGGCCCCCGCCTCGCTCACCATCACGTACCCGATTTCCCCGCCCAGCTCCGCAATGAGGTCGCGGATAAACGCCTCCGATTCGCGCGAGGCCGTGCCGTTGCCGATGGCGATGACCTGCACGCCGTGCCTGCGAATCAGGCCCGTCAGCACGCGCCCCGCCTCCTGCGTCTTGTTTTGCGGGGGCGTGGGGTAGACCACGGTGGTATCGAGCACCTTGCCCGTCTGATCCACCACGGCGATTTTGCAGCCCGTGCGGTAGGCGGGGTCCAGGCCCAAGGCCACCTTGCCCCGGAGGGGCGGCTGCATCAGCAGCGCGCGCAGGTTGGCGGAAAAGAGCGAGATGGCCTCCTCCTGCGCGCGGTCCGTCAGCAGCGCGCGCAATTCCCGTTCCAGCGATGGCAGGATCAGCCGGTCCAGCGCGTCGTCTGACGCCGCCCTCACCTCCTGTGCGCAAGGATTGTTGGCAATGACAAACCTGCGGTGCAGAATGCGGCGCAGCGCCTCTTGATCCGTCTCCAGCGAGACTTTGAGGAAGCCCTCCTTTTCGCCCCGGTTGATGGCCAGCGCGCGGTGCGAGGGGACGCGCGCGTAAGGCTCCTTCCGGCCATAATACATGGCGTAGACCGATTCTCGCTTGGGGTCTACAGCCGCCGTGACCAGGATAGCCGCGCGCGTCATGGCCTCGCGGAGGGCCTTGCGCGCGGCCGCGTCGTCGGAAATCTCTTCCGCCAGGATGTCGCGCGCGCCCTGCAAGGCCGCCTCCGCATCCATTTCTTCCGTTATATAATCGCGGGCCAGGAACGCGGGATTCCCCAGCCTTTGCTCCATCAGCCGCCTTGCGAGCGGTTCCAATCCCTTTTCCCGCGCGGCGGAGGCGCGCGTCTTGCGCTTGGGCCGGAAGGGTCGGTAGATGTCCTCAACCTCGGCGAGCGTCTGCGCGCCGGCAAGCGCCTCGTTCACGTCCGCGGTGAGACTGCCCTGCGCATCGATCAGCGCGCTGACCTCGCCCTTGCGCTTGTCCAGCGCCCGCAGTGCGCTCAGCCGCTCGCAAAGCTCCCGGAGCACTTGGTCGTCCATGCCGCCCGTCTTCTCCTTGCGGTAGCGGGCGATAAAGGGGATGGTGTTGCCTGCGTCAACCAGGGACAGGATGTTTTCTATTATGGCGGAGCTTAGGCGAAATTCCAGCTCCAACTGTTTCTTGATGTCCAAAGCCGTTCCTCCTGCATCAAATCTTGTTTTATTCTACCGCGCTTTGCATCAAAAATCCAGCGCCGGAAACACTAAGACGGCAAGGAGGAGAGGATGCATGGGAAAGCGACGCGGGCTGCTCTTTGCGCTGTTGATCTTGGCCGCAGTTCTTCTGGCCCTGGGGATCATCCAAAACCTGCGCCAAAGGGGGCGTTTTCGCCCCACGATGCGGGACGCGGTGTTCGTCAGCAGGATCGAAAACACAAGCAGGAAAGGTGAGGACATTGAAGCAGAAAAAAACGCCGGCGCAGCAAGAGTATGACGCGCTGGTCAAACAGGTATCGCCCAAGAGCGAGGTTCCCTGGTCGCTGGTCAAGGCCTTTGTCGTTGGCGGACTCATCTGCTGCCTGGGGCAGGCGTTCAACGACCTGGGGGAGAAGGTGTTCATGCTGGATAAGAAGGGCGTCTCCGCCTTTACATCCATGGCGCTGATCTTTCTTTCCGCGCTGTTTACCGGCCTGGGCGTCTATGACAAGCTGGGGCAGTTCGCGGGCGCGGGCTCTATTGTGCCCATTACAGGCTTTGCCAATTCCATCGTATCCCCCGCCATGGAGTTCAAGCGCGAGGGCTTTGTGCTGGGCGTTGGGGCCAAGATGTTCGTGGTGGCGGGACCGGTGCTGGTCTATGGCATCACGGCCTCGGTGCTCTACGGCGTCATCTACTTTATCGTTCAAATGATCATGGGAGGCTGACAATGATGGATAAGAAGAGGGGAAAGCAGAGCTATGTGCTGCCCGACAAGCCCAGGGTGACGGCCTGGGCCTCCATGGCGGGCAAGAAGGAGGCCGCAGGTCCGCTGGGCGCCACCTTTGACGAGACCTTTGAGGACGACACCCTGGGGGAGAAGAGCTGGGAGCGCGCCGAGTCCAAGATGCTGGAGCATGTGGTGGACATGGCGCTATCCAAGGCCAAGATCTTTGCCGACAGCGTGGACCTGTTCCTGGGCGGCGATTTGCTCAATCAGATCGTCTCGGCCGGCTATACGGCCCGCTCGCTGGGCATCCCGTTTCTGGGCCTGTACGGCGCGTGTTCCACCATGGCCGAGTCCATCATGCTGGGCTCCATGCTCATCGACGGCGGCTTTGCCCATAACGCGGTTTGCGCCACCTGTTCCCACTTTTCCACGGCGGAGCGACAGTACCGCTTTCCGCTGGAGCTGGGCAGCCAGCGCACGCCGAGCGCGCAGTGGACGGTAACGGGCGCGGGCGCCACGCTGCTGACCAAGGACACCACACATCCCATCGCCGTGGAGGCGGCCACCGTGGGCAGCGTCTACGACCTGAAACAGACCGACGCCAACAACATGGGCGCGGCCATGGCGCCCGCGGCCATGATGACGCTCAAGGCGCATTTGAGCGACATGGGCCGCAAGGTATCGGATTACGACCTGATCGTAACCGGAGACCTGGGCCACGTGGGCTATGATCTGATGAAGATCCTCTGCGAGAAGGAGGGCATCTGCCTGGACAAGCGCTACATCGACTGCGGCTGCGAGGTTTTTGACGAATCGCAGGATGTCCATGCGGGCGGCAGCGGATGCGGCTGCTCGGCCTGCTGCCTCAATGGATGGCTCTATGGCAGGATGCTCTCCGGCGAGGTCAAGCGGATGTTGTTCATGGCCACCGGCGCGCTGATGTCGCCCACCATGAGCCAGCAGGGGGAGAGCATCCCCTCGGTTGCGCACGCCGTCTCATTGGAGGTAGTATAGCATGATGTACTTAAAGGTGTTTCTCGTCGGCGGTCTGATCTGTGTGGTCGGCCAGCTCCTCATTCTCTTTACCAATTTGACCTCGGCGCGCATCCTGGTGGCCTTTGTCACCGCGGGCGTGATTCTCACCGCCCTTGGCCTTTATCAGCCCCTGGTGGACTGGGCGGGCGCGGGCGCGACGGTCCCCTTGACGGGCTTTGGCTACTCCCTGGCCAATGGCGTAAAGGAGGCCGTGCAGGAGAAGGGCATTCTGGGCGCGCTCACTGGCGGCGTGTCGGCGACAGCAGGCGGCATCGCCGCGGCGGTGACCTTTGGTTATCTGGCCAGCGTCCTCTTTACCCCCAAGACCAAGAGCTGATTTGGTAAAGCCCATCCCGCTGGGGATGGGCTTTTTCGTCTACAAAAAGCACCCAAGCCGAAAAGCCGCGAAGAGGCCTCCCTAGGCTTGGCTGTAGGGAACTTTAACGTTTGGGGCCGCATTTTTCATGGACTGCCGTCGTTTTTTGCTGTATAATAGTGGCATCAAATTTGCGCGCGCTTTACCGGCCGCGCTTTCAGGAGGAATAGAAATGCAGCAGGATAAGATCCTCGTATTGGATCTGGGCAGCACGGAAAACACCGTGGTGGCCCGCGCCGTTCGCGCGTTGGGCGTATACAGTGAAATCTATCCGCATGATGTGACCTTGGAGGAGATCAAGGCCATTCCCGGCGTGCGCGGCATTGTGCTGTGCGGCGGGGAAAACCGCGTGGTGGACGGCGCAGCCATTGACATCGCGCCGGAAATCTACCATTGCGGCCTGCCCATCCTGGCCATCGATCACCCTGCGGCGACGGCGGGGGAGCGCGTATCCGCCCTTCCCGAGGG
>CAOKIU010000093.1 GCA_948468595.1 uncultured Christensenella sp.
AGTGCATGGAAGCGATGCCCTTGAGCGGCAGGTAGTAGTTCATCATGGAGAACATGCCCTTCTTCATCTCGCCGCCGTACCAGGTGTTGATGATGACCTGCTCGCGGCTGGTGAGGTTGAAGACAACGGCCGTCTCGGAATTGAGGCCCAGCTCCTTGTAGTTCTCCACCTTGGCCTTGGAGGCGTTGTAGACGACGAAATCGGGCTCAAAGTTCTTCAGCTCCTCCTCAGAGGGGATGATGAACATGTTCTTGACAAAGTGCGCCTGCCAGGCGACCTCCATGATGAAGCGGATGGCCATGCGGGTGTCCTTGTTCGCGCCGCAGAAAGCGTCCACAACGTACAGCTTCTTGCCGGACAGCTCCTCAAGGGCAATCTTCTTGACCGCATCCCAAGTCTCCTGGGAGGCGGGATGGTTGTCGTTCTTGTATTCGTCGGACGTCCACCAAACGGTATCCTTAGAAGTTTCGTCCATGACGATGAACTTATCTTTGGGGGAGCGGCCGGTGTACACGCCCGTCATGACGTTGACAGCGCCCAGCTCGCTGACCTGGCCCTTTTCAAAGCCTTCCAGCTCGGGGCGGGTCTCTTCGGCGAACAGCATCTCGTAGGAGGGATTGTGAACGATTTCCACCGTTCCGGTAATGCCGTACTTGCTCAGATCGATTTCTGCCATAGCTATTTCTCCTTTTGCTAGATTTATGTCTGTAACAACGACATCTCGGGAGAGAAAACGCTCTCTCCTAGAACTCCAAGAGTATCATAAAACAATTCTCTCCGAAATGCAATACTTTTTCCAGAAAACTCAAAGTTAATTGTGTGAGCTGGAAACCGGCGGGGCCTACAATCGCGCCAGAGGCGGCAATTTCCGCATTGCGCATTTGGAAATATTCTGCTATGCTAAAAGCTGGAAGCGCGCGACATAGCGCAAAAAGAGATCAACGAGGGGGCTGGGCTATGAGAACCAACGTGCATCCTTTCAGCGACGTATGTCTGTTGCGGCCTGGGGAGGATCTTCTTGCTACCCTAAGAGAAGGCGTGGACGCGATCGGGGGCATTTCCAAGTATGTCCATCCCGGCGATACGGTATTCATCAAGCCGAATCTGACGGCGGGCATGCCGGCTTCCACCGGTGGTACGACGGACGTCTTCTTTGCCGAGGCGGTGGTGGAACTGGTCAAAGAGGCGCAGCCCGGCCGCATCCTGGTGGGCGAATGCTCGGGAAACGAATCCCGTTCCATTGAAAGCCTGACCAACTGCGGCTATATCGACATGGGCAAGCGGCAGGGCGTGGAGATTCTGGATTTGGACAAAGCGGAGTTTGTGGACGTACACGTAGATCGGCCGCTGTACCGCGAAATTGTGCACATGCCCAAGGCGGTGATGGAGGCGGACGTCTTCATCTCTTTGCCCGTGCTAAAAAACCATGTCAGCGTGGGCATCACCGTGGCCATGAAGAACAGCTTTGGCCTGGTGCCCGATGACGACAAGCTCAATGCGCACCGCAACAACGCGGTGGAGGAGATCCTGGTCGATATTGCGAAGGCGCGCCGTGCCGACCTGATCTTTGCCGATGGCAGGATCGGGGCAGAGGGCATCGCGGGCGGCACGCATTTTAAGAAGCCCATTGCCGCAAATCTGATTATGGTTGGAAACGACCCCGTGGCCATTGACGCCGTGGCCGCGCGCGTGATGGACCAGAACCCCCGCGTCCGCTACATACAGTGGGCGGCGATGGAGGGTTTGGGCTACGACAATCTGGATTACATCAAGCTGCATGGGCTCTCCATCGAGGAGGCAAAGGTGCACTTTTTGACGCCTGCCGAAGAGATTACGGGAGACTCTCAGGGCAAAGTGCGCCTGTGCGACCTTGAATCCTGCTCCAAGTGCCGGGCCGCTGCCGAGGGCGCGATGAGCCGATTCTCCGCGGTGCCCGCCTCCCTGCTGGCAACGGTGGACGTGGTTTACGGCCCCGGAAAGTGGGATGTGCCCTCGCCCGTGAATCCGCGCACGCTGCTGCTGGGAGACTGCATCCGCCCGGAATACCGCGCCCTGGGCCATTGGATTCCCGGCTGCCCGGTCGATTCCGAGGCGTATATGAAGGCCATGTCGGATTTTGACGTCGTCTGCACCAAGTGCATGGACGCCACGCAGGCTGTCATGGCTCGCTTTACCGAAGAGGAGCTCAAGGAGATTCGCGTGTTGGCCGCCAACCGCACCATCTTCCGCGGGGCGAACAATAAGGCTGCCGTTGACGATTTGCTGTTGGCCATCGGCGATTGCCAGGCCGGTTATTGCCGCAATCACGCGCGCCGCGGACACAAGATTTCGGATGTGGATTTTGATAAAACCATGGTCTTCCAACCCGGCTGTCCTCCGACCGCAGACGAAATTGAGAACTCCCTGCGCGAGATTCTTTCCCGCGCCAAAGAGCGCTAAAGGCGCTGGCACTCCCACAAAATGAAAAAAGGATCTCCTGCGCTGTGCGACGCCGCGCCGGGAGGTCCTTTTTTTACGATCCGCTGATTTTTTAAAAATATGAAATTCAACATTCATTTCCTCTTCGGATACGTGAAGATAAACCTCGGATGGGGGATATGACGCATTGGCACGAAATGAGCCTAGCCGGGCACACAGTAACCCACGCTAACGGATGTTGACATAGAGGCGAAGCCGGGGGAATGCATTGCCATCGTTGATGCGGACGGCGCCGGCAAAACAACGTAGATCAAGCAGAGGCTGACACCTGCAACCGCGATGCATTCTTTTCGATGTTTACAGCTGTTTTCGGGATATCAACCTGTTGTCAAACAGCATTGACTGCAACGTATCGCAGCAGACGCGAGAGCGTACGGACCACGCGCGCGTCGAGCAGTGTCTAAAGGGCCGGACTTTATTCCAAGGCTGTTTCGCTGCCGCAGGGGTTGGAGACGCTGCTGGTACGCCAGGTCAATGCCGGCGCACTAGAGCTTTCCGGCAGGGAGATGCAAAAGCTGGCTTTGGCGCGTGCGCTATATAAGGACGCGTCGCTTGTGGTGCTGGATGAACCGACACTACACGATGCCGGCGGACTTTACCATACAATGTGGACCGCGCAGGCACAGCACTATCAGGCGGCCGGTTAAAATGTTGAAGTCTGCGCAAGGTGGCGATGGATAAAAGATACCGGAGGGGAAAGGCTCGGGCTGGGCGCGGATGAGGTTCAACCATCGTAAGGAGAGTGCGAAAAACTCTAGCGCAAGCCGGCTGCATGTAGGGCTTGGCAGACACGCTTGCATGAAAAACAAAAAAGACTCGGTTGCTTGAATTGCAATCGGGTCTTCTTCGTGATGATTTCCATCATCCATTTGCGCTTGTAGCGGTTATTACTTGCCGCTCATCTGCTTCTCGTAATCCTCAATCATCTTCTTAACCATGTAGCCGCCGATGTAGCCAGCCTCACGGGAAGACAGATCACCGTTGTAACCCTGCTTGAGGTTCACGCCCAGCTCGTTGGCGATTTCGTACTTCATGTTGTTGAGCGCGGCCTTCGCCTCGGGCACGGAGATACGGTTGCCCTTGCTGGAGTTGCTGTTCTGCTGATTCATCATGTTTGTTTCACCTCCTTGCTTGATCTGATACTATTGTATCCCGAAGAAGGCAGAGTACACTGGTAGTTTGTGGCGATCGTTTTTTAAAAAAGGCTCTTGCGCGATGGCGCGCGCGGCGCTACACTAAAGGAGAAAAACAAAGCGGAGGATAGCGAAATGATCAAAACGATTGCGATCAGCCAAGCGCACCACGTCGCTGTGCGCGGCCGCACCGCTAAGGCGAGCCGGCAACCCCTCGCACTTTTTTGGACGGCCAGCGGCCTGGAGATGAACCTTAAGGCATCGGAGATCTGGGTCGAGTTCGAAACGGATTATTCAACCTATGAGCAATGGGTCAGCGTGATCCTCAATGGGGCGCATGTCGCGCGCCTGATGTTGCAAAAGGGCCGCGCGTGGGTGCCGCTGCTTCGCGGGCTCAACCCCGACCGTGTCCATCACATCGAAATTTTGCGCGATGTTCAGGCCATGCCCACGGATCCTGATTGCCGCCTGCTGGTGCATGCCCTGCGCACCGACGGCGAATTTTTGCCGGTAGATGAAAAGCAATTGAAGCTGGAGGTCATTGGCGACAGCCTCACCAGCAGCGAGGGCGCCATCGGCGCAAAGGAGGAGACCGATTGGATTTCTCTGCTCTTCTGCGCGGCGCGCGGCTATCCCTTCCGATTAAAGCAGCTGCTCCATGCGGATCTTCGCGTGATATCGCAAAGCGGTTGGGGCGCGCTGACCAGTTGGGACAACGATCCCCATTGCGCCATTCCCTACTATTATGAGCAAGTCTGCGGCGTGCTAAAAGGCGAAAAAAACGCCGCACTGGGTGCGTTTGAGCGCAACGACTTTGAGGCATGGAGCGCAGATGTCGTGGTGATTAACCTGGGGACCAACGACGCCTCCGCCTTTTTGCAGCCGGCCTGGACGGATCCCGTTACGGGTGAAAAGCACAAGCAGCGCTTGGAAGCGGACGGCACGCGCAATCGTGAGGACGAGGAAAAGCTGAGCCGCGCCATGCGAGAGTTCTTGAAAAAAGTGCGCGCGTGCAATCCGAATGCGCACATCCTCTGGGTTCACGGGATGTTGGGCGCGCCGCTGGAGCAGCTGATTGAGGATGCCGTAGCGCGCTATGCGGCGGAGACTGGCGACAAGCGAGCGGAGTTCTTCCTGCTGCCCAGCGGCCCGGCGGACGGCATGGGCGCGCGCAACCACCCCGGAAAGCCCATGCATGACTGCGTTGCGGAGGCGCTGGCAGAAAAAATCCGCTCACTGTAACCCTCGCTCGCGGCGCGAAAAGACGCACCCGCAGTAGTTTTGACGGTACAGCCCATATTGTGCGGAAAGCTCAATGGAGCGGTTGTATCCGCCACGCTTCTTAAAATCCGCATGGAGGAAGGGCACGCCCTCTTCACGGCCGATTTGTTCCCCCAGTTGGTTGAGAAGCTGGGCGTCCTTGAGCGGACTGATGGTCAATGTCGTGGTGAAGAACGCCGCGCCGGCATCCCGGGCAGCGCGCGCGGTTTGGCGCAATCGCATCTCAAAACAGACGCGGCAGCGCGCGCCGCCCTCTTTTTCGCCTTCTAAGCCGCGCACCGCCGCGTAAAAATCCTCCGGACAGTATGGCCCCGCCAGAAACTCCACGGGGTGCTGGTGAGGTTGCTGCGCGATTAGCCGCTTCTGTTCCGCTACGCGGTGCGCATATTCCTCCTCAGGGGCGATATTGGGATTGAAATAGAACACCGTCGTTGCAAACCTTTGCGACAAAACCTCCAAACAGTGGGTGGAGCATGGAGCGCAGCAGCTATGCAGCATGAGGCGGGGGACACGTTCCCCAATCTCCCGAAGCGTGCGCTCCATGACCAACTGAAAGTTGACGTTCAATTCATAGACCTCCAAGCGTGCGCAGAGTACGGGCCAGGTCAGCCCCCTATAGTTTACCACGGCACATAGCGCCACTCAAGCGCGGCGTTGTGTGTTTCTTTGGCCGGAGTATTGCCAATTCTACAAATTAATTGTAAAATAGGCGAGGAGGTGGAGGCAAACGTGATCAAAAAGAGAATATGGAAGGCGCTATCCCTGTTGATTGCCTTTCTTTTAATTCTGGGCGTCACAACCGTCGGCCTCGCGGATGCGGGCGGGTTTTCCGGCAACAGTGACTACGGCGGAGGCAGCTGGGACAGCGGCTCTGACTGGTCCTCGGATTGGGATTTTGACGGCGGCAGCGGTGTCTATTATGGCGGCGGTGGCGGTAGCGCAGGCGGCGGCATCGGCGGATGCGGCACCGTGGTCATCATCGTGGTGGTGGTCATCATCGTCTTAAACGCGAAGAATAAGAACAATAGGGGCGGCCATGGCGGCGGTTCCACTGGCGGCGGTTCCATTAGCGGTGGGGCGCCTATGGGCGGAGCGCCCACGAACAAGAGCACGGTGGACCCCACGGAGCTCAAACGCAAGGACCCCAATTTTTCCACGCAGGAGTTCCTGGAAAAGGTGTCCAATAACTACGTGCAGATGCAGAACTGCTGGCAGGATAAAAAGTGGGAGCCGATGCGTCCGCTGATGACGGATGCGCTCTTCAGCCAGTTTGAGCGCCAGCTCAACGCGCTGATCGCGCGAGGGCAGACAAACTTCGTAGACCGCATTGCCGTTCTGGGATGCCGCATTGTGGGCTATGCGCAGGATAACGTAAACGATAGCCTGATCGTGGAGCTGCGCACGCGCATCGTGGACTACACGGTGGAGGACGCGACGGGAACCCTTGTATCCGGCTCCAAGACAGCGGAGAAATTCATGACTTATGAATGGACGCTGATCCGCAGCAAGGACCGCGTTACGCCGGATAAGGAAGCGATGAAGGAAGTGCATTGCCCCAATTGTGGCGCGGCCATCGCCATAAACCACAGCGGGCAGTGCGAATACTGCGGCCAGGTCATCACACTGAACGATTACGATTGGGTGATTTCCGCCATTCGCGGCATCTCCCAGGTCACCAGATAGCCAAGCGGAAAAGGCAGGATGACTGCTCCAAAGGCGGTCATCCTGCCCCTTTTCGCATTTGCATGTTCCTGTCAAACCGCGGGAGAAAAGCCTGGGGTAATCCTTAGCGGTTCGAAACGAGTATCGTCGACATTTTCTCACAAAAAGAAAGATTATAGGGGTGGAACCATGAACTTCATGAGCAAAGACAAGGCCTTCTACAAAACGCTGTTGACGCTCACGGCAACCATTGCCATGCAAAATATCATCGTCAACGGCGTGGGTCTGGCGGACAACATCATGCTGGGCGGCTATAGCGAGGATGCGCTGTCCGGCGTTGCGCTGGCCAATCAAATTCAGTTCATTCTGCAAATGGTGGTTATGGGCCTGGGCGAGGGTCTAATCATCATTGGGTCGCAGTATTGGGGCAAGCGAGAGATACTGCCCATCAAAAAAATCATCAATTCCGGACTGCTCTTCGGCGTGGTGACCGCGCTGCTCTTCTTTGTTGTGGTGTTTTTCGCGCCAAACTGGGCGCTCTCCCTCTTTACCAACGACAAGGCAGTCATTGCCGAGGGCGTGATCTACCTCAAGGTCATCTGCTTTTCCTATCTCTTTTTCTGCCTGACCAACACCATGCTCAACGGCCTCAAGGCGGTGGAGACCGTCAAAATCGGACTGTGGATCTCGATTTCCACGCTCTTTATCAACATCTTCCTCAATTACTGCCTGATCTACGGAAAATTCGGCTTCCCCGCCATGGGCACCAAGGGCGCGGCCATTGCCACCCTCGCCGCCCGCGTGGTGGAGACGCTGATCGTGGCCGTATACACCTTCCGCTTTGATAAGAAGCTGTGCTACAAATTTAGAGACCTTTTCCAGATCGACGCGGGGCTTGTGCGCGACTACGTCAAGGTAGGCACGCCTGTGGTGCTCTCCAACGCGATGTGGGGCACGGCCATGGGCATTCAGGCGTCCATTTTGGGGCATCTTGGCGGCGCAACCATCGCGGCCAACGCCATCGCGTCCAACATCTTCAGCATCATCTCCGTTGCCTCCTACGGCTGCTCGGGCGCGTCCTCGGTCGTCATCGGCAAGACCATCGGCTCGGGCGCGGAAATGGACCGCATCAAGGAATACACGCGGTCAATGCAGGTTATCTTCCTTGTGATCGGCCTTCTTTCGGGCGTGGCCCTCTTTGCGTTTAAGGACGCGATCATCTCTCTGTTCATGGTCGCGGGCGAGACGCTGGAGCTGGCG
>CAOKIU010000094.1 GCA_948468595.1 uncultured Christensenella sp.
CGCCCCAGCGCCCTATGGATTGAAAAAATGCAAAAAAGCGCACGGCCGCAGTGTGCGGCCGTGCTGAGAGGAGAAGAAACGCTACTTGAGCTGTTCGGTGAGTTCGTCTGCGACGGGCCGCCACTTGGGCTCCATCTCGACAAGGAACGCATCCCACTGCGCGTCCACGTCGCCGCCGCCGGCGATGATCTCGGTGATCTTGGCCTTTACGTCGGAGTCGAACGCGCCGTAGAGCGAGAATTGCTCGCCGCCAAAGGTCTGGACCGCCCAATTGAGGGGGTGGACATGGTAATCCGGCGAAGTTTTGATGAACTCGTGAATGCCCTCAAAGGCGTTGAATCCATCCATGCGGGTGGTCTCGTTGGGGCTGGGCACCAGCGTGGCCGGGGTGTACATGTTGTTGGCGGTATCCACGTAAGGGGAGATGAACGAGCCGTCGGGGTTCTTGTTCCAGAGGATGTTGTAGGTGCCGTCGGCGTTCTTCTCGTAGTCCTTGCCCTCCAGGCCCGCCACCTGGAAGATGCGCCCCTCCTCGGAGGCCAGCCAGTTCCACATATCCAGGATGCGGGTGAACTTTTCGTCATCCACGGAGTGGGTGATGTGCGCAACGGTCCAGTAATCCTCGGTTTCCGTCAGCCAGAAGGACTTGTCATCCGCCGGTGAATAGACGATCATGGGCGCGACATCCTCGGTGGAAGACACGATGCCGGTATCCACCATCTTGGGATAGGCCGTGCCGGCAAACCAGGAGGGGCTGTTGTTGCCCAGGAACATAAACGCCTTGCCCGCGAAGAAGTTGTTCGCGCCGTCGGCGCCGGAATCCACCACCTGATCCTTCCAGATGTAGCCGGACTGGAACAGATCGGTGACGAACTTGAGCTCCTGGCGGTAGGTATCGGTGGTGAAGTAGGGAATGTAATTCCCCTCCGCGTTCTTGACATAGCCGTTGCGGTCCTGTGCATAGCCCAGAATCTCCATAAAGACGCCGGGGAAGGCCCAGGTTTCCGAGGCGATGCCGATGGTCGCGCCCGCGCCGTTTCCGCCGGGGTCCTGCTCCTGCACGGCCTTGATCAGCGCCTTGGCCTCATCCCAGGTATAGGCGTCTCCCTCCTTGTACAGGCCCACCGCCTTGGCCCAATCGCGCCGGTAGGCGAACATGGGGTAGTAGGCGTTTTGCAGCCACTCGGGGTTCTGACGGGAAGCGGACCAGCCGTAGAGCTTGCCGTCCACGGTGAGCATCGCGTCATCAGAGGTAAGGCTCCCCCGCAGGGCCTCTAGGTTGGGCCACTGGCTCAGGTCCGTGGGAATCTCGCGGAAGGCGCCGGCCTTGGCCCAGGTCTTGAATTCCGCGGTGTGGTTGATCTTCATGTCCCACCACATGATGTCGGGCATATCGTCGCCCGCGACCCAGGCGCGGACCTTTTCCGTCCAGTCGCCCCAGGTGACGGGGATGAACTCCCAGGCGACGTTGAACTTCTCGTTGAACCAGGCGTCGCGTGCCGTCTTTCCGGTCTTTTCCGCGTCCAGCACGTTCATTTTGATGGTGATAGACGTTTCGTAGTTGGACCCCGCGTCGGGCTCCGCCGGGGGGACGTCGCCCGTGGGCTCCGCGCTCTGGGCGGGCTGGGCCGTGGGCGCGCTGGATGCCACGGGCGCCTCGGTCTTGGCGCAGGACGCCAGCGTCAGCACCATGAGCGCGGCCATAACCAGACATACGAGCTTCTTGGTCATGTTGATTTCCTCCTTGTCGGTATTTATCCCAAGCGGCTTGGCGCCGCCCGAAACCAGCAGCGCGTTCATCCCTTGACGGCGCCCAGGGTCAGACCCGTAAGGAAGTAGCGCTGCAAAAAGGGGTAGACCGCCATCAGCGGGAAGACCGTCACCACGATGCATGCCATTTTGATGCCCTCGCCATAGGTGGGCGGGCGCACGTCGCCCGTCATGGCCTGGGTGGAGACAAAGTTGGCGCTGGAGATGATGTTGCGCAGCGTCAGCTGCAAGGGCCATTTGTCCGTCGCCTTTAAAAAGAGCATCGCGTTGTACCACTCGTTCCAGCGCTCTACCGCGTAGTAAAGCGTGAAGGTGGCCAGGATCGGCAGCGTCAGCGGCAGGATGATGGCAAAGAGTATCTTGATGTCCGAAGCGCCGTCCAGCTGCGCGGATTCCTCCAGCTCCTTGGGCAGGGCGGACATGTTGGAGGAGATGATGAGCATATAGGTAACGGAAATGCCCGAGGGCAGCACCATCACCCAAAAGCTGTCGATGAGGCCCAGGGCCTTGATCAGCAAGTAGAAGGGCACCAAACCGCCGCCAAAGTACATGGTAAAGACCATGAAAAACCGGAAGAAATTGCGCCCCGGGATGGGCTTGGTAAAGGCGTAGGCCATCAGCACCGTCAGAACCATGTTGTAGACCGTGCCGGCCAGCGCGAGCTTTACGGAATTGCCCATGGATTTGAGCAGCAGCGGCGAGTCAAAGACGAACTCGTAGCACTCCCAGGTCACGCGCGTGGGCCAAAGCATGAAGGGATTGCGCGTGTAATCCGCCTGCGGGACGATGGAGACCAAAATGGTGTTGTAAAACGGGTAGACGATGAGCAGGCCCAGCAGCGTCAGTAGCGCCAGGATCGCCGCGTCAAAGCCGTCAAACTTGCGGATTCTGTTGCCGCGCTTGACCTTAGGCGCGGCCATTACCTTTGCCCTTGCCATCTTTTTCCCTCCCTGCCTACATGATGCCGTCGCCGCCGGCCGCCTTGGAGGCCTGGTTGGCGCCGAGGATGAGCGCGAAGTTGATGACGTTCTTAAACAAGCCCACCGCGGTGGAGAAGCCGTAGTCCATCACCGTCGTGCTTTGGAAGGTGAGGCGGTAGACATAGGTATCGATGACATCCGCCACCTTGTAAACCGGCGCGGAGTACATGTTAAAGATCTGGTCGAAGTTGGCGTTCATCATATTGCCCACGGCCAGGATGAACATGATGACGATGAGATCCTTGATCTGGGGCAGCGTGACGTGCAAAATGCGCTGGTAGCGGTTGGCCCCGTCGATGGTGGCGGCTTCGGTCAGCGCTGGGTCGATGCCCGCAATCGCCGCCAGGTACAAAATGGTGCCCCAGCCGCCCTCCTTCCACATGTCGGTGACAATCAGCAGCGACCGGAAGCAGCGCGTGTTGTACAGGATATTCCACGATTCCCCCATGGAGGAATCAAACAGCATGGCAAACCGCTTGACCACGCCCGTATCGCCAAAGAGGTTGAGCGCCATGCCCGCCAGCACCACCCAGGACAAAAAGTGCGGGAAGGTATAGACGGTTTGCAGCACGCGCTTGTAGCGCTTAAAGAGCATCTCGTTAATCAGGATGGAGAGCACAATGGGAAAGGGAAAGCCGAAGATCAGCTTGAGAAAGGAGATGGTGAGCGTGTTGGCCGTCGCGGTCCAAAATGCGCTCTCCTTGAACAGCCGCGCGAACTGGTCCCAGCCCACCCAAGGGCTGGACGCAAGATACCCAAAGAGCGACTTGTCCCCAAAGGTCGGCACAAAGGTCTTCCACGACAGAAGGATGCCCGGCATGGTCATATACTTAAAGACAAAGGTGACGGCGATGCCCGGCAGCAGCATGATCAGGTAAATCCACTTGTACTGCCAGACCTTTTTGCCCAGCAGCTTCCACCCTCTGTATGTTCTAAGGTTGATGAGATCATGGCCTTGATTGAGCTTTGGCGACATGAACATAGCGCGCTTATCTCCCCTTTCCCCCTCAACCCGTCAGTGCGCCTTGAGAATCTCCAGCATTTCGCGGTCGAGCAGGTGTCCCCGCCATTCCTCATAGGCGCAGTCCTTGCGCTGGCTGTCCAAAATGCCGAATTGCCCGCGGAAGTTCCACAGCGCGTAGCCGATGTTATAGCCCTGCGACACATCCATGACGTCGCGCATCCAGCTTAGAACCACTTCATGGGGCGTGTACATGTACGCGCCGCCCTCGCCGCAGTGCACGCCAATGCCCAGTTCCTGCGACATTTGGGCCCACCGCGCGTAGTGATCGATGAGGCGCTGCCGGTCCCACAGGCCGTTGTCGCTCACCATGTCGGGCCAGTGCGGCGCCTCGTCAAAGTCCTTGCTCCCCGTCCACCACTGCGCCTTGTGGTGCGTCAGCGTCATGGGCTGATAGGCGCGGCAGGACTGCGCGATGTGAAGGTCCGCAAGCTCCGGGCAGGGGATGTTGCCGCCGCCCATGCCATCGGCCACGATCAGCCGGTCGGGGCTCACGGCGCGAATGGCCTGAACCGCCGCGGAGATGGCGCGCTTGTGCTCCTCCCTCGTAATCACATCCAGCCCCAACGGCTCGTTGACCAGGTCAAAGGAGAGCCGCGAAGAAGGGATGCCCTTGTAGCGCTTGGCGAACATCTCCCAATGCCAGGCAAAGGCCTTGACAGCCTCCTCATCCTTCCACAGGTCGAAGGGTTCCTTTTCCCCGGGATTAATGCAGTATCCGGGCGCGCGATGCAGATTGAGGTTGATGTGCAGGCCGTACTTTTCCCCCGCGCGCACGCAAGAATCCACCGCTTCCAGCGCCTGTTCGTTGATCTGATAGACGGGCTCGATGCAATCCAGATCCCCCGCCGCGGTCCACATGCGGTAGCTCATGGGCAGGCGCACAAAGTCAAATCCCAACTCCGAGATGAGCTGAAAATCCTCCTCCGGGAAGACTCCCTCGTGCCGCGTGGTGTACATTCCCAGCAGGTTGAAGCCGCGCCAACGGGGCAGTCCCCTTTGAGTGTATTTCATTGATCTTTCCTCCTCTTTTCACTTTACATCATTTCTTAATATAATTGCGCGCATTTAATTATATTCTTTTGCTCTATTCTTAACACACCCCAGCGCGTTTTCCACGAGAAATATAAAATTTCCGCAAGGGTTCTTTTGCGGTTTTTACCGCATAGTATTCAAACAACATCAAAAACATCATGATTCATCCAAGCTATTTCCCCGCTCGTGCGGAACTCATCGCCGTGCCGGCCGCGCCGCTTTCTCTTCTTCTTCAAAGGATATATCTAAAAACCTTGGAATTATGATTTTCTTGTTAACATCTTTGCATGTGGTGGTCCACATAAAACGGCACAATTGTGCTAAATGGAGGTTTGCTTATGTTCCGACAGACCGTGCTTCCGCGTTGGAAAGGATTCAATCTCCTGGGCGCCTTTGTCATGAACTCCCCGGGGAAGTTCGAAGAAGAGGACTTCCAGATGATCTCCGACCTGGGCTTCGATTTCGTGCGTCTGCCGCTGAATTACACCTTCTGGATCGACTACGACGACCCCTTCGAAATCAACGAGGGCAAGCTGTCCATCGTGGACGACTGCGTGCGCTGGGGCGAAAAGTACGGCATTCACGTCAACGTGGCGCTGCATCGCGCGCCGGGCTACTCCGTGGCCAAGGACCGGGTGGAGCCCTTTGACCTTTGGCGCGACGCCGAAGGCTTGGACGCATTTAAACTGCACTGGACCGCGCTGGCCAAGCGATATAAGGGCATTCCCTCGGATAAGGTCAGCTTCAACATGGTCAACGAACCGGCGGGCGTCTCCCCGGAGGCGCACCTAAAGGTGATGGCGGAAACGACGCGGGCCATCCACAAGATCGACCCGGACCGCCTGACCCTGTGCGACGGCCTGCAATACGGCAATCTGCCGCAGATTGACATTGCCAACCTTGCCCCGGAGAACGTGGGGCAGTCCTGCCGCGCCTACATCCCCGCCGGCATCACGCACTACCGCGCACTGTGGGTGGACCGCAAGCGCAATTTCCCGCAGGCGCAGTGGCCGGGCGGCTATGCGGAGGACGGCGCATGGGATACCGAGCGCATCTTCAAGCACTACGGCGCATGGGCGGCGCTCGCCCAGAACTTCTGCATGGGCGTGCACTGCGGCGAGGGCGGGTGCTTCAACCTCACCCCGCACGATGTCGTCCTGCGCTGGATGGAGGACGTGCTCGACGCGCTGAAGACCTATAACATCGGCATCGCGCTGTGGAACTTCAAAGGCGGCTTCGGCATTCTGGATAGCGAACGCGCGGATGCCGAATACGTGGACTACAAGGGGCATCGTCTGGACAAAAAGATGCTCGATCTGCTGCGCAAATACTGAAAAAATCTGCCTTGGGCTTTCATGCCATAGAAAAAAGGACTTTCGAGAGCAAGCTCTCGAAAGTCCTTTTGGATTGTTTTGCCTTAGGGGCGCAGGCCCATGCCGCCCTCCAGGGTGATGGTCTCGCCGGACATATACTTGAAGTCGGGAGAACCCAGCAGCACGCAGACGCGGCCAATGTCCTTCTCCGGATCGCCGAAGCGGCCCATGGGCACGGCGCGGAGGTTCTTTTCATAGGCCTCAGGATAGGACATCTTGAAGTTCTCCAACTGGGAGGTCATGGCCAGGGGGCAAACGATGTTGACGTTGATGTTGTCCTTGCCCCACTCGGTCGCCGCGACGCGGGACAGGCCGCGGATGCCCTCCTTGGCGGCGGCGTAGGAGCACTGGCCCGCGTTGCCGAACAGACCTGCGCCCGAGGCAAAGTTGATGACGGTGCCCTGCGTCTCCTTGAGGTAGGGATAGCATTCCCGCATATAGTAGAACGTCGCGTACAGGCCGGAGTAGATGCCCAGGTCAAAGTGGTCCTTGGTCTGCATGGACAGCGGAATGCCCGAGGCCGAGGCCTGCGCGTTGTTGATGAGAATATCGATCCTGCCAAAGGTTTCGATGGCCTTTTGGACGGTGCGCTTGACGACCTCCTCCGACTCCTCGTCCGGGGTGACGTCCGCCTGAAGGGCGAGCACCTTGATGCCGTACAGGCTCTCCAGCTCTTCCTTGGCATCCAACAGCTTCTGCTCATTGCGGCCCGTGATCACCAGGTTCGCGCCCTCCTTGGCGTAAGCGACCGCGATACCGTATCCGATCGACTTCGCCTTGCCGCCACCGGTGATCAGCGCGACCTTACCATCGAAAATTCCCATATTCTGCATCTCCTTTGTCGTCAATATTTTTTAGCCACCACGCACATCATAGCATATTGACAAAAATAAGTCAATTCCTGTTAAATCATTTCTTCGCGCATTTCCCACAATGTAGAAAACAAGCGCGCATACGGCGTTTCCCGGAAAAGTGAATCGCGCATAGAGCTCCATCGTCTTTAAGGCCCTAGGTCACTTTGCTTATCATCAGCATGCAAAAAGCCCAGAACCAAATTCACTTTGATTCTGGGTTTTTGCTGGTGCGAGAAACAGGACTTGAACCTGCATGAAGGAACCTTCACTAGTACCTGAAACTAGCGCGTCTGCCAATTCCGCCATTCTCGCTGGTGGAAGGGGGTGGATTCGAACCACCGAAGTCTGCGACGGCAGATTTACAGTCTGCTCCCTTTGGCCACTCGGGAACCCTTCCATAATAAGTGATATGAAGTTTGTAAGCTACATGGAGCTGGCGATGGGACTTGAACCCGCAACCTTCTGATTACAAATCAGATGCTCTGCCAATTGAGCTACACCAGCATCGTCAATGTCTTGCGATCCCATCCCAAAGGACAAGTATGGCGACGCGGAAGGGGCTCGAACCCTCGACCTCCAGCGTGACAGGCTGGCATT
>CAOKIU010000095.1 GCA_948468595.1 uncultured Christensenella sp.
TTCTCATACGAGATGCGCGAAAAGAAGTTGAGCAGGGCCATGCTCACCATCAGGGTGAGCACCACAGGACGGCTGCGCAAAAAGGCCAATCCCTCGCGGATATCCGCCATCGTGTTTGCCTTTCCCTTCGAACCGACCTGCGGAGGTTCGGGAATGCGAATGGCAAACAGCAGGACAGAGGCCGCAAAGAGGAAGGAGAGCATATCCACAGCCAGCACGCATCCGATGCCGAAAAGGGACATCAAAAACGCGGCGAAGATCGGCGTAAATACGGCGATGGCCGAGCCGGAGATGGACTGCAACCCGCTCATGCGCGTGAGCTTATCGCGGGGCACCAGAATGCCGCCGGCCACAGCGGAGGCCGGGGACTGAAAGGCGTTCATCAAGCCCGTAATCGCGTTGACGACGTAGATGACGGGCACCCGCAGCCGGCCCAACGCCATCAGCACCACGACGGTGAGCGAACAGAGAAACGCAATGCTATCCGCGCAGAGCATGATGCCCTTCTTGGAATGGCGATCCACAAATCCGCCCGCGAAGATGCTGACCAGCACATAGGGCACATACGAGCAAAACGAGAGCAGCGATACCGAAAGCGCCGACTGCGTTTGTTCAAAGACCCACAGCACCAGCGCATAGCCGGTCATCGCGCTGCCAAGCTGCGAAACCGACTGGGAGAACCAGAAAAGGATATAGGTTCGAAAACTATCTTTTTGCATGAAGACGCACTCCTTTTATTTGAAGTCCAATCCCCATGCCCAACGGACAAAGGCGTTGATTCACTCCATACAGCGGCTGTCCGTCACGCACGGGCTGCATGGAGCGCGAAGCTCAAATCGATCACGCGATTTTGGAAGAGTACCACAGCGCTTTCCTCCTCTCAGATGGGCAGAATATGATCAAAGCCAATCCGGCCGCATCAGGATATCAATGGTGATTCGCTCGCCGGAGAGCGAGTCCGGGAGCTTCTCCATGATGTCCGCCTTGGCGCAGAGATAGCCCACCGGTATGCCCAGCCGCTTGCTGACGGCGGCGAGCAGCTCCTCGCCGCGGGCCAGGTCTTCCGCCTCGGTCTCCCAGGCGACGTTTGCGTTGTTGATCAGGGCGCTGGGCTGAAGGCGGGAGCGCCCTGCCACGCGCAGCAGCAGATCGCAGACAGCGTCCGGATCGCCGGAGAGCGGGCGGAAGGCGTTCACCACAAAGAGCACCTCTACGTCGTCCTGGTCGAAATAGGGTTTGTATTGCCCCAAGGCAGCCGCGCCCGTATCGTCGCCACCCACGTCAAAAATGACGCGGCGGCTCTTGTCGGCAAAGACGGCCTGAATATCGGCCGGCAGGCTGGGCACGTCCACAGTGGTCATGGCAAAGGAGGGGGCGTAAACCTTGACGCCGTTCTCCTCCAAGAGATTGGTGCGCTCGGAAGAGCGGAAGTAGGGGTTGACAATATCCAGATCCACCAGCGTCACCTTTTCGCCCCGGCGGGCCAGCTTCAGCGCGAGATTGAGAGAGATCTCCGTCTTGCCGCTGCCGTAATTGCCCACCAGCACGAGGATGCGCGATTGGGGTAGCTTTTCATTCTGCATTGGTTTTACTCCGATCTTTGATTGGGGCGGATGGTGATGGGTTCCTCGTCGCGCCGCTTGGCCGCCTCGCCAAGCGCACGCACGATCATCGGCGCGTCCCCATCCTCCTGCGCCTCCTCCAACTGCACGCCGCGGGGGGCGGGCCGAGGCGCGGCGCTTTCCGCGCGCGTTGGGCGTGCGCCAGGGGGTACATTCGCCTGGCTTTGACGGCGCGACGGTTCTGGCCGCACCGAAGGTTCCCGCGCGCGCTGCGGAGCATTAGCTCCCGGTTCATAGCCGCGGGCTGCTTGGCGTGCGGGTTCGCGCGGCGCGGCGCTCTGCGCTTGTGGACGCTCCGCACCCGCATTGCGGTGCACAAGGGGCGCATCCTCGTCAAAGGCGCGCTCCTGTTGCCGCGGCGCGGCGAGACCTCCCGGCCTATATATCGCCTCCGCGCGGCGGATGATGGGTTCTGCCGCATCCCTTGCGCCGTGAGGCGTGGGCGTGAAGACCTCCTCCTCGTCCCGTTTGCGCACGGTGATGCCGGAGTCCTCCAGCTTGTTGCGGCGCGGCGCAGCGTCCTCGCGCGGCGTCGGCTCCAGGGCGGGTTTAACGCCGAAGCGATGGGTCAGAAAGCGGCGAAAGGCGTAATATTTCCGTCTGAGCTCGTCCTGCGGCCGATAGCGCACGACATAGAGCAGTTGATCCGTCACAAAGCCCAGCACCATCACAACCATGGCGATAGCGACCCAGTTTTGAAGCAGAAATCCCCAAAATCCCGTGGTTGGCAGGATTTGATCGCTCGAGCTGACGAGTTTTTCCAGCAAACGTCAAACCTCCTTACGACGCCTTGGTAATCTTGATGACCACCTTTTCCGTGCTGAGCTGGTAGATGTTGGAAGGCGCGTCCGTATCGATAGAGACGGAGAGCGGAACGGTGGAATCCGGCATTTCCTCATAGCCCGCCAAATCCACAAAGACCGATATATCCTCATTGGTCAGCTTTGCCAGCGCGGACTTGGCCATGGTGACCTCAATATCCACCGTGGCGTTGTACATCTCCGCTTGCAGGCCCGCGCCCAGGTTGCGGTAGGAAACGGGAAGGCCGCGGAAGGTTCTGGTCTCCTCCACCTCCCGGACGCGCACCACCACATCCGCCTCGCTGACGTCCATCCAGACGATCTCCGCCCGCTTTTTGAGCGGGAGCGTGACGGTGAAGGTCTCGCTCACCCCCTCCAGCTCGATGGTGGATACGGGGATGCTCGTCAGCTCGTCCAGCACGGACTGCGGGGCGGCAACGCGCACGGTTTGGGGCGCGACTTCAATATCCTCCAGCAGGAAGTCTTCCTTAAGATGCCCGGCCGTGGAGGATTCATAGCTGATGGGCAGCTCCGCGATGGGGTAAATCGGGAAGGAAACCGATACCGAGTTCCCGATGGAGGAAGTGATGTTGACGGATTCGACGGGAACGAAGTTTTCGTCCACCAGCGTGTAGACCACCGACCGATTAAAGTCCGCGGTCAAGCCGTCCAAGTTCACCTGCGCCACCGCCGCAACCACGCGGTTGACGTCGGTTTCCGGGCCGGTGATCTGGAACTGGGCGGGCGTTGCCACCACTTTGCCCAGGCGGTGGTTCCCATCCAGCGCGCCCTGGGTGGTGACCTGCACCGGCACGATGGAGGTCGTCAAGCTCTCCACTTCGACGCTGACGCGGCTGACCGTTGCGGTCGTGGTGTTTCCATAAGTGGTGGAAAGGCCGATGCGCAGCTCGTGCTCGCCGGTGGTGGTGATGCGCGAAAAGTCGATGGAGGCATGCACGTTGTCCCGGGAAACGCGCGAAAGATCGTCCATGGGCACTTCCAGGTACACGTCCACGGTCTCGGGCAGCAGGTCGTCCTCCGTGGCCAGGGATAATCCGCGATCATTGAGGACGCTCAGCCCCGTCAGCTCCACGGGCACGTCATAGACGACCTTGGTTCTGGTGGGGTTGGCCTGCGTCATGACGATTACCCACAAAATGATGGCAAAGGTTAAGGACAGCAGTTTAAGCCAGGAATTGTGCAGCAGCAGGCGCAGCACGGGGATCTTGGCGATTTTATCGCGCAGCGCGCTTCTTTTTTTGCCCTTGCGACTCTTGTCCTTGCGCTCGTTGTTCATCTCGCTCATTTTTTGCCCCTCCACTTGCTCAGCACCGGCGACAGCACGCCCGTGACGGGGTCTTTCTCAGGGTCGTAAACGCCGTGCAGCACCGTGCGGATGGCCTCCGCATCCAAATGGCGGATCAGCTTGCCTCCCCTGGCCATGGACATGATCCCCGTCTCCTCCGAGACGATCAGGGAGATGGCGTCCGTGTTTTCGGTAACGCCGATGGCCGCCCTATGGCGCGTGCCCAGCTGCTTGGAGATGGAGTTTTCCTCGGTCAGCTGCAAAAAGCACCCCGCCGCGATGATCCGCGTGCCGCGGATGATCAGCGCCCCGTCATGCAGGGGCGTATTGGGCTCGAAGATGTTTTCCAGCAGCGGAGCCGAGACGATGGAATCCAGCCGGTTTCCCGTCTCGATAAAATCGCCCAGCGCGGTCTTGTGTTCCACCACGATCAGCACGCCCACCTTGCGGCGGGAGAGGTTTTCCATCGCGCGGATGATTTCCTCAATCATTCGGTCCACTTCGTCCGCGTTGGTGGGATGATGCACCTTGTCCATCAGCCCCGTGCGCCGGCCGATTTTTTCCAGCGCGCGCCGGATCTCCGGCTGAAAGAGCACCACCAGCACCACCGCGCCCGCGTCCATGATATAGGTCATGATCCACTTAAACGCCTGTAGCTTGAAAATATCGGAAATCCAATAGGCCACAAGAATGATGCCAACGCCCTTGAGCACCTGGTTGGCGCGCGTCTCCCGCGTCAAAAGAAGCAGATTGTAAATCATGAAGGCCACGATGATGATATCGATCAAATCGTTGACCGTCAGCCGCTCCACCGCGTTGAGCCAGAATATCTTAAGCTCGGTGAGCACTCTCTCCATTCTTTCACCATCCCAAATGCGTTTTCTGTGCAAGGCAACCCTTATCTATTATAAACCAACCGGCCAAAAGAAGCAAAGGATTTATGCCTCCCCGACATCGATACTTAAACGCGCAACGGCGAAATCGTGTTGCAACTTTCTGCCGGATAGGCTACACTATAGGCAGAAACCGCAAGGGGGTTAACACACATGATCAAGGAAAAAGTCATCCTGGATACCGACATTGGCTCCGATATTGACGACAGCGTTGCCCTTGCCTACCTGCTGATGCAGGAAAAGTGCGATTTATTGGGCGTAACCACCGTTTCCGGCCAAAGCGTGGAGCGCGCCATGATGGTCAGCGCTCTCCTTAAGGTCGCGGGCCGCGAGGACATTCCCGTCTTCCCCGGCGCGCCGCTGCCCATGCTGACCGAGATTAAGCAGCCCTGCGCCCCGCAGGCGGACCGGCTCAAAAACTGGCCGCACGAGACGCAGTTTAAGATGGGCGCCTATTTGGAGTTCATGCGCAGCGCGATCCGCTCCAATCCGGGCGAGGTGACGCTGCTGGCCATCGGCCCCATGACCAACGTTGGCCTGCTCTTTGCCATGGACCCGGAGCTGCCCTCCCTGCTCAAGCGCATCGTGCTGATGAACGGCTCCTTTGAGCACAAGCTGCCCGTGGGTTACAACGAGTGGAACTCCCTCAACGACCCCTATGCCACCGCCATTGTCTACAAGGCGGCCTCTCCTGTGCATCGCTCCATCGGTCTGGACGTGACCATGCAGGTGCAGATGGACCTAAAGGAGGTGGAGGCGCGCTTTACCCATCCGCTGCTCCAGCCCGTCAAGGACTTTGCCTCGGTGTGGTTTGAGCATGCCGACAAGATGACCTTCCACGATCCCCTTGCCGCCGCCACCATCTTTGACGAAAACATCTGCGGCTTTACGCGCGGCAAGGTGGAAATCGAGCTCAGCTCCAAGCAATTGATGGGCGTGACGCACTTTGTGCCCGATGCAAACGGCCCGCACGAAATCGCCACCACCGTGGATCGCGAGAGATTCCTCGACCACTACTTCGGCGTGTTCCAGTAAGGGCGGCGCCCATGCTCATTTTGGATCGTTTTGAAGGAGATCATGCCTATATCGAAGGCCCGGAGGGCGTCTTTTCCGTGGAGCGCGCCCTGCTTGACGCACAGGCCAGGGAGGGCGACGTACTGCTGCTCCTCAACGGCCGCTATGTCACAGATGAGGAGGCCACAAGCGCGCGTCGCGCGCGCCTGAGCAAGCTCCTGGGCCGCCTAAAGCGTTAAAGAAGCAAAGAGGTGGAGCGTCCGCAGCAATGCGGGCGCTCCGCCTCTTTGCTCTTCATGGCGGTTCCTTGTGCTGCGCGCTTCCGGCAGAGCCTGTCATGCGCGCGCATCGCCGGCCAGAATCGCCCACATCTCCACGTCGATGTATTCTCCCTTGTTGTACATGCGCTGGCGCATGACGCCTTCACGGGCCATGCCCACCTTCTGCATCACCCGGCCCGAGGCATGGTTGCGCACGTCGAACTGCGCCTCGATGCGGTTGAGGTGCAGGCGCCCGAATCCGAAATCCACCATTGCGCCCAGGGCTTCGGTCATCAGCCCCTTTCCCCATTGCTCTTGGGCCAGGGAGTAGCCGATTTCCGCGCAGTTGTGCTCCGCGTCGATCCACAAAAAGCCGATGGTGCCCACCACGCGCCCGGTCTCCTTGAGCACGATGGCAAGGCTCGCCGGCTCGCCCGCCCGGTAGGCGCGCAGCGCGCCGCGGATCATGCCGCGCGAATCCGCAATGGAGCGATGGGTGTCCCAAAGCACGTACCGGCTCACAGCCGGATTGCAGCTAAAGGAGTAGATGTCTTCCGCGTCACTGATTCCCAGCCTGCGAATCAGCAGGCGCTGTGTCTGAATGGGGGAAAACACCTCGTAGAATTCGTTGTGAAACAACCGCCGCACCGCCCTTTTCGATTGGATTGCCATATTTTACCACGACTTCCCCTTTCCACGCAAGCTCGATGCGCTCCAGCGGCAGCAACGCGCCGTGGCGCAGCAGCGCCTTGCCGCCGCAGAGCACGGTAACGCCCGCAGCCACGGCATGGGAGGCATTGTAGAGCACGCGCGTGCCGCCCTCGATGCCCTCCGTCACGTCCGCCAAGGGGAAGGGCCTCTTTTCCCCGTTCTCGTCCACGCAGGCGTAATAGGCATGGTTCTGCGCCACCAGGATGCCTCCGCGCCAGCATTGCAGCCGCAGGACCAGCCCGTCCCGGCATTCCCAAGGAAGCTGCGCCCGCAGAACGCCCACCTCCTGGGCGGCGCTGTGCAGGCTCGCGGTGAAGCTGCGCGAGGCGACCTCGGTTCCGTTCCACAGGAAGAGCTGCGCCCGAACCTCCGCCGCGCCCCCGTCCGCCTCCTTGGCGCAGAGGATCACATCCGCGGCGAACTCCGCGTAAGGGTAGTAGAGCTTGCGGTCTCCCCGCGTAAACACGCTGACGCGGCCCAGCACATTGCGCAGTGCGTAAAGAGCGGTCCGCGGTTTGCCCTCCCCGTCAAAGAGCCCATCCTGCGCATCCATCTGCCGCCCCCAGGCCAGCAGATGAATCAAGCGGCCCTCGGCCCGCAGGATGGCGGCGGCGCGGCAGAGCTTCTGCGCTTGTAGGAACGCCTCCCGCTCGCCGTCGGCCAGCATGGGCGCGCACAGGCATTCCCCTTCCTTGACCTCTTCTTCCGCGCCCTGACGCAGCAACACGCGCATGTCGAGCGCGGGCGGATCGCATCTGAGGTGCAGGCCCATTCGGCCGCAGGCGGACATCAGCTCCACCGGCGCGGCTCCGTGCAGTACGATTCCATCAAACCCCGCCTGCTTGACGCCTTGCAGCATCTCGGGCGCGGGCAGGGCGCGAAAGTGCGCAAAGGCGCGCGGATTCTCCTTCAGACACACGTAGAGGGCGACGGCCTCGTCGCACCCTTCCCCGCCCATGTCGATGGTCACGCGCATCTGGGCGCAACGGCACTCTTTG
>CAOKIU010000096.1 GCA_948468595.1 uncultured Christensenella sp.
GGGGGGGGCGCGGTGGGGGGTGGGGGGGGCGGGTGGGCGCAACGCGGGGGGGCGGGGGGGGATTGGGGGGGCCCGGCGGGGTGGGGGGTTGGGGGGGGGGGGGCGGCACGGTTTATTGGAGCGGGGTGGCAGGGGCTTTTGTGGGGGCGGTTTACTGGGGTTGGCCGGAGAGGGATAGGGGATTTTACGGCGGCGGGGCGGGTTGGCGGAGGGGAGCGATGGGCGGTCGGGGCGGGCGAGAGGCGGTCGGGGCGGGCGAGAGGGCGCGGGGCGGCGGGGGATTGCCAAGCGGCGGGGCGCGCGGTATAATGGGCGGGAAGAAAAGCGTTTACATAGCGGGATGGGGGGCGGACGGCATCAATATCTACGACATTTCCCGGCTGGCGGGCGTCTCCATCGCCACGGTCTCCCGGGTGATCAACGGCAGCGACCGCGTCAGCGACCGCACACGGCAGAGAGTTTTGCGCGTCATGGAGGAGAACGGCTACACCCCCAACGCCTTTGCCCGCGGCCTGGGCCTGAACACCATGCGGCTGATCGGCCTGCTCTGCGCCGACGCCGCGGACCCGTATTTGGCCAAGGCGGTCTCCCGCCTGGAGCAGGGCCTGCGGCAGCGCGGGTACGACAGCCTGCTCTGCTGCACGGGCTATGCGTTGCAGAGCAAGGAGAAGGCCCTCTCCCTCATGCTCTCCAAGCGGGTGGACGGGCTGGTGTTGGTGGGCTCCCACTTTGTGGAGCGCGAGCCTGAGGCCAACGCCTACATCCGGCGCGCGGCGGAGCGGACGCCGGTGATGCTGCTGGGCGGGGAGCTGGAGGGAGAGAACCTATACACCGTGCGCTGCGACGAGCGCGCGGCCATGCGCCAGGCCACGCGCCGCCTGCTGCGCAGCGGACGCCGCCGCGTGCTGTTCCTATACAACTCCCCGTCCTATTCCGGGATCAACAAGCTGGCCGGATACCAGGAGGGCTGTGCCCTGGAAGGCTTTGCCGCCGCTGCGAGCTCTGCCGCCGGCACGGGACTTGTAATGCGGATGGACGACTATGTGTTTGACATCGAGCAGGTGTTTAGCGCGCTGTCCCGCCGCTGGGAGAGGGGCCTGCGCTTTGACGCGGTGCTGGCCGCCGACGACCGCCTGGCCGTGGGCGCGCTCAAGTTCGCCAAGGCGCGCGGCCTCCGTGTGCCGGAGGATCTGAGCATCATCGGCTGCAACGACAGCCCCTTTGCCAGGTACTGCGACCCGGAGCTGACCAGCATTGACAACCGGCTGGAGAGCCTGTGCAACCAGTGCGTCTCCGGCCTGATGAGCATTTTGGACGGCGCGTGCGCGCCCGCGTGCACGGTGCTGGGCGCCAGGCTGGTGGAGCGCGCCTCCACCAACCTGGCGCTGCCCCCCAAAGCAAAGGAGGATCGCACATGAAGCCCTTTATGGACGAGGATTTCTTGCTCAGAACCCAGACCGCGCGCAGGCTGTACCACGACTATGCCGAGGGCATGCCCATCCTGGACTACCACTGCCACTTGAGCCCCGAGGAGATCTACGAAAACCGGCGGTTTGAGAACCTGACCCAGATTTGGCTGGGCGGCGACCACTACAAGTGGCGGCTGATGCGCGCCGCGGGCGTGGAGGAGCGCTACATCACCGGCGACGCGCCCGACCGGGAGAAGTTCCAAAGGTACGCCCAGGCGCTCTCCCGCGCCATCGGCAACCCCCTTTACCACTGGAGCCACCTGGAGCTGAAGCGGTACTTCGGTTTTGACGGCGCGCTCACCCCGCAAAACGCGCAGGAGGTCTGGGAGGCGTGCAGCCGCCGCCTACAGGCGGAGGACATGCGCGCCCGCGCGCTGATCGAAAAATCGGGCGTGCGCCTGCTGTGCACCACGGACGACCCCGCCGACAGCCTGGTCTACCACCAAAGGCTCAGGGCGGAAGGGGACTTTTCCGTCCGCGTGCTGCCCGCCTGGCGGCCGGACCGGGCGCTGAACCTGGAAAAGCCGGACTACCTTGACTACCTAGGCCAACTGGGCCGGGCGGCGGGGGTGGAGATTGACAGCTATAAGGCGCTTGAGGAGGCGCTGCTGCGGCGCATGGACTTTTTCCAGGCGCAGGGGTGCCGCCTTTCCGACCACGGGCTGGGGTGCGCGCTGTACGCGCCGCTGAGCGAGGAGGAGGTGGGCGCGGTCTTTGCGCGGCGGCTGGCGGGCCGGATGGCGACCGCGCGCGAGGCGCTGGGCTTCAAAACGTCGCTGCTGCTCTTCCTGGGCCGCCAATACGCGCAGAGGGATTGGGCAATGCAGCTGCACTACGGCTGCAAGCGCGACAACAACCGGCGCATGTTCGCGGCCCTCGGCCCGGACACCGGCTTTGACGCCATCCACGACGGCGCGCCCGCATCGCAGCTGGCGGACCTGCTGGACGCCCTGTGCGGCGAGGGGAAGCTGCCGCGCACGCTGGTCTACAGCCTCAACCCCAACGACGACGAGGCCATCGACACGGTGCTGGGCTGCTTTCAGGAGGGCCCGACCGTAAGCAAGATGCAGCACGGCTCGGCCTGGTGGTTCAACGACCAGAAAAGGGGCATGGAAAAGCAGCTCACCTCCCTGGCCAACAAGGGGTACCTGGCGGGGTTTGTGGGCATGCTCACCGACAGCCGGTCCTTCCTGTCCTACCCCCGGCACGAGTACTTCCGCCGCATCCTGTGCAACCTGATGGGCGAGTGGGTGGAAAACGGCGAGTATCCCGCCGACTTTGAGACCCTGGGCCAGGTGGTGCGGGACATAGCCTACAACAACGCCGCGGCGTACTTCCGCTTCCGGTAAAAGGCTGTTTCTTTTGGGAGGATATGGGTTATAATAGGGGCTAGAGAGCAGTTTAGCCCGCAGGAGGATTCGTTTCATGTATTGTGTCAAGAAAGTAAAAGAGGATTTATTCTGGGTCGGCGGCAACGACCGCCGGCTGGAGCTGTTTGAAAACGCCTTCCCGATTCCGCGCGGCGTCTCCTACAACGCCTATGTGGTGCTGGACGAAAAGACCGTTCTGATGGACACGGTGGACCCGGCGGTGGGCGGCGTGTTCTTTGACAACCTTGCGCACGTGCTGGGCGGCAGGAAGCTGGACTACGTGGTGGTCAACCACATGGAGCCGGACCACGCCGCGACCCTGGGCGACCTTGTGCGGCGCTACCCGGAGGTCAAGGTGGTGTGCAACGCCAAGACCGTGGTGATGATCCGCCAGTTCTTTGACTTTGACATCGACGCGCGCGCGGTGGTGGTTTCGGAGGGGTCCACCCTTGAGACCGGCAGGCACACCTTTGCCTTTGTCATGGCGCCCATGGTGCACTGGCCCGAGGCCATGGTCACCTACGACGCGACGGACAAGGTGCTCTTCTCCGCCGATGCGTTCGGCACCTTTGGCGCGCTCTCGGGCGGCATCTTTGCCGACGAATACGACTTTGCGCGCGATTGGCTGCCCGACGCCCGCCGCTATTACACCAACATCGTGGGCAAGTACGGCACGCAGGTGCAGGCGCTGCTGAAGAAGGCCTCGGGCATTGAGATTGAGATGATCTGCCCACTGCACGGCCCGGTTTGGCGCAAGGACCTGGGCTGGTTCATCGATAAGTACCAGAAGTGGTCCACCTACACCCCGGAGGAGGACGCCGTGATGGTGGCCTACGCCTCGGTCTACGGCAACACTCAAAACGCCGCGGAAATCCTGGCCTGCCGCCTGGCGGACGAGGGCGTGCGCAACATCGCCGTATACGACGTATCCAAGACCCATCCCTCCGAGCTGGTGGCCGAGGCGTTCCGGTGCAGCCACCTGGTGTTTGCCTCCACGACCTATAACGCCGGCATCTTCATCAACATGGAGACCCTCATGCACGACTTGCAGGCGCACAACCTGCAAAAGCGCACCATCGCCCTGGTCGAAAACGGCACCTGGGCCCCGACGTCGGGCGGCCTGATGCGCAAGATCCTGGGCTCGCTCAAGGACATGACCTTCCTAAACGACGCGGTGACCATCCGCTCGGCGGTCAAGGACGCGCAGCGCGAGCAGCTGGTCGCCCTTGCCGGCGCCATCGCCGCCTCCATGCGCCTGGAGCGCGCGTCCGAGCTTGCCGGCCAGCAGGAGAGCAGGATCGATCAGAACGCCATGTTCAAGCTCTCCTACGGCCTGTTCGTGCTCAGCGCGAAGGAGGGGCAGCGGGACAACGGCTGCATCATCAACACCGTGATGCAGATCACCGACATCCCCAAGCGCATCAGCATCGCGGTCAACAAGGCGAACCTGACCCACGACATGATCGCAAAGACGGGGACGTTCACCCTCTCGGTGCTCTCGGAGGAGGCGCCGTTTAAGGTCTTTGAGCGCTACGGCTTCCACAGCGGCCGCGACACCGACAAGTTCGCCGGGGAAAAGGGCCTCCAGCGCGCCCAGAGCGGGGAGGTCTACCTGGCGGAGTATTCCAACGCGGTGATCTCGGGCAAGGTGGTTGCGGCGCAGGAGTACGAGACGCACACCGTGTTCTTTGCCGACGTGACCGAGGCCAAGGTACTCTCCGACGCGCCGTCGATGACCTACGACTACTATTTTGCCCACGTAAAGCCCAAGCCCCAGCCCGTGCAGCCCGACAAAAAGGGCTGGGTCTGCAAGATCTGCGGCTACGTCTACGAGGGCGAGGAGCTGCCCGCGGACTACGTCTGCCCGCTGTGCAAGCACGGCGCGGAGGACTTTGAGCCGCTGAAATAGCTTGCGGAAGGGATTCCGGCTTGAAAAGGAAAGGGCCGCCGGCGCTCTGGGGGAGCGCGGGCGGTCCTTTTTGCGGTTTTGCGGGCGGGGTGAGATGGCGCGCGGGGGAGAGGGTTGCGCGCTGGGGATCGGCCGCTGGCGCTTTGGGGAAGCGCGGGCGGTTTTATTGCGGCGCTGGGTGTGGGGGCGCTGTGTGCGCGCTGGGTGTGCGCGGAGGGAGATTGGTTGCTGGCGTTTTGGGGTGCGTGGGTGTTTTTTCGCGGTGTTGCGTGTGGGGGCGCTTTGTGTGCGCGGAGGGGAGTGGCCGCTGGCGTTTTGGGGTAGCGTGGGTGGTTTTATTGCGGCGCTATGGGCGGGATGGAGGATTGTTATGTGCGGGGGGAGAGGGGCTTTGCGCGCTGTGCGTGCTCGATTGGCCGCTTTCGCTTTGGGGTAGCGTAGGCGGCTTTTTGCGGTGCTGTGGGTGGGGGCGCTGTGTGCGCGCAGAGGGGGATTGGCCGCTGGCGCTTTGGGAAAGCGCGGGCGGCCTTTTTGCGGTGTTGCATGTGGGGGCGCTGAGTGTGCGCGGAGGGGAGTGGCTGCTGGCGTTTTGGGGGAACGTGGACGGTTTTATTGCGGCGCTGTGGGCGGGATGGAGGATTGTTATGTGCGGGAGAGAGGGGCTTTGCACGCCGCTGTGCGTGCGCGATTGGCCGCTTTTGCTTTGGGGTAGCGTGAGCGGCCCTTTTGTGGCGCTGTGGGTGGGGGCGCTGTGTGCGCGCGGAGGGGGATTGGCTGCTGGCGTTTTGGGGAAGCATGGGTAAGTTTTTTGCGGTGCTGCGTGTGGGGGCGCTGTGTGCGCGGAGGGGGATTGGCCGCTGGCGTTTTGGGGGAACGTGGGCGGTTTTTTGCGGCGCTGTGGGTGGGGCGCTGGATGCGGGAGGGAGGTTTGTTATGTGCGGATGGAGGAATTTGCCGCTGAGCGGGTGCGGAGGGAGCGTGGCATGGGAAGGGCCGCCGGCGCTTTGATGGAGCGCGGGCGGCCCTTTTGGCTTTGGTGGGGCAGGTCTATGGTCCCGCGGGCGGCGCGGCTATTTGACGATGGTGCCGATGCGCTCGCCGCAGGCCACGCGCATGATGTTGCGCTCGCCCTTGAGGCCGAAGACGAGGATGGGGATGTGGTTGTCCATGCAGAGGGTCAGCGCGGAGTTATCCATAACGGTTAGGCCGCGGTCGATCACCTCCACATACCCGATCTCCTCGATGGGCTGGGCGTCGGGGTCCTTGCGGGGGTCGGCGGTATAGATGTAGTCGGTGTTCTTGGCCAGCAGCAGGGCCTCCGCGCCGATCTCCGCCGCGCGCAGGGCGGCCGTGGTATCGGTGGTGAAGAACGGGCTGCCCGTCCCGCAGGCGAAGATCACCACGCGCCCCTTCTCCAGGTGCCGCACCGCCCGGCGGCGAATGTAGGGCTCGGCGATCTGGCGCATCTCAATGGCGGTCTGCACCCGGCACTGAACGTCGGAACCGTCCGGACGGCGGCCCCGGCCCGCGCGCTCAATGGCGTCCTGCACGGCCAGCGCGTTCAGCACGGTGGACAACATCCCCATGTAGTCCGCGGTGGCGCGGTCCATGTTGATCATCGCGCCCTCGCGGCCGCGCCAGATGTTGCCCCCGCCGATCACCAGCGCGACCTCCAGGCCCGTCAGCGCCAGCTCCACCACTTCGCTGGCCACCTTTTCGATGGTCTGCGCGCAAAAGCCCTTGCCGTTCTCCCCCAGGGCCTCGCCCGAGAGCTTGATTAGGACTCGCTTATAAACGGGTTTCATGCTCCTATTCCTCCCTGCATGCAGTTTCCGTAAAAAAGGAACGCTCCCTGCCGCGTCCCCTCTCCCCGCTTAGTATAGCAAAACCCGGAGCGACTTTCAAGCCGGTATTTCTGCGCGGCGGCGGGAGCGCCGGGGGTGCGGGGCGTGATTGGACGGCGGGGTGTCTGAGGAGCGCAAGGGCGAGGTTTTGAGGGTGGTGCGGAGGAAGCGCGGCGGTATGATCGTGGCGTGCTTTCGGGAGCCGGTTCGCGGCGGGGAGGCGTCGAGAGTGCGAGGCTTCCGGGAGGGGATGAGCGGACGGGGCGCGAAGGGCTTTGCGACGGGGAGAGGTGTGGCGATGACTCGTGGCGGGCGGAGGAGGCGCGGCGGGGAAGCGCTGGGGGCGCGGGGAAAGGCGGGGAACTTGCCAGGGGGATGCGGGGCGTGATTGAGCGGCGGGGTGTCTGAGGAGCGCAAGGGCGAGGTTTTGAGGGTGATGCGGGGAGGGACGGCTTTGCTATGGGGAGAGGTGTGGCGATGCCTTGTGGCGCGGCGGGGAAGTGCTGGGGGGGCGCGGGGAAAGGCGGGAGCCTGTCAGGAGGATGCGGGGTATGAATGGGTGGCGGGGTGTCTGAAGAGCGCAAGGGCGAGGTTTTTGAGGGTGATGCGGAGGGAGCGCGGCGGGTATGATCGTGGCGTGCTTTCGGGAGCCGGTTCGCGGCAAGGAGGCGTCGAGAGCGCGAGGCTTCCGGGAGGGGATGAGCGGGCGAGCGGACGGGGCGCGAAGGGCTTTGCGACGGGGAGAGGTGTGGCGATGCCTCGTGGCGCGGCGGAGAAGCGCTGGGGGCGCGGGGAAAGGCGGGGGCCTGTCAGGGGGAGGCGGGGTATGATTGGGCGGCGGGGTGTCGGGGGGAGCGGAAGGGCGTGGGGTAGGGAAAGAGTGTCTACAAGGGGGTAGATCTAGGGGGTCGCCGGAGCATTA
>CAOKIU010000097.1 GCA_948468595.1 uncultured Christensenella sp.
ACCATCCCTGGAACCAACCCCCGAACCGGACCAAGCGCAAAAAGGCGCACACGCCCCCGAAGGACGCCTGACAAGCAAAAAAGAACCCCCGCGAACAACGTTCGCAGGGGTCCTTTTTTGCAATTAGAGAAGATGATTTACTTGCGGTGATCGCGCACGCACGCCATGCCGCGCTCCATCGCCTGGCGGTTGATGGGCAGCAGGTGCGCCTTGCGCTCGCCGAACATGGCCTTGAGGTTGTTCATAACGGTATCCACCGTGACCGCGTGCGCCACTTCAATGTAGGCGCCCAGCATGACCATGTTGGCCACCTTGCTGTTGCCCAGCTCGTCCGCGATGTCGTTGGCGGGGACGTAGATCGCCTCCACGTCCGTGCGCTCGGCCTTGCGGTCCACCAGGGAGGAGTTGATCAGCAGCGTCTTGCCCGGCAGCACCGCGCTTTCAAACTTGTCCAGCGAGGGACGGTTGAGCGCCATGACGCAGGTGGCCTCGTTGACGATGGGCGAGCAAACCGGCTCGTCGGAGAGGATGACGTTGCAGTTGGAGGTGCCGCCGCGCATTTCCGCGCCGTAGGACGGCAGGAAGGAAACCTCCTTGCCCTCCTCCATGCCCGCCTCGACCAGCATTTTGCCGATCAGCTGCACGCCCTGGCCGCCAAAGCCCGCGATGATGAGCATTTCTTCCATGACTTACACCTCCTTGTAGACGCCCAGCGGGAACTGAGGAATCATGTTCTCCTCCAGCCACTTGAGCGCCTCCTGGGGGGTCATTCCCCAGTTGGTGGGGCAGGTGGAGAGCACCTCCACCATGCTGAAGCCCTTGCCGTCAATCTGCGCCTGGAACGCCTTTTTAATGGCCTGCTTGGCGCGCACCACGTTCTTAACATCGTGCACGGAGACGCGCTCGATGTAAGCGGGGCCGTTGAGCTGGGAAAGCATCTCGCTCATGTTGACGGGGAAGCCGCACACCTCGGTATTTCTGCCGTAGGGAGAGGTCGTGGTGATCTGTCCGGGCAGGGAGGTGGGGGCCATCTGGCCGCCCGTCATGCCGTAGATCGCGTTGTTGACAAAGATCGTGGTGATCTTCTCGCCGCGGGCCGCCGCGTGGACGATCTCCGCCGCGCCGATGGAGGCCAGGTCGCCGTCGCCCTGGTAGGTGAAGACCACCTTATCCGGGTGCACGCGCTTGGCGCCGGTGGCGCAGGCGGGCGCGCGGCCGTGCGCCGCTTCCATCATATCGCAATTGAAGTAGTTATACGCAAAGACCGCGCAGCCAACCGGCGCGACGCCGATGGCCGTCTCCCCCACGCCCAGCTCGTCGAGCACCTCGGCCACCAGCCGGTGGATGATGCCGTGGGTGCAGCCAGGGCAATAGTGGAAGGGAGCGTCGGTGAGCATGGAGGTCTTCTGAAACACGACTGCCATTTTACTTCCCCTCCTTGATGCCGGAAAGATAGTTGAGGATGTCCTTCACCGTGGGCACGACGCCGCCGGTGCGGCCGTAGAAGGAGACGGGCTTTGCGCCGTTTACCGCGATGCGCACATCGTCCACCATCTGCCCGCAGGACATCTCGATGGAGACAACCGCCTTTACGGAGGGCTGAACCGCCGCCTCGTACACCGCCTTGTAGGGATAGGGCCAAACCGTGATGGGGCGAACGATGCCCACCTTCAGGCCCAGCTTCTCCTTGGCCTCCCTGGCCGCGCGCATGCACACGCGCGCCATGGTGCCATAGGCCACCACGATGATATCCGCGCCCTCGGTATCGATGTTCTCGACCATGACCTCGTTCTCTTCAATGACCTTGTACTTTTTCGTCAGGTCGTTGTTGTGCTCCTCGCAGGCGGCGGGGTCGATGTAGAGGGAGTTGATGATGGCGCGCTCGCTGCGGCCGGGCTGCCCTGCCGCCCACTTCTTGGCGGGCAGCGCCTCCTTGCGGGGCTGGGGCATCTCCACCGGCTCCATGATCTGGCCCAGCATGCCGTCGCCCAGCATCATCACCGGGTTGCGGTACTGGTCCGCAAGGTCAAACGCCTTGCCCATCAGGTCCACCGCTTCCTGCACGTTTGCCGGGGCAAAGCAGATCAGGCGGTAATCGCCGTGGCCGCCGCCGCGCGTGGCCTGGAAATAATCGCTCTGCGCGGGCTGAATGGAGCCCAGGCCGGGGCCGCCGCGCACCATGTTGACCACCACAAGGGGCAGCTCCGCGCCCACGGCGTAGGAAATGCCCTCCTGCTTTAAGCTGATTCCCGGCGAGGAGGAGGAGGTCATCACCCGCGCGCCGGCGCCGGCCGCGCCGTAGACCATGTTGATGGCCGAAACCTCGGACTCCGCCTGCAAAAAGCAGCCGCCGACCTTGGGCATGCGCTTGGACATGTATTCGGGAATTTGATTTTGCGGCGTGATGGGATAGCCGAAGAAGAAGCGGCATCCGGCCAGGATTGCGGCCTCTGCGATGGCTTCATTGCCCTTCATCAGTACCTTAGCCATAATGTGGAACGCCCTCCTTATCTCTCTACCGTGATGACCACGTCAGGACACATGCGCGCGCAGCTGGCGCAGCCGATGCATTTTTCCAAATCAATGCATTCCGCGGGATGATAGCCCTTGGCGTTGATGCGCACGGGCGCCATTCGCAGAATCTGCTTGGGACAGAAGGTTACACACAACCCGCATCCCTTGCACATTTCTTCGTTGAACTTAACGCTTGCCATTTCTTCCTACCCTTCCTTCCGTCTGCGGTCGCGGCAGACCCTACCTTTTACAAAACACGCCAAAAAACGTTGGTTTCTCATAAGTTTACACATCTGACGATCTTCTGTCAACGCCTTGACACGCCAAACCGTATTAAATTTCGTTAACGAACCGATGCCCGCCTCTCGCCCGCGCCTCCTCCTCTTCACAATAATTATTCATTCTGTTGACAAATATCATAAACTATTTTATAATACGTTTATTAAATTGGATGGAGGTTGAGAAAATGGAGAACCTGCTGGCCGGCTTGAGCGTCCAGGAATTGGAACGCGGTTACCGCTGGGAAGGCGACAAGGCGATTTGCAACCTGTGCGGGGCATCGTTCCAAAAGGGCGAGATCTATCCTGCGGGCGGCCGCTTTTTTGATGCCGAGCGCGCCGCCATGGAACATGTGGCCGGGCATGGCGGCGCGTTTTCAGCCCTGCTGGGGTTGGATCGCCGCTATACCGGCCTGACCGGCAACCAGGCGGAGCTGTTAAAGCACATGCACAAGGGCCTCAGCGACGCCAGTATAGCGCAGATTATGGGGCTTTCGGCCTCCACGGTGCGGCACCAGCGCTTTCTCTTCCGCGAAAAGGCCAAGCAGGCCAGGGTGTATCTGGCGCTGTTCAACCTGAGCGTGGGCAGGGCCACGCCACCGGGCGATGCGCCCGCCAAGATCCATGCCGGCGCCACCATGGTCGACGACCGCTACCAGGTGACGCGCGACGAGGAGGAGGGCATTCTCAAGGCCGCCTTCTCCTCCTTTGAACCGTTGGTGCTCGCCGCCTTTCCCGGAAGGGAGAAGAAAAAAATCGTGGTGCTGCGGCGCATCGCGCAGAGCTTCAGTCCGGACGAGGTCCTAACCGAAAAGGAGGTCAGCCAGCGCCTTCGGGCGATCTACCCTGATTTTGCGACGCTCCGGCGCTATTTGATCGAATACGGCTTTCTTACGCGCAACGCGGATGGAAGCTGCTACCGCCTGGCGGCAAGCGATGAAGCGGAGGGATTGTAATGGAAGAGCAAAGGGCGTTATCCGCGCTGCTGGACGCGCAGGGCCGGCTGAAGGTCTGGCCCAAAAAGCAAGCGCGCAAGCTGGCCGCGCTGCGCTACCTCGCAGGCATGTTTGACGCGGACCGCGTTTATTCCGAGCGGGAGGTCAACGCGCTGTTGGACAAAGCGCATACTTTCGGCGATCTGTTTTTGCTGCGCCGCGCCCTCATCGAGGCGGGACTTCTGGCGCGCGACGCGCATGGAAGGGAGTACCGCCGCAACTCTTGACCAAGCCTGGCGAGCCTATGCTATAATGGAAGGGGGCTTCGCGCCTCAAATTCCAATAGGGATGAAGGGATCAACATGAAAAAGCATTGGAAACTCCTCGCGCTGTTCCTGGTTTTGGCGCTGCTGCCGCTGAGCGCTTGCGCTTCGGGCGGCGCGGGCAAGGGCAATGAGGCGGGCGCCGGCTCCATCGTCGACGACATCGGCCGCGAGGTGAAGCTGTCTTCCATGGAAAAGGTCGCCGTTCCGCAGTCCAGCTTCGCGCATATGTGGGTGTTGGCGGGCGGCACGGTCTATGCGACCTCGGAAGAGACGTTTGCAGAGGGAATCGTAGCGCTTGAGGAGGGCACGGTGAACATCGGCTCGGTCAAAATTCCCAGCGTGGAGACGATGATTGCCAAGGGCGTGGATTTCGCCATTCTCACCTCCAACATCGCCGGGCATGTGGACATGCGGGAGGCGTTGGAGGCGGTGGGCATCCCCTGCGCCTACTTTGAGGTGGAGACCTTTGACGACTACCTGCGCGTGCTCAATATGATGACGGATCTGACGGGCCGCAAGGACCTCTATAAGCGCAACGGCCAGGACGTCAAGGCGCGCGTGGATGCGGCCATCGCGCGCGGCAAGGACCGCCCCGCGCCCAGCGTGCTGTACCTGCGCGCGTTCTCCTCCGGGGTCAAGGCCAAAGGCAGCGACAGCCTCACCGGCGCCATGCTCAAGGATTTGGGCTGCGTCAACATCGCCGACGGCGAGGATGCGCTTCTGGAGGATGTGTCCATGGAAGTGATCATCGACCGGGACCCCGATTTCATCTTTGTGACCACCATGGGCGCTTCCAGCGAGGCGGCGCTGGAGGCCCTTGCCAATTCCTTGCAGGCAAACCCCGCCTGGGCGGAGCTCTCCGCGGTTCAAAACGGGCGCTATGTCGTGTTGCCCAAGGACTTGTTTCACCTAAAGCCCAACGATCGCTGGGGGGAAAGCTATGAAATGCTTGCGGACATCCTCTACGGCCAGGCTTAGCCCCCGCGCGGCGCTGACGGTCTTATTCCTTATGCTCCTGCTGAGCTTGGCGCTCAGTCTCCTGCTGGGCGCGGTTTCCCTTGCGCCCGCGGACCTGCTCTCCGCGCTCGCCAACCCCTCCTCTCCCACCGCGCGGATCTTGATGCATGTGCGCCTGCCGCGCACGCTGGCCTCGCTCCTTGCGGGCGCGGCGCTGGGGGCGGCGGGCGTCATCATTCAGTCCGTGTTGGGAAACCCGCTGGCCGGACCCAACATCATCGGCGTCAACGCGGGCGCGGGGTTCTTCGTGGTGCTGGCAAGCGCCCTATGGCCCGCCTCCCTGCGGGCGCTGCCCATGGCTGCGTTCCTGGGCGCGCTGGCGGCCATGCTGCTTGTTTACTCTATTGCCAAGCTCACAGGGGCGTCTAAACTCACGTTGGTGCTGGCGGGCGTGGCGATCAACAGCCTGCTAAACGCGGGCACGGACGCGGTGGTGACGCTCTTTCCCGATGTGTTGGTGGGCAGCAGCGCTTTCCGCATCGGCGGCGTGGCGGGGGTCTCCATGGCGCAGCTGCGGCCGGCGGCGGTGTATATCGGCCTCGGCCTTGTCGCTGCGCTGGCGCTCCGGCATGAGATGGACGTATTGGCCCTGGGGGAGGATACGGCCAAGTCCCTCGGGTTGAGAGTGGGCCTGATGCGCTTTTTTCTGCTGCTCACGGCGGCGGCGCTGGCGGGCGCGGCGGTGAGTTTCGCGGGCCTTGTGGGGTTTGTGGGGTTGATCGTGCCGCATGCGGCGCGCCTGTTCGTAGGTGGAGACAGCCGGGTTCTCCTCCCCGCCTCCATGCTGTTGGGCGGCGCGTCCTTGACGCTTTGCGATGTGCTTACGCGCATGCTCTTTGCGCCCTACGAGCTGCCCGTCGGCATCCTGTTGAGTGCGATCGGCTGCCCCTTCTTCCTCTTTATGCTCATCCGGCGCAAAAGGGAGGTGGCGCAAGGTTGATCGAGCTTCAAGGCGTCACGGTGGGCTATGGCCGCGAGCCTGTGCTCCGTGATCTCTCTCTTACGCTGCGCCGGGGTGAGATTGCCGCGCTCATCGGCCCCAATGGATGCGGAAAGAGCACGCTGATCAAAACCGCCGCCGGGCTGCTTCGCCCGCTCTCAGGCGAGGTGCTCTTGGACGGCAAACCCCTGCGCGCGCACGCGCCCCTGGAGCTGGCCCGCCGCATCGCCTATCTTCCGCAGTCCAGGCAGATCCCCGCCATCACGGCCGAGCGCATGGTGCTGCACGGCCGCTTCCCGTATTTGGGTTATCCGCGCCGCTACCGCGCAGAGGATTACGAGGCTGCGCGGCGGGCGCTGGAGGCGGTGGGCGCCGCGCAGCTCCGGTCGCGGGAAATGGGCGCGCTCTCCGGCGGGGAGCGTCAAAAGGTCTACATCGCCATGGCTTTGGCCCAGGAGACGCCCGCCGTGCTGATGGACGAGCCGACGACGTATCTGGACATTGGGCATCAGCTTGAGGTCATGCGCCTGGCGACCATGCTGCGCCAGGAGGGCAAGGCGGTGGTGCTGGTGCTGCACGACCTGAACCTCGCCTTCCGCTTTGCCGGCGTGCTGCATTTGATGCAAAGAGGGGAACTCGTCTTCAGCGGCACGCCGGAGCAGCTCAGCCAGAGCGGCGCATTGGAGGCGGTCTTCCACGTCCGCGCGCACCGCGTGGAGCTGCCGGACCACAGCGCGCAATACGTTTTTGAATGACGCTTGCCTCCCCTGCACGTCAAACGCCCCGCTGCGGATCAACTCCGCAACGGGGCGTTCTCTATTTCATCCTTACGGATTCTCCTCCTGCCGGAGGGTGGCCCTCTTAAGGTTCCACGCACCGATGAGGCAAGAAAGTATGCCCAGCGTGCCCGTCATTAGGAACATGACGGCCATGCCGCTGCCCGCGCCGGTGCCCACCACGGCTTGCAGCACGCGCGCCGCCGCGCTGCTGCCCGCCATGAACGGCTCAAAGACGTAATCCGCCAAAAAACCGCCCAGGAGAATGCCGATGGGAATGGTGGAATACTGCAACGCATTGCGGGCGGAAAAGACGCGGCCCTGCAAGTGCTGCGGCACCTGCGTGTAAAAGATGTACTGCGCGCCGGCGTCCAGGATGGGGATGGGCAGGCTGCCGCCCACCGCCGCCAGCACCCAGAAGACCGGCGTGCGCCCTGCTCCCATGACCAAATCGCCAAAGAGGAAGGAGAGGATCGCCATGCCAAAGATCCTTCGGGCGCTGTTTTTGGGCGCCGGGAGCTTTGCCGCGATGATGCCGCCGACAATGCCGCCCAGGCCCAGAACGCCGGAAACCAGTCCCAACACGTTCTTGCTGCCGCTGCGCGACAGGATCATGGGAGAGAGAATGTTCTCATACG
>CAOKIU010000098.1 GCA_948468595.1 uncultured Christensenella sp.
GCCGGCGTGAGCGAGAATAACTCATCTCCCAGCGTGACGCATACGCCCTCGGTGCAGCGCCCCATGCAGAAGCTGCCCGCAAGGTTGACCTTGTCCTTGACGTTGTGGATGGTGATGAGCCGCTCCAGGATGGCGATGATGTCCTTGGAGCCCTTTAAGTAGCAGGAAGAACCGATGCAGATGGTGACATTCATTGGGCCGTACCTCCGTTTTCGACATGAAAACAGGCACATATCACACCCCTGTGCAATACATGCCCGCAAGGGCCGCCGCTCCAAAGGGCGAGGCTCCTCGTGCGCGCCGGGATAGTTATTCTTTTCACAATATTATAATAGTGTGTTGACAATCCAATGTCAATACACGCGAGGCGCTTTTCTGATTTTTAACAACTTTCGCCCCTATTCCCTATTTTACAGCATAAAAACGCAGGAATCAAGGTGTAATTTGATTCCTGCGGGCATTGACAACAATTGCTCAATCTAACGTCTTTTGACAATGAGGGTGACGATCATCAGGAGCACGGCGATGGTGACGATATACAGCGCGAGCTGGCGCATGTCCATGCCGAGAAACTTAATCGTCCAGATGTTTTCCATGTTCCTCCTCCTTCGGCGGCTCGGCAAAGAGCTTTTTGGACTTTACGGCAAACAGGGTGCAGGCGATGGCGGCGCAGGTGATGTCGGCAATGGGCTCGGCAAGGTAAATGCCCATGGCGCCCAGGTTGAACAGGCGCGGCAGCACCAGCGCCAAGGGAATGAGCAGAATGATCTTGCGCAGCATGGCGATGAAGATGGAGGTCCTGGCCTGCCCCACGGAGAGGAAGGTCTGCTGCACGGCGAACTGCGCGCCCATGGCAAAGGTCCCCGCCAAGAAGATGCGGATGACGCGCACGGTCAGCGCCGTAAGATCGGCATCCTTGGAGAAGATGAAGATAAACGCATGGGGAAAGAGCTGCACCATCAGCCACAGGAAGGTGGCCAGCGAAAAAGAGGCCGTGATCAGCAGGCGGAAGGTCTTCTTGACGCGCCGCATGTCCCTTGCGCCGTAGTTATACGAGATGATGGGCTGCGCGCCCTGTCCAAGCCCTTGCAGGGGCATGTTCATCACCTGCATGACCGACATGATGATGGTCATGGAGGCCACCGCCATATCCCCGGAGTACCGGGCAAGGCCGGTGTTGATGACGATCTGCACCAGGCTCTCGGTGCTCTGCATCACAAAGGGCGAAAGACCAAGGGCGGTCACCCGGCCCACGATGGCGCCCTTCAAGCGCATCATGGAGGGCTTTAGGCGGATGCGCGTCTTTTTGCCCGTCAAAAAGAACATCACCCAGACGCAGGACACGCCCTGGGAGAGGATGGTGGCCAGCGCCGCACCCTTGACGCCCATCTTCAGCCCGAAGATAAACACGGGGTCCAGGATAAGGTTGCACACCGCGCCGATGATGACCGTCCACATGCCCGTTGCGGAAAAGCCCTGGGCGTTGATGAAGCTGTTCATCCCCATGGTGATCATGACAAAGAACGTTCCCAGGGCGTAGATGCGCAGGTAGCTCTCCGCATAGGGCAACGTGACGTCGCTGGCGCCGAAAGCGCGCAGCAGGGGCGCGGCAAAGGCCTCGGTCAGCACCATCAGCACGGCGGCCAGGATGAGCAGCAGCATAAAGCAGTTGTTGAGGATGTGCTGCGCGCCCTCGTCCCTCTTGGCGCCCAGTTCTATGGAGGCAAGCGGCGCGCCGCCCATGCCCACCAGCGATGAAAACGCCGTGATCAGCACGATCACCGGCATGGTGATGCCCAGGCCCGCAATGGCGGTCGCTCCGTTCTCCGGAATGTTGCCGATGTAGGCGCGGTCGACGATGTTGTACAGTACGTTGACCAACTGCGCGGTGATGGCCGGAATGGACAGCCGCAAAAGCAGCTTGCCGATCTTGGCCGTCCCCAGTTGGTTGGTGATGCTATCCAAAGAAAACGCCCTCCCCTATCCAAATCGTATGCTTTCCATTATAACACAAAGGGGAGATATTGGCGCAATAATTATAAGTTATAAATCTATGACCATAAAGAGAATCCCTCCGACTCGCTTCCCGCGGCACGCAGCGCCCTGCGCCATGGCAGGGGCGCGCAGGCCGTAAGCGCGCTGGAGGCTGACCTCCAGCATGCTTACGGGCGCATTCCGCACGCCGCCTACGCCGGATGCCCGCTGGGGCGGCGGGAACCGATGCCGTCCGTCACTCCCGCACCCACACGCACATCTCCCCTTCGCCGCGGTTCGCCCAGGCAAAGTAGGGCACGAAGGTTAGGTCCGCGGGTTCGCTCCGGACGCAGGGGGTCTCGCGGTAGAGCGGGCCTTCCTCCTCCACAAGGCGCAGACCCGGCGCGCGCAGGGTGGCCATGCCCGCCAAGACGCCCTCGCCGCGGGCGAGCTCTACGGCGGCCTGCGCGGGCAGGCGCACCAGATGGAGGTTCTTGCCGTTGTCCTTCTCCTCCAGGCAATAGACCAAGGGGCCGCGCATCAGGCAAACCTTGCCCACGTTTTCCCGCACCAAGGGGCTGGAATAGACGCGGCGCACGCGCATATCCAGGTCAAAGGAGACGGTATCGCCGTCCTTCCACTCCCTCTCCAGCACCATATAGCCCTTTTCCATGCGATAGGGTGCGTCGCAGGAGACCTCGCCCGCCCAGAAGGGCCGGCGCACGCGCAGGGCAAAGCGCACGGCGCCCTCGCAGCGGACGGTGAAGCTCACCTTGCCGTCAAAGGGAACCTCGGAGCGCTGTTCCAGCCTAACCGGCTGCCCCTGGTGGCTAAAGGAGAGCTCGGAGCCGATCAAAAGGTTGACGCTGACGCCCGCGCCGTCCCCTTGGTAGATGTACTCCCCAAGGCTTGCCAGCAGGCGCGCGACGTTCGGCGGGCAGCAGGCGCAGGCAAACCACTTCTGGCGCACGGTCTTGACGTGGCGCTTGGTGGGGTCCTTGTGGTCGGCGTCGGGGTAGACCTCCAAGGGGTTGACGTAGAAGAAGGCCTTGCCGTCCAGGCTCATGCCCGCCAGCACCGTGTTGTACAGCGCGCGCTCCAGGATGTCGGCATAGGCGGCGTCCCCGTCCATCTTAAGCATCCGCTTGGCAAAGAACATCAGGCCCACCGAGGCGCAGGTTTCGGCGTACACCGTGTCGTTGGGCAAGTCGTAATCAAAGGTAAACGCCTCGCCGTGCACGGTGGAGCCGATGCCGCCGGTGACGTACATGCGCCGCTGGGTGATGGAGCGCATCAGCGTGCGGCACGCCTCCTTGAGGCTCTCGTCCCCGGTGCGCATGGCCACATCCGCCATGCCGGTGTAGAGGTAGACCGCGCGCACGGCGTGGCCGGCGGCGTCCTTCTGCTCGCGCACGGGGGCATGCGCCTGAAAGTACTCGGGCTCGGCAAGGTCGTTGCCCTCCCAGTGGAAGGTATCGCCGCGCGTCTTGAGCTCTTCCTGGAAGAACTTGGGGTCCTGCCCGCGCTCGTTGATGAAGTACGCGGCAAGATCCAGGTATTTCTTCTCGCCGGTTTCGTCATAGAGCTTGCATAGGGCCAGCTCGATCTCCTCATGGCCCGGGTAGCCGTGGATCTGATCGGGGTCGGGGCCAAAGACCGTGAGAATATAGTCCATATACCTTTGCATGACGGAAAGAAACTTGCGCTTGCCGGTTGCGCGGGAATAGGCCACCGCCGCCTCCAGCATGTGCCCGGCGCAGTACAGCTCGTGGCAGTCGCGCACGCACTTCCAACGGTTTTCAGGCTCCTTGATGATGAAATAGGTATCCAAATACCCGTCGGGGCGCTGGGCCCTGGCCACCAAATCGATGACCTGATCGGCGGTCTGCTCAAGGTCCTGATCCGGGTGCGTAGTTAGGGAATAGGCCACAGCCTCCAGCCATTTGCCCAGGTCGCTGTCCTGGAACACCATGCCGGTGAACTCGCCCTCCTCTTCGCCCGCGGCGATACGGAAGTTGCGGATGCAGCCGCTCTTTTCCGCGCCGGGCACGCGGTCGTTCAGGGCCGCCCATTGGTAAGGAATGACCTCGGTGCGCACCAGATCCGCATAGCGCGAAAAAAATCGATCCGATACATGCACGTTTTCAAGCCCAACGGAATTGCTCATGTCAACGCTCCTTTTTTCTCTTTAAGGGGTGGAAATATTCTGAAAAACAGTGTACCATATAGGGGTGAAGGTGTAAACAGATACACCGAAAAGCGATCCGCGAATTTTAAGGAGGGATCCCTCTTGGCTCTGGCTATCTTGCAAGAGATGCGCTTAAGCGGCATGATGGGCGACCGCGTGCGGGCGAACATCACCCAATGGCTGCTGCCCGCGCCCTATGCCAACCCCGGAATCTTCGACGTGTACTTTCGCCGGGACGGGGATACGGACCCTGCCCTATCCGCGCGCGCGGGCGAATATTCAGGCAAATACCTGGTCAGCGCGATACTGCTCTTCCGCATGCAGCGGGAGCCGCGGCTGCGCTCGACGATTGAATACGCGCTCTTCCGCCTCTACGATGCGCAGGACGAGGACGGCTATTTGGGCGTCTATCCCCGCCAAAGCCGCATCGTGGGCAGCGCGCCGGACGGACGGCCGCATGCCGACATTTGGAATCACTACCACAATATGGTGGCGCTGTACCTGTGGAACAAGACCACCAACAGCCTGCAAGCCATGGAGCGGCTGACGCGCGCGGCCAACTACATCTGCTCCTATTTCGGGCCGGGCGGGCACAGCCTGGACGAGCTTGCGCGCCCGGAGCTGGACTTTGCGGTGATGCATATCTTCGCCCTGCTCTATCGCGCCACCAACGACGAGATGTACTTTGACATGTGGAAGCGCATGAGCGAGGCGTTTACCCGCTTGCAGGGGGAGGAGAACTTCTTCTACATGCTACAGGACCGCTGCTTTGCCGAGCTCCCCGTCAACGACGCGACGCTGCTGTACGCCATCGACAGCCTGTACACCCTGCATCACATGCTCAAGGAGGAGCAGTATTCCCGCGCGCTGTACAGCCAGTATAAGAAACTGCGCGTGACTTCCCGCCTGCCCAACGGCGGCTACGGGCACCAGGGAAAATCCGTGACGAGCCCCTACGGCCTTTACGAACCGGAGACCTGCTCCACCGCCGCCTGGACCGAGCTTTGCACCGACACGCTGCGCGCCGTGCGCAGGGTCTCCATTGCCGACGAATTGGAGCTGACCGCCTTTAACGCATCTCTGGGCGCGCTGCACCCCTCCGGGCGGTACGCCATGCGCGGCGCGCCCATGACGGGCTGCAAGCGCCCCGCGCTTGAGGCGGATCGCCCGCTGGCCGGCGCGCCGGAGTTCAATTGCTGTTCCGCGGACGGATCGCGCGCGCTGGGCATGATTGGGCAATGGGGCGTGTTCGCGGACGAGGAGGATGTCTACCTCAATTATTACGGCGCGTGCTCCATCGTTTTGCAGCTCTCCAGCGGGCGGCTGGTGCACATCACGCAAAACACCTCCTACCCGCAGAGCGGGAAGATCGCGCTCACGGTCACGACGCAGCGCGCGGTGACGCTGCACCTGCGCATTCCCAAGTGGTCGCGCAACAACACGCTCACCGTGGATGGAACGCCGGTCTACGACACCGAAAACGGGCAGTACTATCCCCTTTCTATCCCCGCGGGCACGATGCTCATCGAGCTGGAGCTGGATATGGCGCTGCACTACTGGGCGGGCGAGGGGGAAGCCTTGGGCAGCCACGCGCTGTACCGCGGTCCGCTGCTGCTCACCTTTGACCGGCACTTCAATCCCGATTGGCACGCGCAGGAAGATCCGGTGCTGGATTACGGCAATATGCACTACAAGCTGGCGGAGTCCGACGATTATTACGCGCCGCTGGTGTCGTGCCGCTTTACCGCGCGGGACGGCACGCCCGTCGTGCTTACGGACTATGCCTCCTCCGGCCACCATGGCGCGCGCATCCAAAGTTGGTTGACCATCCGCCGGGCGCCAAACGGCAGCGTCTGGCGCTGAGCGCGGGGGCATAGAGCCTGACAAAAGGACAGCGCATTCAAACATGCACGGAAATCTTTGGGTTGCCGCCGCTTCTCCAACGAACGGGGAAAGGGAGCGCCTTCGCAGGGAATCTGCGAGGGCGCTCCCTTTTTTGCAGTCGACAGGCCGCCCACCCTTCATAAACCGTGCTTTTCCATGAACTCCGCGGTGGGGACGTAGGCGGGGCGATTGAAGCGCCCCAGGGAAAGCAGGCTGTCCGCGTCGCGCGTGATGCGGCTGATGCGTTCAAAGCAGGAGAGCGTCATCTCAAACCCCGCCCCGCGCAGAATCTCATCCGCGCCGTCGCTGATCAGGCCGTAAGGATAGGTGTAGACCCTGGGCGTGATGCCGCACTGGCGTTCCAGCAGCGCCTGCACCTTCATCGCGTCCTCAGTCAGCACGTGGCGGTAGCCGTCCATATCCTCCGCCGCGCAGCGCATGGCGCCCCGCCGCTCGCCCAGCGCGTGCATGCCGTAGGAGTGGTTGCCGATCTCCACCCGGCCATCCGAAACGAGCTCCAGAATGTCGCCGCTGGAAAGATAGCTGTACTGCGGATTCTCCTCGCCCGTGCGGTCCGCCTCCTCGGTATACGCCCCCACGACGGAAACAAGCGCCACCGCATCGTGCCGCCGGAGGATCTCCGGCAGGTAGGTCAGGTTGTTCAAGCACCCGTCGTCCAGGGTGATCATCACCGGCTTTTCGGGCAAAGGCGTCCCGCTTTCCACAAACGCAATCACCTGCGAGGGCAGCACCGTTGTATAGCCATGCGCATCCAAATAGGCTAAATCGCTGTCCAGCGCATCGGGCGAGAGCACGTAATCGTTCCACATCGCCTTGTCCTTGAGCAGCGCGTGATACATCAGCACTGGCAGCGGCACGCCCTCTTGCTCCTGTATGGATACCGCGCCGGTGGTCGTCAACATCGCCAGGGTCATACACAAAAACAGCCCCACGCACGCCCATTTTCTCATGCCAAACCCCTCCCCACTGTCCTTATGCATATGCGCCGCGCACGTTAAAATTCTTTGAACTTCAAAGGATGTGTGGACAAACGCGCAAAAGGCGCGTATAATCCTTTGATGTTCAAAGTAAACGCGGAGGCGGCGCTATGGATGAAAAAGGACGGGAAATGAATCGGTTTCTGGTCAAGGTATTTAATGAGATCCTCAGGACCGAGGAAAGCTGCCTATCGGGAAGCGAGTTTGCGGACCTCTCGCTTAGGGAGATGCATGTGATCGAGGCCGTGCGGCTGGGCGATGGCAGCGGGCGCAACCGCGCCTCGCAAGTCGCGTGCCAACTGGGCGTGACGGCGGGCACGCTGACCACGACGGTGGGCCTGTTGGAG
>CAOKIU010000099.1 GCA_948468595.1 uncultured Christensenella sp.
ATGGAGCGGTGTGGATTTCCTAACCCGCAACGAGCGGGAGGCGAGGGGGCACGCCCCCTCGCGCACCCCGACCAAAGCGGGAGGTTTTCACTCGCGGAGTGAAAACCCGGGGACCTGGGCGGCAACGCCGCCTGCGGATGGAAGATGGAGGGGCGCGGCCCCTCCAAACCTCCCCGAGAGGGGAACGCTCAGAAAAGCAAAGCGGAAGAGGCGAGCCTCTTCCGCTTTGTGATGTGTGCCTTTGCCACTAGTCGAGATCCGTTCGGTAACACGCGACGATTTCACCAAAGTAGAGGGTGTGGTAGTCCTCGTCGCCATAGAAATTGGCGTGGATTTCCTCGTCCATCTGGTCAGGGGTCATGGGCTGCGCCAGGCGTATTTTGCACTCAAGATGCAGCGCGCACTGCGCAATCACCGCGCCCTTGACAGCCAAGGCCTCCACCGCGGTCAGGTGCGCGGCGGCGTATTTATCGATCTCGTTTCCATGGCGCGTGCCCACGAGCTGAAGCGCTTGTTTGCAGCTGTCATCCAGCGGAACCGAGACGGTAAAACTGTCCGCGTCCTTGAGAAGCTCGTAAGTATAGCGATTGTGGCGGATGGGCGCGATGAAGACCGGTCGGTTCCAGTACCACGAAACGCTGCCCCAGCCGATGTTCATGGTGTTGACGCGCCCCGCGCGGTCCTTAACGGTAAAGAAAACGCCCCCGTGCGCCATTTTATCCAGCACATCGGGTGCGATTTCGCGGTAGTTGACTTCCTTCATTGGAAACTCCTCCTCTTTTTATTTCTCGACGACGTGTTCGCGCTTGCGGAACAGCAGAGAGATACACCACAGGCCCGCCAGGCCCACCAGAGAGTAGATGATGCGCGCAAAGACGCTCGCCTGCCCGCCGCAAATCCATGCGACAAAGTCAAACTGGAACAGGCCGATCAGCAGCCAGTTCATCGCACCAATGATCACGAGAATAAGCGATATGCGATCCATACACTTCACTCCTTTAAAAGGTTTTCATGGATAGCATTCGCTTTCGCGGTTAAATTATACGTTTCCGCCAAAATCGTTTCTGGGATCGCCGGAACGGTGCTTTTCTCTCAAAAATTCGATTTCAAATCGGTCAAAGGGAATGCTTTCGATAAAGTGATCCTGCGTAAAGGCCGTGCGGCCAAATCGCTCCATTTCCTCGGAATGCTTGTCCAGGAAGATGGGCCGGGGAATGTCCAACTTGTAGCAGATCTCGCCCAGCGCGTCCTGGGTGGCATCGGAGCCATCGCCCTCAACCTCCACCACCACGTCGTGCCAGATGCGGTTTTTCCTTCTGAGTATGCCCCAAAGTCGTGCCATGGCGCCCTCCGTCGTGTTTGATGGTTCCACTATAGCGCAACACAGCCTGGCGCGCAAGTGGGTTTCATTTAGCGGAACGGCCGACATGGTTTTTTTTCACTCGCTTGAAAAAATGGTAAGAAGATCGTATACTAGCACTATCATACATATTTCCGCGCGTATAGCGCACATAAGGAGGGCTTAACGAAATGGCTGTTACCATTAAGGACATCTATCCGATTTGCACTGCCCCGGAAGGCATTCCTCTGGTCATTGTCAAGGTTGTGACCTCGGAACCCGGCCTGTACGGCATCGGATGTGCGACCTACACCCAGAGATGGATCACGGTGGCCAACGCGGTGACCAACTACATGAAGCCGTTGCTGGTGGGCAAGGACGTCACCCGCATTGAGGATATCTGGCAGATGAGCATGGTCAGCGCCTACTGGCGCAATGGCCCGGTGCTCAACAACGCCATCTCCGGCGTGGACGAGGCGCTCTGGGACATCAAGGGCAAGATGGCGAACATGCCCGTTTACGACCTGCTCGGCGGCAAGGTGCGCGAGGCCGCGCGCGTTTACCGTCATGCGGACGGCCGCACCCTGGAAGAGGTTGGCGACCGCGTGCAGGCGTTCATGGAGGACGGCGTGCAGGTGGTGCGCATTCAGCACGGCGGTTACGGCGGAAACGCCTATCAGCAGGCGCTGGAGTCCATGCGTCCCGAGGGCGCGTGCGCTGGCGCGTACTACGATCCGCTGGGATATCAGCTCTCCGTGACCAAGCTCTTTGAGTACATCCGCAACCGCTTTGGCTTCAACGTCGAGCTGTGCCACGACGTGCATGAGCACCTCGATCCCATCGAGGCGGTGCGCCTGGCCAAGGAACTGGAGCCCTATCGCCTGTTCTTCTATGAGGATTCCCTCGCGCCTGAGCAGATCGAGTGGTTTGAGATCATGCGCAAGCAGACCCACACCCCCATCGCCATGGGCGAGCTGTTCAACAACCCGCGCGAAATCACCCCGCTCATTGCCAACAAGCTCATCGACTTCATCCGCTGCCACGTCAGCCAGATCGGCGGCATCACGCCCGCCAAGAAGCTGGCCAGCTTCTGCGAGGCGTTCTCGGTGCGCACCGCTTGGCACGGCCCGGGAGACACCTCCCCCGTCGGTCACGCCGCGGATATTCACCTGGATGTTTCCAGCTGGAACTTTGGCATTCAGGAGTGGGCCGGCTTCAAGCAGGCTTCTCTGGACGTCTTCCCCGGCTGCCCCGAGCTCAAGAAGGGCTATGTGTATCCCAACGACAAGCCCGGCCTGGGCATCGACATCGACGAGGAGCTGGCCAAGAAGTTCCCCTGCTCGGAAAAGCTGCCCACCTGGACCAACTGCCGCCGTCCCGACGGTACGCTCAACCGCCCCTAAGACACAAAATACGACCCCGCGGGTTTGGCCCGCGGGGTTTTTTGGAATACGGCACAAGAAAGGCGTCATATGAAGAGGATATTCGCTCTTTTGCTGAGCTTGTCGTTGTTGCTCTGCGCGGGATGCGCGTCTGCCCGGAAGGTGGATGGCCCGGAAAGCCTGCCCGGGGATACCGACGCCCTGGTGCTGCTGGAGGCCAAGGCCGCCGGGGATGCGGTGGTGGTCATCGCCAGCGCCGCGACATTCTCCGCGGACGGCACGAGCTTCACCTACAGCGAGGAGATTCCCTATTCGTTTGCGGTATCGCACGAGGCGTTCCAGGCCAGTCTCTACGATGTTGACGGCAACATGCGGCAATATGCCGACGGCGATTCGTTTTGCGAGGCGGTCGCCGCGCTGAGCGCGGAAGGGAAGCGGCCCGTTTGCGACTATTCCTTTGATCAAGAGGGAAGACTGATTGCCCTCCATACGCGGACCCGATAGCAAGACCGCCCGGAAATGAAGGTTCCGGGCGGTCTTTATGAATCCAGTGGTAAGGGGATTTATCTCTTGCCGTAAAGGGGTCCCAGGGCGGCGCAGGCGCGGAAGTCGGCGCCCTCCAAATCGGCGGTGCCGAAGGCGTCCCACATGCTGGGGCGATAGACCTTTTCCCTAGGCACATTGTGCATGCTCACCGGAATGCGCAGCATGGAGGCCAGCGTGATCAGATCCGCGCCGATGTGCCCGTAGCTGAACGCGCCGTGGTTCGCGCCCCAGTGCGCCATGACGGAATACACGTCGGTAAACGCGCCCTCGCCCGTCAGGCGCGGCGCGAACCAGGTCGTGGGCCAGGTGGGATCGGTGCGCTGGTCCAGGATGTCGTGCACGTCCTTGGGCAGTTCGCAGGTATAGCCCTCGGCAATCTGCATCACCGGCCCCAAGCCGTCGATCAGGTTGAGGCGGCAAAGGGTGATGGGCATGCCGCCGCGGCTGACCAGGTGAGAGGAGTATCCACCGCCGCGGAAGTAGAAGAGATCCGCATAGCAGAACTGCGTGTGCTCCAGGCAGGCCTTGGCCTCCTCAGGGGTGATGTTCCACCAGTTTTTGATGGCGGGCTTGCCATTTTCCTGGCACTCGCCCGTCGCCTCTAGGGTCACAGATCCGGAATTGATCAGGTGGATCATGCCCTTTTCCGCCAAGCCCTCGGGCTTCCAGCCGGAGACGCGCGCAATGGCCTCCGGGCTCCAATAGGTGCGCACGTCCGCAAAGCCCTGCGCCCTGCCCGTGACCAGCTTTCCAAAGAGCATGGCCAAGCCGTTTAGGTGATCGTTTTCCGTGGCGACGATCATGGGCTCGCGGATGCCGTTCCAGTCAAAGGAGGAGTTGAGCAGCGCTTCCATCATGTCGCCGTTGGGATAGTGGTCGGTCCACTGGCGCTGGCCCTGGAAGCCCGCCGCAATCGCGTTGTGGCCGCAGCTCTCCTCCTCAAAGCCCATGTCCTTGAGCTTCTTGTTGCCAATCATCAGGTCCCGGCCGATCATGGTCATCAGGATGCACTTTTCCAGCACCTCCTGCTGTCTTTCAGGGGCGTGCTTCATGGCGTCCGGGTTTTTGTCCCAGCCCAGGGTCACGTATTCCTTCACCCAGGTCTTGGCCAGCTCGAACTCCTCGTGGTCGTAAATGCCCTCTTCCCAGCGGCGGGTGAATTCGCACATATCCACTTCTTCCATGCGCAGGCCAAGGTACTTCTCCAGGAAGGGCGCGCTCATGATGGAGCCGGCGATGCCCATGGACATGCCGCCCATGCCCAGATAGCTCTTGCCGCGCATGGAGGCCACCGCAAGGCCCGCCCGCGCAAAGCGGAGCAGTTTTTCCCGCACGTCCTGGGGGATCTCTCCATCGCCCGCATCCTGCACATCATGGCCATAGATGGAGAAGGCGGGCAGTCCCTTCTGGTTGTGGGAAGCCAGCGCCGAGGCAAGATACACCGCGCCGGGGCGCTCGGTGCCGTTGAATCCCCAAATCGCCTTGGGCCGAAGCGGGTCCATATCGATGGTTTCCGACCCATAGCACCAGCAGGGGGTGACAGTGATGGTCAGGCCCACGCCCTCCCGCGCGAACTTATCATCGCAGTCCGCCGCCTCGGCAAAGCCGCCGATGGTGGTATCCGCGATGACGCATTCGACCGGCAGGCCGCAGGGGTGCCGCAGCTCCTGGGTGATCAGCTCGCGCACGGCCTGGGCCATGCCCATGGTCTGCGCCTCCAATCCCTCGCGGATGCCCTTGCGCCGGCCGTCGATGGTGGGGCGAATGCCCACCTTGGGCAGCCCGCCGTGCAGCTTGTTTTCCGGAGCGTTCATTTGAAATGCGTTCATATGTTTTCCCTCCTATGAATCGCCATGAAGAACCTAGTGACATGGTATGTTAAATTTAAGGAAAAGTCAAGCAACTACTGCGCAAAAAACATGCGCGCCCGGCAAATGTTTTGCTTCCTTTAGATTGACAGACGCCGGCCCATGCTTTACCATGATAAATACCGATCAAAACGCAAAAGGAGAGCCATCGCCATGATGAACTTATCCACGCTCCATTCCTATGAGACACGATCGATCTGCCCGGAGAACCGCACCGGCGGCAGGGGAGAGGGCGGCGCAACCCCGCTGGAACAGGGCACGGCGCGCATGGCCGCGCGCGACCTGGGCACGGGTTGGAAGGTCAACCCTTATCTGCACGTAGAGGCGGGGGAGACCATCACCCTGGCCCAGATGGAGGGCAGCGGCGTCGTCCGCCATATCTGGCTGACCCCCACGGGAGACTGGCGCAGCCAGATCCTTCGCTTTTATTGGGATGGCAGCGATGTGCCCGCCGTGGAGTGTCCTTTGGGCGACTTCTTTGCCTGCGGCTGGGGCCGGTACGCGCAGGTTTCCTCCCTGGCGGTGTGTGTCAATCCTGGGTCGGCCTTCAACTGCTATTGGGAGATGCCCTTCAGGCGCGGCGCCCGCATCACGCTGGAAAACCGCGGGGACCAGCGCGCCACCATCTATTACCAAATCACCTACACCGTCCAGCCGGTCGCGCAGAATGCGGGTTACTTTCACGCGCAGTTCCGCCGGACTAATCCGCTGCCCTACAAGCAGGATTATACGCTGCTGGACGGCGTCTCTGGCAAGGGGCAGTATGTGGGCACCTACATGGCATGGGGCGTCAACAACAGCGGCTGGTGGGGCGAGGGAGAGATCAAGTTCTTTATGGATGGGGACAAGACCTATCCCACCATCTGCGGCACGGGCACGGAAGACTATTTCTGCGGGTCTTATAACTTCGAAAATCAAGAGACGCATCAGTACCAGACCTTTACCACGCCCTATTCCGGCCTATGTCAGGTGCTCAAACCCGATTTGCAAAGGACCTGCGCGTCACCATTCAGGCGCTGGGCTGGCGCAGCGGCGGCCGCTACCTGCCCTTGCAGGATGACATAGCCTCGGTGGCGTACTTTTACCTCGACCGCCCCGCGACCGCCCTGCCGGCGCTGCCGACCCCGGACGAGATGGAGATCATCTGACGAACGTATTCTTGGACCCAATGAGCTCTGCGCTTCCATTTTCGGGAGTGCGCGATGGCGCATGGCAAACGGACGATGCTATCCGTATGAAAGGTGGGAAAACCATGGCGGCGGTTACCGCTTTGGGATTGGGCCGGACGATGGAAAAGAAGCTCCATGCGGTGGGCATTCATTCTGCCGAAGAGCTGGCACAGATCGGAAGCAAGGGCGCCGTTGCCCGGCTCAAAGAGCGATATCCAAACACTTGCGTTGTCATACTCTACCATTTAGAGGCCGCCCTTCGTGGAGTGGAAATGAAGCAACTGGAGCAAGCGTGTAAAGCGGAGTTGAAGGCGTATTTTGCGCGGTTATAGTTGTTGAGCAACCTGCGGCATGACAAAGCGAAACCCGGCCATTGGCCGGGTTTCGCTTTGTTGGTGAACGATTCATTTGGGCATCAGTCGGGAAAAACCCTCGCCCATGGTCTCGTTGGCCACGGTCAACACCACAAAGGCGTTGGGGTCTTCCTCATGCACGATTTTTTTGATGGCGTGCACTTCAGCCTTGGAGACTACGGAGAAGATGACGCTGGTATGCGCCCCGGAGTAGACGCCGTGTCCGTCAAGCGTGGTGACGCCGCGCTCCAGCTCCGCCATGATGCGCCGGGCGATGGCGTCGGACTTGCCGCTGATGATGAAGAACAGGCGGGAGGAGGCCACGCCTTCTTGCAGCATGTCCACAATGCGCGAGGTGAGGAAGAGCGATACCGCCGCGTACAGCGCGTTCTGCGGCCCGAAGACAAAGCCGGAGAAGGTGACAATGCAGATTTCGATGACCAACAGAATGACGCCGAAGCTCAGATGCGGCAGGGCCCGCTGGATCATGGCCGCAGCAAGGTCAGTGCCGCCGGTAGAGGCGTTGACCATCAGCACCAAGGCAAGGCCCACGCCCAGCACCGCGCCGCCCAGAATCGTGGCCAGCAGCGGGTCTTCCGTCAGGGCATAGAGGGGAAAGAGGTCCAAAAAGAGGGAGAGGAGCATCATCGAAACGAGCGACCGCGCGGCGAAGGCTCGTCCCATGCGCTTCCAACTCAAGAGGAACAGCGGGATGTTGATCACGGCGGACATC
>CAOKIU010000100.1 GCA_948468595.1 uncultured Christensenella sp.
CACCGAGGAGAGCACGTTGTAGGTCATGACCACAAAGATGCCGGAATAGGAAATGCGCAGGTAAAGCAGCGCGCCGCCCATGACGTTTTGCGGCGTGTTGAGCAATTGCAGGATGGGGCGCGCCACAAGGTGCGCCGCGAGGGTGATGATCGCGGCCATGATGAGCCCCAGCAAATAGGTGTGGCTCACGCTGCGCCTAAGCCCGGCGGAGTCTCCCGCGCCGAACCGCTGCGAAATGAGTATGCAGAAGCCCTGCGCAAAGCCCGTGACCAGGCCCAGCACCATCCAGTTGGGCCAGTCCGCCGCGCCCACCGAGGCCAGCGCCTCCACACCCACGAACTGCCCCACCACCGCGGTATCCACCACGGTATAGAGCTGCTGAAAGATGTTGCCCAGCATCAGCGGCAGGGCAAAGGTGAAGATCAGGCCCGCCGGCCGCCCCTTGGTCATGTCTTTGATTTTGCTTGCCATAGTAAACCTTTCTCAATCCCCAAAATTACAGAGTCGACATTTTCCATTCTATCAGGTTTTTGCGGGAAAAGCAATCGCAGGAAAAACCCCGTCAAAATTTTTGTGGCGATGCGGATACCGGCGCTTGGCCTTGTATTCGCCCACGCGCTATGCTAAAATCAACCCAACCAATGGACAAAAGGAGGGACCTTCCGTGACGCGCAACGAAAAGTATACCGCGCACATCGCCGAGGTGGTGCGCACGCGCTACGCCCAAGACGTGAGCCTGCTGGTGCTCTACGGCTCCCATCAAAACGGCACGGAAAACGCTTGGTCCGATGTTGACCTTTATTTTGTTCCCGCCACCGACCGGGCGATGGAGCTCTGCCGCACCTTCTTAATCGAGGGGGTCGGCTACGATCTGTTCCCCGTGGATTGGGCGCGCCTTGGGCGAATCGCGGATTTTTCCGATCCGCTCTCCCCCCTGCTGGGCGAAGCGAAGGTGCTCTACTGCCAAAGCGCTAAGGACGACGAGCGCTTCGAGGCGCTGCGCAAAGCGCAGGCCGAAAACCTGCAAAACCCCGCGCACATGCTGGGCGCCGCGCGCCAGCGGCTGCGCCAGGCCAAGGAGGTGTTCGCCAGCCTTTGCCTGGAAGATGGCCTGGGCAAGGCGCGCTCGCTGGCGGGCTATGCGATGATCCTGCTCTCCGACGCCTGCGCCTACCGGAACGGCCGCTACTTCCGCCGCGGCCTCAAGGGGCAGATGGCGGATCTGGCGGAAATGGATCTCCTGCCTGCGGGCTTTCTTGCGGATTACCGCGCGGTGGTGGCCGCGCGCACCGTTCCCGCCCTGAGAGCCTATTGCCGCCATGCGCTGCGCGGCACAGAGGCGCTGCTGAGGGAAGGGGAAGGAGAAACGCCCCCCGCGCTGCGGCCGGAGGCGCTAGCCGACATGCTGCGCGAGAGCATCTCCACCTTTAACAAGATTCACGTCTGCGCGCAAACCGGCAACGCGGCGCTGGCCTTCATCTCCGGCGTCTGTCTGGAGGGCGCGCTGGAGGAGATGCGCCAGGAAGCGGGCGCGCCCGCGTGCGATCTGCTCTCCTATTATGACGAGGGGGATCTGCACGCCTTTGACCGCCGCGCGCAGGAGGTGCTCGCCTCCCTCGTCTCCGCGGTGGAAAGGGCCGGCGCTGACATGCAGCCCTACGCCACCATGGACGACTTCATTTCCGCGCATTAGCGAAAAAACACAAAAGGAGAGATCATGGCTATTGCGATACAGATCCCTAGCGAACTAGACAAGCTCAAGCAGGAGCGCCTGCGCGGGTTCCAAACCTGGAACACGCGCTCAGTGCTCTCGCATGTGGATATGGAGACGGGATACGCCCTGAACCTCTGTCTCAAGGACAGCGCCAATGGGCGCTACCTCAAGGAGGCGCTCATCGGCCGCTTTGGCCCTGAGGATGAGCGCGTCACCCCCGAAGCGCACGCCTTTGACGGCAGCTACACCTCCCTGGTGGTGGAGTTCTTCGGGGTGAAATTTCGGGTGGAGTCCTGCGCGACGGCGCAATGCCCGCTGATTCTGCTGGCAACGCCGCTCTCCCGCCCGCTGCGCAGCCCCAAGCTCTATTTGGAGAGCGGTTTTTTGTGGAATCGTCCGGGCGTGATGGGGCGCGAGGGCAACGCGCTGATCGCGGTGGCGGGCGAGCGGCGCTACGCGGTGTATATGACCGCCCGGCACGACGCGGGCGACCCCAACGTGCCCACGCAGGCGCCGTACCTGGCGACGACATTTGACCGCGAGATTGCCTTTACCGTAAACGAGCCCATGGAGCTCTCCCTCGTCCGGCGCGAAATGGCGGCGGCGCGGGAGCGCTATGCCTTGGAGCGGGCGCGCTTTGCCCCCTGTCAGGAGTGCTATGAGGCGCTGCGCTGCGCGCTCAACTGGGACACGACCTTCGACGCGCAGGGCGAGCGGGTGCTCTCCCCCGTCTCACGGCTGTGGTCCATCAGCCACGGAGGGTATGTCCTTTTTTGCTGGGACAACTACTTTGCGGGCTTTATGGCGGCGCTTGGGGACAAGTTCCTCGCCTATTCCAACCTGATCGCCATCACGCTCTCGCGCACGGAGGCGGGTTTTGTGCCCAACTTCGTCCACGGCACGGGCCTGAAAAGCGAGGACCGCTCCCAGCCGCCGGTGGGCAGCGCCATGCTGCTGGAGACCTACCGCATCTACCGGGAGAAGTGGATCGTGGAGTTCCTTTACCCCCTGCTGCTGAAGTGGAACGAGTGGTTTGCCGATCACCGCTCGGGGGAGAGCGGCGCGCTGTGCTGGGGCAGCGACCCCATCGAGCCGCAATACGGAAATCGCTGGGAATACGACGGGGTGAACGACCGGTTCGGCGCGGCGCTGGAATCGGGCCTGGACAACTCCCCCATGTACGACGGCGTGCCCTTTGACGGGGAAACGCATCGCCTGCGGCTCTACGATGTGGGGCTGACGGGCTTGTATATCCTGGATACGCGCTCGCTCTTGCAGCTGGCGCAGCTCTTGGACCGCAAGGAAGACATTGCCCCGCTCAAAGCGCGGCTTGCGCGCGCCGAGGAAGGGCTGGAAGCCCTTTGGGACGAGGAGGCGGGCTTTTACTGCAACCGCCGCACGGACACGGGGGAATTCTCCCATCGCCTTTCCCCCACCAACTTCTACGCGCTCTTTTCCCAGAGCGTTTCTGCGGCGCGCAAGGCGCGCATTGCCGCGCACTACTTCAACCCGGAGGAATTCTACGGGGAGTGGATGCTGCCCTCCATCGCGCGCAACGACCCCGCCTATCCTGAACAGGATTACTGGCGCGGCCGCGCATGGGCGCCGCTGAACTTCCTGACCTACCTGGCGCTGTGCGGCCAGACGGGCTTGGAGGACATGCGGCGCGATCTGGCGCAAAAGTCCGAGGCCCTGCTGATGAACGAGTGGAAGGCCCACGGGCACGTCCATGAAAACTACAACAGCCAAACCGGCCAGGGCTGCGACCGGGAGAACAGCGATAAATTCTACCACTGGGGCGCGCTGCTGGGCGTGATTGCCATGGCGGAAAACGGCCTGATTCCGGGCCTGGGTCAGGCGCTATAGCGCGCGTATCCGACCTGAAACAACGCTGTTTCGAACTTGTAACAATACGATGCAATCGTTTGACAGGAATGCGGGCGACATTTATACTTTAATGAGAGAATAAATGTCAAGGATGGTATTTTTTCATGCGTGAAGATAGAAATACGACGGAGGGAAAGGGCGCCGGGCGGTACGCGCTGCGCACCCGCAAGAAATACTACTATTTCAAGGCGTGGCTCGCGGGGATCGGCCCGCGCCGGCTCACCCTTCTGGTTGTCGGGGCGCTTCTGGCCGTTGCGCTGCCCGTTGGGGCCGGCGTGATGATGCACCATCACGCCAAGGCCGCGCCGGCCAGCGGCGACGCCGTGCAGCTCCGGGGGAAGCAATCCACCGATCTCAATAGTCAACCCGCCTCTCCCCTCTCCGGCGAGCCGGGCGTGGGTTCGGACCTTGATCCGGCGGCGCCGCAATCCACGCCCGAGCCTACGCCGGAGCCCACGCCCACGCCGGAGCCGCATCCGACAAACACCGTAATCAAATTCGGCATGGAAGCCAAGGTCGTAGCGCAGATTCAACAGCGGTTGATGAAGCTGGGCTATATGGAAAACGACGAGCCGACCGAGTATTACGGCAACATCACGCAGTCCGCGGTCAAGCTGTTCCAGCGCCAGGCGAGCCTGGATGTGGATGGCTGCGTGGGGCTTGAGACGTGGAACCGCCTGATGGCGGACGACGCGGAACACTACACCGTCATGCAGGATATGGACGGCACGGACGTCAAAGAGCTGCAAAAGCGCCTGCGTGAATTGGGCTACATCGACACGGTGACCGGCCACTTTGGGGAGCTGACCGTGGAAGCGGTCAAGAAGTTCCAGGAGATCAACAAGCTCACGATAGACGGCAAGGTGGGCAGCCAGACGCGCGAAATGCTCTACAGCGCCGACGCCACGGCCAACTTCCTCAAGTACGGCGAGGTGAGCGACGAGGTCAAAAAGTACCAGGAGCGCCTCAAAAAGCTGGGGTATCTCACCACCACGCCCGACGGCAGCTATGGCAAGGATACCGTCATGGCGGTCAAGCGCTTCCAGGAGATTAACGGCCTGATCGCGGACGGCTTCCTGGGCTATGACACCACCAAGCTGCTCAACTCCTCCAAGGCGCTCTCCAACGCGCTGAAGCTGGGCATGGAGGGCTCTGACGTGACCAACGTGCAGAACCGGCTCAAAAAGCTGGGCTACATGAGCAAGGTCACGGGCTACTACGGTTCGCTGACCGAGGATGCGGTCAAGGCGTTCCAAAAGCGCAACGGACTATCGGTGGACGGCACGGTGGGCAAGGTGACGATGAATACGCTGACCTCCTCCTCGGCCAAGAAGGCGTCCTCCGGCTCCTCGTCCTCCGGCGGCAGCTCTTCCGGCGGCTCCTCCTCCGGCGGCGGCTCTTCGTCCGGAAGTTCTACGGATAAGTCCGGCGTGGAGCGGTTCATCTCCGCCGCGGAGTCCAAGATTGGCTGCACGTACGTCTTTGGCTCCAAGGGGCCCAACACCTTTGACTGCTCTGGCTTTGTGTACTGGTGCCTCAACAAGGCGGGCGTTTCGCAGGGCTACATGACCAGCGCCGGCTGGGCAAGCTCCAGCAAATACCCCAAGGTCACCTCCATGAGCAAGTTGCAGCGCGGCGACGTGCTGGTCTTTGACGGGCATGTGGGCATCTACCTGGGCAACGGAAAGATGATCGACGCCTCCTCCTCCAAGGGCAAGGTGCGCACTACCTCCGGCATTCAGTCCTCCAGCTACTGGACCTCGCACTTCATCTGCGGTTTCCGCGTTTTCTAAACGCCATGCAAAACAGCAGGCGGCAGAATTCTCTGCCGCCTGCTGTTTTGCATGGGAATTGACAGGAAAGCGCAAACGGGGTATGATAAATTTATTGGAAAAATGAGAAGGAGGACACGGCAGAGGGGTCGTGAAGGGAAATCGCATGGATGAGAAAACGATACCGCAGCGGCGGAAGCTGAAGTTGACGCGCATCGCGCTGGACAAATTGGAGATGGGGCAGCCGGACGCAGAGGGTGACGATCTGCGCAAAAAGATTTCGCTGCCCGAGGGCGTGACCTCGCAGGAGCTCTACAGGGATATCGTCACCATCGCCTGGCCGTCGCTGGTGGAGCTGCTGCTCACGCAGTTGACGAGCATGGTGGACCTGATGATGGTGGGGCAGTTGGGCGCGTGGGCCATCACATCCGTGGGCCTGACAACGCAACCCAAGTTCCTGCTCTCGACGATGTTCAACGCGCTCAACGTGGGCTGCATGACCATGGTGGCGCGGCACAGGGGCGCGGGGCGGCAGGACCAAGCGCAGCTTATCCTGCGCCAATCGCTTGCGCTCAATCTCGTGCTGTCGCTGGTGTTTGCGGTGCTGGGATTTGTTTTCGCGCGGCCGCTGGTGCTCTTCATGGGCGCGCAGGACGAGCAGACGCTCGTAGGCGGCGCGCAGTATCTACAGGTGCAGATGCTGGGGCTGACGTTCCTGGCGCTGACTACGACCATCACCAACGCCCTGCGCGGCGCGGGGGATTCCAAGACGGCGATGGTCTATAACACTCTTGCCAACGTGGTCAACGTGGGACTGAACTACGTATTCATCTACGGCCGGCTGGGAATGCCGCGCCTGGAGGTTGTGGGCGCGTCGCTGGCGACCTCCCTTTCCCAGGGCGTGGCCTTTGTCATCGCGCTCCTGGCGGTGATGGACCGACGGCAATACGTGCACTTAGACTTTCGCATGGGATTTAAACCCGACCGCCAGGCCATCGGGGACATCGTGCGCATTGGGTTTCCCTCAATGGTCGAGCAGCTCTGTATGCGCGCGGGCATGATCGTCTATGCCAAAACCGTGGCCAGCCTGGGCACGTTGATGTTGGCCTGCCACCAGGTATGCATGAACATCCTCTCCCTCACCTTCATGACCGGTCAGGCCTTCGCGGTTTCGGCCACATCCCTGGTGGGGCAGAGCTTGGGAAAGATTCGCTCGGATATGGCGGTGCTCTATTCGCACCGCACGCAGGCGCTGGGCGCGGTCGTCTCCGTGCTGCTGGGCGCTGTGCTCTTCTTCTTTGGCAAGCAGATCGTCATGCTGTATTCCGATGATCCCATCATCATTGAAAAGGGCGCCTTTCTGCTAAAAATGGTGGCGCTGATTCAACCGCTTCAGTCCTCGCAATTTATCCTGGCCGGCGCCCTGCGCGGCGCGGGGGACACGAAGTACACCGCCAAGGTCATCTTCATCACCGTGATGATCGTGCGGCCCGGTATCGCGCTGATCGCCGTCTATCTGCTCAAGTGGGGGCTTACCGGCGCATGGGTCGCGTTGGTCGCGGATCAGTGCATGCGCACGTTGCTGATCACGCTGCGCTACAACAGCGGCAAGTGGAAGACCGTAATGAGCGCAAAAGCCGCCGCTTAGGCCGCGCTTGCACAAAAAATGCCCGAAAGCCATGGCTTTCGGGCATTTTCTCGCTGGTCGTGCCGAGGGCCGCCGAGGGCCGCCGAGGGCCGCCGAGGGCCGCCGAGGGCCGCCGA
>CAOKIU010000101.1 GCA_948468595.1 uncultured Christensenella sp.
CCCCGATCAATCGGGACGGAGTTTTTACTTCCGCGATACCACCCGAGTTGACGGCGCGCGCCGTCCGCTCTGTCCGGCACAAATATGCCGCCTCTCTGTATCGGGAGAACCCGCCCCTCACTACCGTTATCGCAAAGGGTGCTCCGAGGTGATGGCGGAAAGCTCCGCACGCATCCGGGCTTGCACCCTCCCCGGTTCGCTTATCGTGCATCCTCGAACTCACCGCGTCCTCTTCAACGCAAATTATATTGTATTATAGTCAATCCATCGCGCATTGTAAAGCACAAAAGCGTAAAATCTTGCGCAAATGCTCAAATTTCTCCGATAGAGGCAAACCCCCGCGCCGCTTGGAGCAGTGCGTCCAACCCGGCGCGATCCTCCGGCTGGCGCAAAATGTGGATTTCGCTCCCGTAATGCTCGCTGTAGAAGGAGCCGGAAAGAAAGAGATTAAAAAACGGAGCGCTCTCCTCTCCTGTATCCAGAGATAGCAGAAACGCCAGTTTTTCCTCGTCCATCGTGCCCTCAACCACCGTTCCCCCTGCCCAGGCTCCATCTTTTTCGCAGCCCAGGCGCCTGGCGGCGGCCGCAGCTTCCTCCTCCTGACGCCAGCAATGGATCTCAAACCGCTGGTCGGGGCGCGCGTACAGCAAGAATAGCGCGCGCCACCATTCCTTGTGCGGATGAATATCCAGGATCTGTATCTCGATCATTTCCCCGCGATGGAAAGGCCGTCCACCAGAACCGAAGGCGCGCCCACGGCGCAGCTTCCGGGGAAGCCGAACCATAGATCGTCGCCCACGGCGGCAATTCCCATGAGGAGCTTAAAAAAGTTTCCCGAGACGGTGATTTGCTCCACGGGCTCGGTGAGCACGCCGTTTTCAATTCTCATTCCCTTGGCCGCCAAGGAGAAATCGCCGGAGATCTGATTGCAGCCCGCGTGCATGCCCATGATCGCGTCGATGCGCACGCCGTTACCCGCCTGTGCATAGAGCGCCTCCGGGGCGAGCGTGCCGGGTTCGAGATAGAAATTGGTGGGCGATGTGCCCACGGTGGAATGATACGAGGGCCGCGAAGCGTTGCCCGTCGTCTCTTTGCCCGCTTTTTTGGCGGTCTTTAGGGTGTAGAGCAGCGTGCGCAGCACGCCGCGCTCGACGACGTTTTTGCGGCGCGTGGGCACGCCCTCGCCGTCAAAGGGCCGGCCCGCAAGGCCCAATCCGTCGGCGGGATCATCCGTCAGCGTCACGATGGGCGCGGCGATGGTCTCCCCCTCCTTGCCGGCCAGCAGGGAAAGTCCGCGCTGTGCGGCCTCCGCGCTGAAGACGCCCACAAACGTGGCCAGCAGGCTCTGCATGGCGCGCTGATTCATCACCACAGGCATGGCGCCCGAGGGGATGGGCGCAGCGCCGATGTACCGCTTGGCGTCCTCTATCGCCTCGCGGGCAAGCGCCTGCGCGTTTAGCGCGTCAAAATCGCGGGTGAAGAGGAAAGCCGTGCCGTCCACCTGTCCGCCGTCCACGGCGAGTACGGGCTCGACCACAGCATAGGCTATATTCTCCTCAAAGGTGCGGAACAGGCCCTCGGAATTGACGAGCACACGGCTTTGGGACGTGGTTCCCACCTCGCTGACGGCCACGCGCGCTACGCGGCTGTCCAGCGCCTTGCAGGCCCGCTCCATCTCCATGGCCAGGGCGATCTTGCGCTCCGGCGGCACGGTTTCCAGCGCGGGATTGGACGAAGAGACCCAGGACAGCCTCTCCCTACCGTCGTAGAGGAACTGCTCGTCCTTTGATTCGAGTACCTGCGCGTTCTCCTTGGCGCGGCGCACCAGGTCGGCAAACTCGTTTTCATCGTCCACTTCGGTGGAGGCGTAACCCATCTGCCCGCCGTACAGGCCGCGCAGCGCGATGCCCGCGCTCTTTTCCACGCGATAATCCTCAATCTCCCCCTCGTAGACGGAGACCGAGAAGGCGCTTTGGGCGGTGGCAAAGACCTCCGCCTTGTCAAACCCCTCTTTTATAGCCAAATCGACGAGTCTTTCAAATTTTTTCAGCATTTTTACTCCCCCTTACCTGCCGCCCACGGTCATGGACTTAACGCGGATGCGCGGCTGGCCCACATCGGTGGGCACCGAGCCGGAGAGCGAGCCGCACATGCCCTGCGCCGTCAGCAGTTCCGTGCCCACGCGGTCGATCTTAAAGAGCACGTCCGCGCCCTTGCCGATGAGCGTGGCGCCCCGAACGGGTTCCTGGATGCGGCCGTCCCGGACGAGATAGCCCTCGTTGACGGCAAAGTTGAACTCGCCGGTAACGGGGTTGACGGAACCGCCGCCCATCTTTGCGGCGTAGAGGCCGTCGCCCATGGTGCGGATCATCTCCTCGTTGTCGTCCTTTCCGGGGCAAATGAAGGTATTGGTCATGCGCGAGGTCGGCGCGAAGGTGTAGTCCTGCCGGCGGCCGCTGCCCGTCATGGGCAGACCCATGCGGCGGGAACCCAAGCGGTCGATCATATAGCTTTTGAGCACGCCGTCCTCAATGAGAACCTTGCGCTGCGCGGGGTGGCCCTCGTCGTCGATGTTGAGGCTGCCCCAGGCGTTTGCAATGGTGCCGTCGTCCACGGCCGTGACGCAGTCGGCGGCGATTTTCTGTCCCAATTTGCCGCAAAAGACGGAGTTGCCCTTGCCGACGCTGGTGGCCTCCAGAGCATGACCGCACGCCTCGTGGAAGATGACGCCGCCAAAGCCGTTTTCAATCACCACCGGCATGACGCCTGCGGGGCAGGGCTTGGCATGCAGCATGGTTATGGCCGTGCGGCCCGCGGCCTTGGCAAGCGCCTCGATGTCCAGTCCCTCAATGAACTCATAGCCGGCCTGCGCGCCGGGCGCCTGCGTTCCCGTTTGATTCTCAGTGCCGGAGGCCGCTACCGCCGTGATGCGCAGGCGCGTGCGCACGCGGGTATCGGTGATATAGAGTCCGTCGGAATTGGCGATGAGCACGTGCTGCATCTCATCCATAAGTCCGGCCGAAACCTGCGTGATTTCCTCGGAGAGGCTGCGCGCGGCCGCGTCGCAAAGGCGCAGAACGTCGGCGCGGCGCTTGCTCTGCACATCGCCCGCGAAACGCTCGATGCGGTGGATGTTGCGCGGTACGGCGGTAAAGAGGCGAACCGGCTCGCCGCCTTCCCGCGCGCTGCCCAGCGCCGCGGCGGCCTCTTCGGCGGTCTTGAGCATCCCCTCCAACGTCAGGTCATTGGTGTAGGCGTAAACCGTGGACGTGCCCTTAAAAACACGGATGCCCGCGCCGCGCGTGTGCGTGCGGTTGGCGCTCTCAATGCGCCGGTCCATCAGCGCAATGTCGCCGGAATCCAAATCTTCATAGAAAATCTCCGCAAAATCGCCGCCCGTGCGCAGCGCACAGGTCAAAATCAGCTCTGCGTCTCCTCTTGCGATCATTCTTGCTCCCTCTTTCCTCTCGCCGCCCTTTGCTGGCGAATTCTCTCTTCAAACCCCATATCGCTGGGAAAATAGTACTGCTGGCCCAAAGCGTCGTCGGGCATGTACTGTTGGACCACGTAATGGCCCGGATAATCGTGCGGATACTTGTACTGCGCGCCGCTGCCCAGCTTTTCATGTCCCTTGTAGTGCGTGTCGCGCAGGTGCGCGGGAACGGGCACGTTCTCCGCCCTCTGAGCCGCCGCAAAGGCCGCGTCCACGGCCATGACCACGGAGTTGCTCTTGCTGGATTCGCAAATTAAGATGATTGCCTGGGCAATGGGCAGGCGTGCCTCCGGCATGCCCACAGCCTCTAAGGCGGTCCAAGCCGCGGAGGCCGTGAGCATGGCCTGCGGATTGGCCAGGCCCACATCCTCGGAGGCATGGGCGATGAGGCGGCGCACAATGATGCGCGGGTCCACGCCCGAGGTCACCATGCGCGCAAACCACGCCAGCGCCGCGTCGCTGTCCGAACCGCGCAAAGACTTGCAGAAGGCGGACAACATATCGTAGTAATAGCTCTCGTCCATGGCCAGCACCTTTTGCTGGATGGACTGGGCGGCAACCTCCTCATTGACGGTGATGACCCCCTCCTGGTCCGGCAAGGTGGAGAGCACCGCCAGCTCCAGCGCGTTGAGCGCGTTGCGCACGTCCCCATTGGATACAAGGGCAAAGTGATGCAATGCTTCCTGCGTAAGGACCACATTCATCTTGCCGAAGCCGCGCTCCTCGTCCTTGAGCGCTCGCAAAAGGGCGCCTTTGACGTCCTCTTGGGTGAGCGAGCGAAACTGAAAGAGCCGGCAGCGCGAGACAATGGCCGGGGTCATGGCGATGACGGGGTTTTCCGTCGTGGAGCCGATAAAGCGGATGACCCCGCGCTCGATGGCGGGCAGGATGGAGTCCGACTGGGACTTGGACCACCGGTGGCACTCGTCCAGGAGCAAATAGGTGCTCTTGCCGTACATGCGCATCCGGTCGCGGGCCTCCTCAATGACTTTGCGAACCTCGCCCACCCCTGAGGTAACGGCGTTGAGCTGCACAAACTCGGACGAGGTTGTGTTGGCGATGATCGAGGCCAGCGTCGTCTTTCCAACGCCCGGCGGGCCGAAGAAGATGCAGGAGGTCAGCCGGTCGGCCTCAATGGCGCGGCGCAGCAGCGTGCCCTGACCCACAATGTGCTTTTGCCCCAGAAATTCATCCAGCGTGCGCGGGCGCATGCGGTCGGCCAGCGGCGCGAGCTTGCCTTCGTTCGCGGAAAACAGGTCCTCCATCCCCTCACCCCCGCGCCTTTTGCTTGGCTTCGGCGCGCACGGGCCGGAACACCATCAGGCGTTGACCCATGAAGGAGAGCACCCATAGAAGCGAATCGACCAAAATTTTGATCAAGTATTCGTTCCAGCCCAGGATGTCGGTCCCCCAGCGCACGCCCAGAGAACCCAGCGCCATGACCAGAACCGCCAACAGATAGTATCCCAAAATTTGCTTGGCGAAAGAACCCTTGCGCGCGCCGAAGACGAGATTGCGGTTTATGCTAAAATTGACGGCGGAGCTCAAAAGGCGGGCGCCGATATAGGCAAACTCCGGCTGGAGCCTGCACAGCGCGATCAGCAGCGCATAGGCGCCGTAGTCCAAGGCAAAGCTGATCAAAGAGGACGCCGCAAAGGCGATTAAACGCGAAAAAACCATCAGCGCATCGCGGATGGGATGAAAGTGCGTGCCGGAGTTGTTATTGATATAGATGGTTTGAATTTCGATCTCCTTCATGTCTGCGCCCAGGCGAACCATTTCAAGCAAGACGTTCATCTCATACTCGTATCGCTCGCCCTTGATGTGCAGCATGTCAGCCAGCAGGCCGCTGGGCAGGCCGCGCAGACCGGTCTGGGTATCGTAAATCATTTTGCCGGTGATGAGCAGGAACACAATGCGGTTGACGGTGTTGCCAAAAAGCGATTTAACCGGCGTGTCCTTGCCCAGCACGCGCTTGCCCAACCAAATGATCCCCTCCGGTCCCGCCTCCATGCTGTCGGCCAGGCGGCAGATGTCCCGGGGCGTGTGCTGCCCGTCGGCATCGGCGGTGATCACATGCGCGCCGGGGTAGGCGTCCATGATGGCATTGATCCCGGTTTTAAGCGCCCTTCCCTTGCCCAGATTTACGGCGTGACGCACAACCGTCACGTCCCCTATTTGCTCAGCCCGATCAAATATCGGCCGGAACTTCTCTCCGCTGCCGTCATCCACGACTACGATCCCTTCGTATCGCTTGGAGGCATGAAGCTGTTCCAACAGCGTCAACAGCCCGTCGTCCGGCTTATAAGATGGGATCAAAATCACGACCATGATTGCATTACTCCTTTTTCGCGCGATGTTTCCTGCGAATCACGCCGAAATTATCATACCGCAATTTAGGTCGCTCGTCAAATCTTTTGCTGTTCACACCGATCAAGTAAAAAGGTCCATATCGCCCTTTTCTTTGACGCGAAGGTATACCGACAGTGTATTTTGGAAGTCGCATGTCGCCAGGAACACTTTACTGACATCGTCAATGCCCAGTTCCTTGAGCTTGTTGCGCAGCCACTGCTCGTTGTTGCCCGTATGGCGCAGGTTTCGCTCCAAGACCACGCCGTCGAGGATGACGTTTGCAATCAGCTTTTCGGGCGCCAGCTTCAGCCCCAGGTCCTGGGGATTTACCGGCCGGCGCTCCGAGCGCGGCAGCACGCTGATCTTGCCGTTGGGTTCCATGATGATGGACTGCACATCGTCGATGTTGAAATACCCCATGCTGCGCATCTGCATCTGCATTTCGCTCACGTCCAGGCGCGCCTTGACCAGATTGCGTTCGTAGAGCTTTCCATCCTCCATCAGCACGATGGGCTGACCCATGGAGAACCTGCGAAAAGCGAGAGACTTATTGTTGATGACGGAGACAAGATAGGTTGCCAGCGCGTAGATCGCCATGGCGAGCAGCGGCTCGAACACGTCCTGTTCCAGCGAGGTGGCCATTTCCGCGGCGATGGAGCCAATGGTAATGCCGTTGATATAGTCAAACAGCGACAGCTGTGATACCTGCCGGTTGCCAATCAGCTTGGTCAGAAAAAACAGCGCGACGATCGAAGTGATCGAAAAAACGAATACGCGGCCCAAATCCCAAAGCACATGCGTTCCCTCCCTTTCGCTCCCCAGTATGCCCACTCGCTTCGTTTTTTATCCTGTGGCCGGGATGCATGCCCTTTGTCACGCCAAACTTACAAAAAAATTAAAAAAGGTGTTGACGAGCGCAGCGATGCGTGGTATTATATTGCTCGTGTTCGGGGCTATAGTACAGTTGGTAGTACGCAACACTGGCAGTGTTGAGGT
>CAOKIU010000102.1 GCA_948468595.1 uncultured Christensenella sp.
GCCCCATGGTCCAGCTGGACGGCGGACGCTTCGCCACCAGCGACCTCAACGACCTCTACCGCCGGGTCATCAACCGCAACAACCGCCTCAAGCGGCTCATCCAGCTCAAGGCGCCGGACATCATCGTGCGCAACGAGAAGCGGATGCTCCAGGAGGCCGTGGACGCCCTCATCGATAATGGCCGCCGGGGCCGCGCCGTCACCGGCGCCAACAACCGGGCCCTCAAGAGCCTCTCCGATATGCTCAAGGGCAAGCAGGGCCGCTTCCGCCAGAACCTGCTGGGCAAGCGCGTGGACTACTCCGGCCGCTCGGTTATCGTCGTGGGACCGGAGCTGAAGATCTATCAGTGCGGCCTGCCCAAGACCATGGCCCTGGAGCTGTTTAAGCCCTTTGTGATGAAGAAGCTCATCGCCGCGGGCTACGCGCCCAACATCAAGGCGGCCAAGCGCATCGTCGAGCGCGTCAAGCCCGAGGTGTGGGACGTGCTGGAGGATGTCATTCACGACCATCCCGTGCTGCTCAACCGCGCGCCCACGCTGCACCGCCTGGGCATTCAGGCCTTTGAGCCGGTGCTGGTGGAGGGCAAGGCACTCAAGCTCCATCCCTTGGCCTGTACCGCTTACAACGCCGACTTTGACGGCGACCAGATGGCCGTGCACCTGCCGCTCTCCATGGAAGCGCAGGCCGAGGCGCGGTTCCTGATGCTGGCGGCCAACAACATCCTAAAGCCCCAGGACGGCAAGCCCGTCGTCTCCCCCTCCCAGGACATGGTCATTGGGTCCTATTACCTGACCATCATGGGCGACGAGGACAAGAAGCACCCCAAGGCCTTCAAGGGCGATGGCAAGGCGTTCATGGACGAGGAAGAGGCGCTGATGGCCTACCAGTTGGGCGAGATCGCCTTGCAGGCGCGCATCAAGGTGCGCATCACGCGCGTAATCGACGGCCAGCCCCGCAAAAAGATCATCGAGACCTCCATCGGCCGCATCATCTTCAACGAGGCCATCCCGCAGGACCTGGGCTTTGTCAAGCGCGAAACGCCCGAGGACGCCTTTAAGCTGGAGATCGACCGCGTTGTGGATAAGAAGATGCTGGGCAAGATCGTCCATGCCTGCTACCGCGTCCACGGCGTGACCGAGTGTTCCGCCATGGCCGACCGCATCAAGGCGCTGGGCTTTAAATACTCCACCAAGGGCGCTGTCACCGTGGCGGTGTCCGACGTTGTGGTGCCCAAGGAAAAGCCGCAGCTCCTGCACGAGGCGGAGGAACAGATCGACGAGATCCAGGCGGCGTTTGACGACGGTCTGCTCTCCGATGAGGAGCGCTACAAGCGCGTCATCAACGTCTGGGACGACACCACCAACAAGGTGACCGACGCGCTCAAGGCGTCGCTGGATACCTTTAACCCCATCACCATGATGGCCAACTCCGGCGCCCGCGGCTCCATCAACCAGATCCGCCAGCTCGCCGGCATGCGCGGCCTGATGGCAGACCCCTCCGGTCACATCATCGAGCTGCCCATCCGCGCCAACTTCCGCGAGGGCCTGACGGTGCTGGAGTTCTTTACCTCCTCCCACGGCGCCAGAAAGGGCTTGGCCGATACGGCGCTTAAGACCGCAAACTCCGGCTACCTCACCCGCCGCCTGGTCGATGTTTCCCAGGATGTCGTGGTGCGCGAAGAGGACTGCTTCGCCGCAAGGGGCGAGCGCGTGCGCGGCATGGAGGTGACCGAGATCGTCTCCAACGGCCAGGTCATCGAGACGCTGGAGGACCGCATCCGCGGCCGCGTCGCCGCCGAGAAGGTGCTCCACCCCGAAACGGGCGAGCTGCTCTGCGACGTCAACCAGGACATTGATTATCAATTGGCGGAAAAGATCGTCAAGGCCGGCGTTAAGAAGGTCGTCATCCGCACGGTGCTGACCTGCCGCAACGAAACCGGCGTATGCGCCAAGTGCTACGGCGCCAACATGGCCACCGGCGATCCCGTGGATATCGGCGAGGCCGTGGGCATTGTGGCGGCGCAGTCCATCGGCGAGCCGGGCACGCAGCTGACCATGCGCACCTTCCACACCGGCGGCGTGGCGCAGGCGGCCGACATCACCCAGGGTCTTCCCCGCGTTGAGGAGCTCTTCGAGGCGCGCAAGCCCAAGGGCATGGCCGTCATCACCGAGATCGGCGGCGTGGCGCACATCGGCCAGAACAAGAACAAGCGCGAGGTCACCATCGTAAGCGACGACGGCGAGACCGCGTCCTACCCCATCAACTACGGCGCGCGCATCAGCGTTGTGGAAAACCAGCGCGTTTCCGCGGGCGACGCGCTGACCGAAGGCTCGGTCAACCCCCATGACATCTTGAAGATCAAGGGCGTCAAGGGCGTGCAGGCCTACATCACCCTGGAAGTGCTCTCCGCCTACCGCATGCAGGGCGTGGATATCTGCGACAAGCACATTGAGGTCATCGTCCGCCAGATGCTGCGCAAGGTGCGCATCGAGGAGAACGGCGATACCGAAATGCTGCCCGGAAGCCTGGTGGACATCTTCCAGTTCGAGCGCGAGAACGACGAGGTCGTAAAGTCCGGCGGCCAGCCCGCCATCGCTAAGCGCGTGCTGCTGGGCATCACCAAGGCCTCGCTGGCCACGGAGAGCTTCCTGTCGGCCGCCTCCTTCCAGGAGACGACCAGGGTGCTGACCGAGGCCGCCATCAAGGGCAAGGTGGACCCGCTCATCGGCCTTAAGGAGAACGTGCTCATCGGCAAGCTCATCCCCGCGGGCACGGGCATGAAGCGGTATCACAACCTGGAAATTCACGAGACGCTGGCGGATTAACCGCCTGCGCGGCAAAAAAATCCCCTCCCCGGCGCCGCTTGACGCGGCCCGGGGAGGCTTTTCACATCAAAAGTTGGAAAAAAACGCTGTCTTGCGCGGATTTTACGATTAAGTTTCGATGAAATCATTGACAGGAAAAATAGCGGATGGTAAAATACATGATGGTGTTCGTCTGCTCTTAGCCTGCTTTTCGTGATTTTAGGAGGTCAAAGGTCCAAATGGATGCTGATTTAAGCGACGGCCGATGTCGCGTGGTTGGAACCAAACAATTGCTCAAAAAGCTCGCTGTCAACGGCATATCGGTGCTCTTTATCGCCTGTGACGCGCAGGAGCATATCAAGGACAAGCTGCTGCCGCTGGCCCGGGAAAACCGCGTCCCGATCGTGGAGGTCGAGTCGATGGAAAAGCTGGGCGAAATGTGCGGCATTGCGGTGGGCAGCGCCGCGGCCGGGCTTCTGAAGGAAGCCATTTGATTTTGTTTCAGAAAATGCCAATTGGGTTGCGGCGTTTTTTGGATATATTATCTATGTATTTGGAAGGAGGTGCTTCCGTGCCCACGATTAATCAGTTGATTCGCAAGGGTCGGGAGAACAAAACGTATAAGTCCAAGTCCCCGATTTTGCAGAGCTGCCCGCAGAAGCGCGGCGTTTGCCTGTCGGTCAAGACGCTTACCCCCAAGAAGCCGAACTCCGCTATGCGCAAGATCGCCCGTGTGCGTCTGACCAGCGGAATTGAAGGCACTGCCTACATTCCCGGCATCGGCCACAATCTGCAGGAGCACTCCGTCGTCCTCATCAGAGGCGGCAGAGTTCGTGACCTCCCTGGTGTGCGTTACCACATCATCAGAGGTACGCTGGACGCAGCTGGCGTTGCCAAGCGCATGCAGGCTCGGTCCCTCTACGGCGCAAAACGCCCGAAGAAGTAAGACGGCCGAAGAAAGAGTGCTAAAGAGCCTCGCCTAAGACGGCGGCCCCGCAAAAGGGGTCCTCTTTTCCGCGTAGTGGAACGGCGCGGAGGAGCGCGGTATGCTGAACCGGTCTTCTTGGGTTCCCCCCGCCCTACGTGTGTTGCAACGCTTGGGGCCCGGGTCAAAAGGAAAGGGCTTGCGCGCTTTTCCCCTGTACCGATCTTATCCCATTTGAGCAAAGCGTTAATAGAAGGAGGGAAATTCCATGCCCAGACGTGGATTTATACCGAAGCGCGAAGTGCTGCCCGATCCCATTTACGGCAGCACCATCGTCACCAAGTTGATTAATCAGGTCATGTACGACGGCAAGCGCGGCGTGGCGCAGAAGGTCTGCTACGAAGCCTTTGAAGCGATTGCCGAAAAGACTGGCAAGGAAGCGACCGAAGTTTTTGAAGCGGCCATGAACAACATCATGCCGGTTCTTGAGGTCAAGGCCCGCCGCGTCGGCGGTGCGACCTATCAGGTCCCCATTGAGATTCGCCCGGAGCGCCGCCAGACCCTGGCGCTGCGCTGGCTGGTGGAGTTCTCCCGCAAGCGCGGCGAGAAGACCCAGGCCGAGCGCCTCTGCAACGAGATTGTGGACGCCTCCAACAACACGGGCGCCGCGGTCAAGCGCAAAGAGGATATGCACAAGATGGCGGAAGCCAACAAGGCGTTCGCGCACTATCGCTGGTAAGTTATGCGAAAAGAACGTGGCTGCTTTGTAAATCAAGTAAAGAGCGGCTCAACTACTGCCGAAAGGAGGATATACGACTGTGTCTAACAGAGAGTATACTTTGGAAAATACCAGAAATATTGGTATTATGGCGCACATCGACGCGGGCAAGACGACCACTACGGAGCGCATCCTGTTCTACACCGGTGTAAACCGCAAGATCGGCGAAACCCACGATGGTACCGCGACCATGGACTGGATGGCCCAGGAGCAGGAGCGTGGCATCACCATTACCTCCGCCGCAACCACCTGCCATTGGAACGGCAAGCGCATCAATATCATCGACACTCCCGGGCACGTCGACTTTACGGTTGAAGTTGAGCGTTCCCTGCGTGTCCTCGACGGCGCGGTTTGCGTCTTCTGCGCAAAGGGCGGCGTCGAGCCTCAGTCCGAGACGGTGTGGCACCAGGCGGACAACTACGGCGTACCCCGCATGGCGTATGTCAACAAGATGGACATCATGGGCGCGGACTTCTACAACGTCCTTGACATGATGCACGAGCGCCTGCGCTGCAACGCGGTGCCGATTCAGCTGCCCATCGGCAGCGAGTCCAGCTTTGTAGGTCTGGTCGACCTTGTGGAGAACAAGGCCTACATCTATTCCGACGACCTGGGCACCCACATGGAGGATGCCCCCATCCCCGAGGATCTGGTCGAGCAGGTCGAGATGTACCGCGCGGAGCTGATGGAGAAGGTCGCCGAGCTGGACGACGATTTGATGGAGAAGTACCTGGAGGGCGAAGAGTTCACCATCGAGGAGATCAAGGACGCCATCCGCAAGGGCACCATCGCCAACAAGTTCGTCCCCGTGCTGTGCGGCACTTCCTATCGCAATAAGGGCGTGCAGAAGCTGCTGGACGCCATCGTGGATTATATGCCCGCTCCTACCGACATCCCGCCCATCAAGGGCACGGTGCCCGGCACGGAAGAGGAGACGGTTCGTCCCTCCTCCGACGAGGAGCCCTTCTCCGCCCTGGCCTTTAAGATCATGGCGGACCCCTTCGTAGGTAAGCTGGCGTTCTTCCGCGTTTACTCCGGTACGCGCGAGGCGGGAACCTACGTCTACAACTCCACCAAGGGCAAGCGCGAGCGCCTGGGCCGCATCCTTCAGATGCACGCCAATCACCGCGAGGAGATCGAGAAGGTCTACGCGGGCGATATTGCCGCTGCCGTTGGCTTTAAGGATACCACCACCGGCGACACCCTGTGCGACGAGGACCATCCCGTGGTTCTGGAGTCCATGGTGTTCCCCGAGCCGGTTATCCGCGTGGCCATAGAGCCCAAGACCAAGGCCGGCCAGGAGAAGCTGACCATGGCGCTGATGCGCCTGGCCGAGGAGGACCCGACCTTTAAGACCTACACCGATCAGGAGACGGGCCAGACCATCATCGCCGGCATGGGCGAGCTGCATCTGGAAATCATCGTCGACCGCATCAAGCGCGAGTACAAGGTGGAAGCCACCGTCGGCGCGCCGCAGGTCTCCTACCGCGAGGCGATTACCAAGGTCGTTCCCCGCGCGGAGGGTCGCTTCGTCCGCCAGAGCGGCGGTCACGGCCAGTACGGTCACTGTATTGTGGAGTTCTCTCCCCTGGAGCCCGGCGAGGGTTATCAGTTTGAGAACGCCACCGTGGGCGGCTCCATTCCCAAGGAGTTCATCGAGCCCATCAACCAGGGCATTCAGGAGGCCGCCAAGAACGGCATCCTGGGCGGCTACGAGGTGATGGACTTCAAGGCCAAGGTCATCGACGGTTCCTACCACGATGTCGACTCCTCTGAAATGGCGTTTAAGATCGCCGGTTCCATGGCGTTTAAGGACGCGATGGCCAAGGGCGCTCCCGCGCTGTTGGAGCCCATGATGAAGGTGGAGGTCGTCGTCCCCGAGGATTACATGGGCGATGTCATCGGCGACATCAACTCCCGCCGTGGGCGCATCGAAGGCATGGAGAACCGCCATGGCGCGCAGGTCATCGACGCGATTGTGCCTCTGGCCGAGATGTTCGGCTATGCCACCGCGCTTCGCTCCACGACGCAGGGCCGCGGCAACTATTCCATGCAGTTCGACTGCTACGAGCAGGTGCCCAAGAGCATTGCCGAGAAGGTTCTGGGCAAAAAGTAAGAGCATTTATGGGGTTCCCCGCCCGATAAGGGGCGGGGACATGGCCCCTACAATTCATCCGTAATGGAGGTTTAATACGATGGGTAAGGCTAAGTTTGAACGCACCAAGCCTCACGTTAACATTGGCACCATCGGTCACGTTGACCACGGCAAGACCACGCTGACCGCGGCCATCACCATGGTTCTGTCCC
>CAOKIU010000103.1 GCA_948468595.1 uncultured Christensenella sp.
ATCAGCTGCGTCCAGTCTTTCCCCTTGGCGCGCAGAGCACAGAAATCCACAGCCTTCAGTTGAGCCAAGATGATGAAGCCCTGCTGCTGCTCACCCGCGAGGAGGGGGCGCTCACCCTGACGGTCATCGACCTGGAAGGCATGCAGCTTGTGCAAAAGCTGCCCTTGATGCAAATGGACGAAGATGCATACCTGGGTTATCTCTGGGATTGCGATGACTTCCTGTTGATCTCTGTGGACGATGGGAGCGCCGCTTTGCTGGAACGCGGGGAGGATGGGCGTTATCGCGCGGCGTTTGCCGTCGATCTGGCATACCAAGAGGAGTTTTTTTACGCCCTGCGCTCCGATGTAGCCTTGGCCTATGATGGAGACACGCTGCTCATGGCAGCCTATCAAACGGAGCCCAATAATGACTGCGGCTTTTATTTGGCAGCCTGGAATCGCGGGGGGATGATCTACGCCGGCCGCTACGACAACAGCCTAGACGTCACCAGGGCGGGCAGTGAGCGCTACCGCTGCCAGCCTGTGGACAATGACGCGCTGCGCATCGAATTTGCGGAAAATTGATGACAATACAATCAAGCCGGCGAGCAGCATGCTCGCCGGCTTGATTGTATTGTCCGTTTTTGCGCTTCAAGCGCGGTCCAGCGCGGCGCGCACTTCTTCTAGGGAATGCAGCGCGGCGGAGCAGGCGCCTCCTGAGCAGAGATAGTAGTTCGTGCCCTGCTTGGGAAGGGGATAGGCCGCGCTGAAGGGAGCGGTTTTCTCCAAAGCGCCGGCAGTATCCGGGGTTTTGACCAGCACGGCCAAGCCGTATTCTTCCTCCAGCGCCCAAAGATCGCTCTGGGGCGGCATTTCCCCCGCGCAAACCAATTCATGGGAGGGATGCAGCGCCTCCAGCAACGCAAGCAGGGCAAAGCCGCTGCCCATGGGCGCACGGCGCATGGAGCCGGCAAGAAAGCTGAGCTGCCGGTCTGCCGCCGCCTCATCGCGCGGCTCCGCGCACAGCCGGCCCAAGCGCAGGAACACCAGCGCCGCCACGGCGTTTCCGGAGGGGATCGCGCCGTCAAAGGTCTCTTTGGGCCGGGTGATGAGCGCCTCCGCATCGTCCGCGGTCAGGTAAAACCCGCCGCCGTCAGGATCGGAGAAGTGTTGGAGGATGTTCTCCGCCATGGTGCGCGCCTCCAAAAGACAGTCGGGGTCAAAGGTCGTCGCGTACAGTTCCAGCAGTGCCCAAGCGTAGAAGGCGTAGTCGTCCAGCTGCCCGGTGTGTAGGGCCTGTCCCCTTCGCCAGCGCACCCATAGCCGGCCGTTCGGTTGGGTGAGATGCCGCTGCACAAAACCGCGCCCGGCATGAGCTGCTTGTAGGTACTTTTCCTCCCCAAGAACGCGCCCGGCCATGGCCAGCGCCGCGATCATCAGCGCGTTCCAGCTGGTGAGGGCCTTATCATCCAAATGCAGCGACGTGCGGTCCCGCCGGTAACGAAGGAACGCCTCCCGCTGCCGGAAAAATGCGTCCGTATCGCGCTCAAACTGCTCGTTTTTCAACAGGTTGGGGATCGATTTCCCCTCAAAATTACCAGGGTTGTCGATGTCATACCATGCGCAGAACGCCGCGGCCTCCTCCTGATCGAGGACAGAGGCGACCTCTTCCGGGGTGAACAGGTAGTACTTGCCCTCTTCGCCGTCACTGTCGGCATCCTGCGCGCAGAGAAAGCCGCCTTCCTCGCCGCGCAGTTCCGAAAGCACATAGTCCATCACGCGGCGCGCAACATCGCGGTACAGCGGCCGGTGCGTGCGGGCATAGGCCCTTAGATACGCCATGGTGAGCAAAGCGTTGTCGTAGAGCATCTTTTCAAAGTGAGGGACCAGCCACTTTTCATCTGTGGAGTAGCGGGAGAAGCCGCCCCCAATGTGGTCGAAGATGCCGCCGCGGTACATCCCTACCAGCGTGGCTTCCGCCATGCGCTGCGCGTCGCTGTCGCCCTCTTTTTGCGCGTAAGCCATCAAAAAAAGCAAGCTGTGCGGTGAGGGAAATTTCGGCGCGGGGCCAAAACCGCCGTACCGACGGTCAAAGCTCTGCCGGTATTGCCGGATCGCCTCCCGCGCAAGATGAGGTCCCAACTCCGCTGTGGGGGCGTCCCTAAGCGCTGCGTTGAGGTGGGTGGCAATGGATTCCCCCGCGGCGCAAAGCTGCTCGGAATCGCTTTCCCACAGCGCCGCCACTTGTTTTAGGAGCTCAATCAGCCCCATCTGGCCATACCGGTTGTGCTTTGGCAGATAGGTGCCCGCGTAAAACGGCCGCTGATCGGGCGTCATCAGCACGGTCAGCGGCCACCCGCCCGCGCCGGTTAGGGCTTGGCAAACCGCCATATAGACCGCATCCACATCGGGACGCTCTTCCCGATCCACTTTGATCGAAATAAAGGCGTGGTTGAGGAGCGCGGCGACCTCCTCATCCTCGAAGGACTCTCGAGCCATCACATGGCACCAATGACAGGTACATTCTTGCAGACAAGTCAGCTATACCCAATAGAGAGGAAAACGGGCTTGTTCTCTCGCCTCGCCTTTTCGAACGCCTCCTCGCTCCACGGATACCACGCAACAGGGTTGTATGCGTGCTGCAAAAGGTAGGGCGAGTTTTCATCGATCAATCTATTGGGTATCTTTTGGGTGTTGTCCACAAGACCACCTCCTTTCATCATGCAGGTCACTATGGGTTCTATGCCAGTATTCTCTCCCGTTGGAAAGCGGATCATGCCCTCCTGCGGCGTTTGCAAACCAAGAGTTGAAAAAGCGGAGAGAACATGCTAAACTTCAAAGGATGCCTGCCCGCCTGACAGCGCGGCGGGGAAGCGACGAAGGAGCGTGACGCCAGTGAACCTGCGCATTGAACCGGTGGACGCCGCAAATCGAGAGGCCGTGCTCTCTCTAAGGCCGGCAACCGGCCAGGAGGGCTTTGTTGAAACGGTTGCGGAGTGCCTTGCCGAGGCGCGCAGCCAGAGCGCTTGGCGTCCGGTGGCAATCCTTTGCGGCGAGGAAGTGGTTGGATTTGCCATGTACGGCTTTTTCGCAGGCTACGCGCCGGCGGGCCGCGTGTGGATGGACCGACTGCTCATCGGGGATAAGCATCAGGGCAAGGGATACGGCCGGGCGGCGATGCGCCTTTTGATCGAGCGCCTTGCGCAAGAATACGGCAGAGGAGAGGTCTATCTAAGCGTGGTAGAGGGCAATGCCGCGGCGCTGGCGCTGTATGCCTCGTTGGGCTTTGCGCCAAACGGGGAGCGGGACGTGCATGGGGAAAAGGTGATGGTCCTTATCCCCCAATAAGACGGGTTTTCATAACTTTTACATACTCGGCACCCACTCTTTTCTTTTTTATGCTATAATGAAAAAATAGGGTTTTACCCGAAAAAAGAGTGAAAAAGGGAGTGGCGGAAATGGAGAAATCGACAGTCTATTTTACGGATTTTAGATGCCCTGTGGATACCAGCCTGTTGGACAAGCTGCGCAGGCTTCTGATCGTGGCTGGCATGAAAAACATCGACATGGAGGGCAAGTTTGTCGCCATCAAGATGCACTTTGGGGAGCTGGGCAACCTCGCTTTCCTGCGCCCTAACTACGCCAAGGTCGTGGCGGATCTGTGCAAGGATATGGGAGGAAAGCCCTTTTTGACGGACTGCAACACCCTTTATCCCGGCAGTCGCAAAAACGCGCTGGAGCATTTGGACTGCGCCAACCTCAACGGCTTCTGGCCCATGACCACCGGCTGCCAGATCATCATTGGCGACGGCCTGCGCGGCACGGATGAAGTGGAAGTGCCCGTGGAGGGCGGCGAATACGTCAAGTCCGCCAAGATCGGTCGCGCCGTGATGGACGCGGATGTCTTCATCAGCCTGAACCATTTTAAGGGCCACGAGCTGACGGGCTTTGGCGGCGCGATTAAGAACATCGGCATGGGCTGCGCCAGCCGCGCCGGCAAGATGGAGCAGCACAGCGACGGCAAGCCGTTGATCAACCCGGAGCTCTGCCGCGGATGCAAGCGCTGCGCCAAGGAATGCGGGAGCGACGCCATCTCCTATGTGGAGGGCAAGGCGGTCATGGATCAGGATAAGTGCAAGGGCTGCGGCCGCTGCATCGGCGCCTGCTCCTTTGACGCCATCTCCAGCCCTGACGATTCCGCCAACGAGATGCTGGACCGCAAGATGGCCGAATACGCCTGTGCGGTGTGCGCGGGCCGTCCCTGCTTCCACATCACTTTGGTCAACGACATCAGCCCCAACTGCGACTGCCATGGCGAAAACGACGCGCCCATCCTGCCCGATATCGGCATGTTCGCCAGCTTTGATCCCGTTGCACTGGATCAGGCTTGCGCCGACGCCTGCATGAGCGCTGAGCCCATGCCGGGAAGCCAGCTTTCCGACAACCTGAATTCTGAGGGATGGGAGTGCCACCACGATCACTTCAAGGATTCCAACCCGAACATCGAGTGGAAGGCCACCTTGGAGCAGGCGGAGAAGCTGGGCCTGGGCACCCGTCAGTACACGCTGAAGAAAATCTAAATCCCGTTTTGTGACAAAAAAGCAAGCCAAGGTTCGTCTTGGCTTGCTTTTTTTGTGCAAATGAGGTAAAATTTCCGGCATGAAACGCGCCTTTCCTTAACGCCATGAATTCCATATCGCCATAAAGGAGGATGCGGGGATGAACGTAATCCTGATTCAGGGTGCAGTGCGCCGTGAGATTGACCGCCTGATTCAAAACCTGCCCGAGGGAACATGGTCGGAGCACAAGGGTTGCCCGTTTTACGAGACGCTGGCAGAAGGCGCGCGGGTGATTATTTCCATCACCGGCGTGGGAACCATCCGCGCATCCATCGCAACCGCCGTGGCGATCCAACAATACCATCCGCAGTTCATCCTCAACCAAGGCACGGCCGGAGCGCACGTACCCTGGCTAGCGCCGGGTGACATCGTCATAGGGGAAGAGTCGGTGTACATGAATGCGATGGTCATGCCGCAAAGAGGACCGGGCGAGGGCAGCGACGCCCTCTTGTGGGAACCGGGAATGCGTGACAGCCGGTTTCGCGCGGACGCGCGATTGGTGCGCGCGCTGCAAGGCGTGCCCTATGGCGGCAAGCTCGTGGTGGGCGCGCTGGGCTCTGGGGATCTTTTTTCGCGCGAAGCGGATCGCATTGCCTGGCTGCGCGCGCGGTTTGGCGAGCTGTGCGAGGATATGGAGTCCGCGGCGGTCTATAAAACGTGTGCGGCGTTCGGCGTGCCTGTGGTGGGCATGCGCTCCATCTCCAACAACGAACTGGTCGGCCCGCGCGATGGTGACGAGGGCTCGCGCGAGGCCTGGGAGGCAGCGCACGAGGGCGCACAGGCTTTTGTTCTGCACGCGCTGCCCACCCTGCTGGCAGCCCTGCCGTGCGTGCGGTACGCTGCCTATGCGGACTGTGGGCGCGAAGAGGTGCGCGGCTACATTCTGGACCGCTGGGGCGACACGCGCATGATCCTTCAGGGAAGGAGCGTGGACGTGGCCGCGGGCGAGGGCGTTGCCGCCGTGATGGAGGGGAAAATCGTGGGGGTCTGTTCCTACGCCGTGGAGGGCAGCCGCTGCGAGATCACGCTGCTGGATAGCCTGATGGAAAACCGCGGCATCGGAAGCGAGCTGGTGCACCGTGTTCGCGCCATCGCCGCGGCGCGTGGCTGCAAGGAGCTTGCGCTCATCACCACCAACGACAATCTCCGCGCCATCGGATTTTATCAGAAGAGGGGATTTGACCTGGCGGGGATTCACCGCGACGCGCTGGACGCTTCCAGGCGCCTCAAGCCCGGCATCCCGCTCATCGGCGAGCACGGCATTCCGCTCCGGCATGAGCTCGAATTTGTCATGAACTTAACGACCTAATGGAGGACGGCAATGGTCTTACAAACCGTGGACGGCATAGCCTTTCGCATGGCGCGGGAATACGATTTTTCTTTCCTGGGCAAGTTCGGCAAAGTGTTTAAGATTTGGGACGATCAGGACTCCGGGAACATTTGCTTTGGACTGGAACGGGAGGGCCTTAGGCTGTTCCTCAAATTCGCCGGGGCGCCCACGCAGCGAGCGAGCTGTCCGCCAAGGGAAGCCATCGAAAACCTGCGCTCCGCGGCGGAGATATATCGGCAGCTTGCGCATGATAGCCTCATATGCCTGCGCTGGGCGGGGGAGATTGGCGGGGGGTATGCGGCGGTATTTGACTGGGTGGACGCGGTGTGCATGGGAAAAATGTACCCTCAGGATCGCAAGCGCTTTTTTAGCCTTCCCCTTGACGCGCTGGCGCGCGTGCAGGAGGAGATCATGGCCTTTCTGCTGCACGTCAACGAGCGCGGGTTTGTGGCCGTGGATTTTTACGACGGCAGCGTGCTATACGATTTTGCGCGCGGCAAGACCGTGCTGTGTGACATCGACCTGTTTTTAAGGCAGCCTTGTGTCAACCAAATGGGCAGAATGTGGGGCTCATCCCGGTTCATGTCGCCGGAGGAGTTTACCCTGGGCGCGCCGATTGACGAGCGCACCAACGTTTTCCTGGCGGGCGCCATGGCCTTCGCGCTGCTGGGAGGGGAGACGGATCGCTCCCAAGCGGCGTGGCGCGCCTCGGACGGACTCTACCGCGTGGCGCTGCGCGCCGTCTCAGCCGACCGCGCGCAGCGGTATCCCTCCTTGCGCGCCATGCAGCAGGACTGGGCGCGGGAAAAGGGTCGCCCGTACAATGGCACTTGACTATGGTACAACCAGCGCGTACAATTCAATTG
>CAOKIU010000104.1 GCA_948468595.1 uncultured Christensenella sp.
CGTCAACACCTGTGTCGGCATTGCAACGCTGGCGGGCAGTGTGCTGGTCACGCTGCTTCCCGTGCCCCAAAATCGGGTAAAGGTCATTTCTCTAACCCTGCTCTTCTCCATGAGCAGTGAGAATTTCCTCCTCGCCTTCGGAAGGACCCCGCTGATTTGGTGCATCGGCGCGGTCTTAGGCTGGCTGTTCATCCCCCTTATGAACGCGAATTTGGATGTGATCTTCCGCAGCAGCATTCCCCTCGACATGCAGGGGCGCGTCTACTCCTGCCGAAATACGCTGCAATTCTGCACCATTCCCATCGGCTACCTGTTGGGCGGTCTGTTTGTCGACAAGGTCTTTGAGCCGCTGATGGCGGCGCAGTCCCCCCACAGCCCCTTGGCATTCCTCTTCGGTGATAGCAAGGGCGCGGGCGCGGCCATGCTGTTCTTCATCATCGGCCTTGTCGGGGTTTTGGTATGCTTGATCTTCAACTTTAAGCTGAGAAATTACCGTTGGAGGGAAAACGCGACGCGCTGATCATACGGCAGCGCTTAGAGAGCGAAATGCCTCTCGTATAGATCATTGGTCTGTACGAGAGGCACACCTTTCGCTCGCCTATGCCGGGAAATCTTCGGAGGCAACCCTCGTAGCAGCATAGATGAATTGGCACGGCAAATTATTAAATGTTCAGCATTCAGAAAAAATAAAAGGCCGATAAACCCTTAGTTTCTCGGCCTTTTCATTGGTGCGCCTGACAGGATTCGAACCTGCGGTCTCCCGAGTCGGAGTCGGACACTCTATCCACTGAGCTACAAGCGCAGATCAAGCATCCTTATTATAGCATATCCGACCCACAATCTCAAGGGGAAAAACGGAAAAAGTCTCCGCAAGGCTCATCGCGGCCGAGAAACCCTATTGTATCCCAGCGGGCTTGACAGGGGCGGCCGGTACGTGTTAGAATAGAGAAAATTTGACGTGACGGAGATGAAAAGATGCATTCTTCTTTCTGCTAATGCTTGCGCTTTAACGAGGGGTTTTTACCCCGTAATTCGTGTGCGCAAAAGAGCAGAAGGAACATCTTTGCGCGCGTATGGATTGCCGTCCTGAGCCTGCGGATGTACTTTCGCGGGCTTTTTTGCGCCTGTACCACAAATAGGAGGTGCTCCGCTTTATGGCAACCATACAGGTCAGCGATCTGTCCTTTCATTACCCCGATAGCGGGGAGATGATCTTTTCCCACGTCTCCTTTGCCGTGGATACCGATTGGAAGCTCGGCTTCATCGGCCGCAACGGCAAGGGAAAGACCACTTTTCTGCGCCTATTGATGGGCCTGGAGGGGTACAGCGGCCGCGTAATTTCCCCCTGCGCGTTCGACGGCTTTCCTTTTGATCCGGGGGACGCATCCAGGAGCGCGCGCGCAATCGCCAAGGAACACATCGGCCCTTACCAGGCCTTGGAAGCGCGCATGGAGGAATGCCTCTCTGACCCTGCGCGCGTTGCGGAGTATGGGGAGGCGCTGGCCCAATACCTGGAGCTGGACGGCTACGCCATCGACAGCTTGTTGGAGGCGGAGACGGGCAAGCTGGGCGTCGATCCCCACGCATTGGACCGCCCTTACAGCACGCTCTCCTTCGGCGAGCGCACCAAGGTGCAGCTGGCCGCGCTCTTCCTGCGCCACAACGCCTTTTTGCTCATCGATGAGCCGACCAACCACTTGGACGCGGAGGGCCGGGCACTGCTCAAAAGCTACCTCGCCGGCAAAAAGGGGTTCATCCTCGTCTCGCATGACCGCGACTTGCTCGATGGCGTGTGCGACCACATTCTCTCCCTAAATCGCTGTTCCATCGAAGTGCAGCAGGGCAATTACTCCTCCTGGAGAATGAACCGCGATGCGCGGGATCACTATGAATTGGAGGAAAACGCGCGCCTGGAAGGGGAAATCGCGCGCCTTGCGCAGGCAGGCCGCCAAAAGGCGGATTGGGCCAGCCAAGTTGAGTCCTCCAAGATCGGCGGGCATTCCTTCGATCGGGGCTACATTGGGCACAAGTCCGCCAAGATGATGAAGCGCGCCAAGCACATCCAGGCGCGCCGAGAAGAGGCCGTCGAGCAGAAAAAAGCGCTGCTGCACGACCTGGAAACCGTGGAGCCGCTGCGCCTGCACACCCTCCCCTTTGTAAAAAAGCGCCTGCTCTTGGCGCAGGAGCTGACCATCGACTATGGGACTGGACCGCTGTTCTCCCCGCTCTCCTTTGAGCTCTTGCAGGGGGATCGCCTGGCCCTAACCGGTCCAAATGGCTGCGGCAAGTCTTCGTTGATCAAGCTCATTTTGGGGGAGAACATACCCTATACAGGACATTTGGAGGTGGGAAACCTGCGCATCTCCTACGTCTGCCAAGATACGAGCGGCCTATCCGGCAGCCTGCGCGATTTCGCCTTGGACCGGCAGGTGGATTATACTCTGCTGTTGGCCACGCTGCGCCGCCTGGATTTTGAGCGCGCTCAATTCGATAAGAACATCGACGCTTTCTCCCAAGGGCAAAAAAAGAAGGTGCTGCTGGCCGCGTCTCTCTGCCAGGAAGCGCACCTGCACATATGGGATGAGCCGCTGAACTTCGTGGACATCTTCTCGCGCGTGCAAATTGAGGACCTGCTCCTCACCTACGCTCCCACCATGATCTTCATCGAACATGACGCCGCTTTTGCCAGCCGCGTGGCCACCCAGTTTATCGCGCTGCGATAAGCAGCAAGGGCGCCGCAAGCAGACTTGCGGCGCCCCTTTTTCTATCTTAGTCCCGTGATTTGCAAAAATCGATCGTAGGCTGCATCCCAAGGCCGCCGGTCCCCGGGCTCCACGCGCCCGACCGCAAAGGAGCGGGCGACGATGCCGCGCAGCGCTCTCATATCCTCCACCAAGCCCAGCGCCTTGGCCTGCATCATCAGATTGCCGATGGCGGTGGCCTCGGAGGGGCCGGTGATCACAGGAATGCCCAGCGCATCGGCGGTAAACTGATTGAGCAGGGCGTTGTTGCTCCCCCCGCCCACGATGTGCAGGGTGCCAATGGCACTGCCGCGCGCCTTCTCCAGTTTTTGGACAGTCCAACGGTACTTCAGCGCGAGCGATTCAAACACCGCGCGCGCCACCGCCCCCACCGTCTCGGGCGCGCGCTGACCGGTGCGGCGGCAGCAGGCGGCGATCTTTGCGGGCATATCGCCCGGGGTCATGAAATCCTCCTCATCGGGATCGAACAGCGCGGCAAAGGCGGGCGCTTCCTGCGCTTGTTGGGCGATTTGCGCAAAGGTGAGCGCGCAGCCGCGGCGCTCCCATTCCCGCCGACACTCCTGGATGATCCATAGGCCCATGACGTTCTTAAGCACGCGGATGGTGCCGTCCACGCCGCCCTCGTTGGTCAGGTTTGCCTCCCGTGCCTCTGCGGAGATCACCGGTTCGTGCGTCTCGATCCCAACCAGCGACCAAGTGCCGCTGGAGATATAGGCAAAGTCCTCGTCAAGGGCCGGCACAGCGGCGACGGCGGATGCCGTGTCATGTCCCGCCACTGCCACAACCGGCACCTCGCCCACGCCCGTCTCCCGGGCAATCTCGCTGAGCAGCGTGCCGCGAACGACGCCGGGTTCGGTCACAGGCAGAAGTAGATGCGTTGGAATGCCCAGCTTTTGCAGCAGCTCTCCATCCCAAGAGCGCGTGCGGGGCGAGAGCATCTGCGAGGTAGAGGCGATGGTGTATTCGCAGCCCTTGACGCCGGTGAGCAGATAGGCCATTAGATCCGGCATGAAGAGTAGGTCCGAAGCGCAGGACAACAGCGCGTCCCCCTCCTGCGCCTGGGTAAAGAGCTGATAGAGGGTGTTGAACGGCAGCAGCGCCAGCCCCGTGCGGGCATAGATCTCTTCCTTGGCAACGCGCGCAAAAGCCTCCTCCATCCGCCCGTCCGTGCGCCTGTCCCGGTAGTGCACAGGGTCCCCCAGCAGGCGGCCCCGCGCGTCCAACAGGCCGTAATCCACGCCCCAGGTATCAATGCCGATGGACGCGATGCGCACCCCTTCCCGCGCAGCCTTGTTGAGCGATTGTTTGATCTCAAAAAACAGGCGCGGCAAATCCCATTGCAGCCGCCCCGCCAGTTCCACCGGATCGTTGGAAAAGCGGTGCAGCTCGCGCAGATTCAGTCGCCCGTCCTCCAGCGTTCCCAGCATCGCGCGCCCTGAAGACGCGCCAAAGTCCATTGCAAGAAAGGTCGTTCCCTCCGTCATGCCCATACCCCTTTCCCCGATCGCTTTCGTTAAAAGCCGCAGGCAAGCTCCATGGCGATGCGCGCCCATTTTTCCAAGTTGCGCGGGTCGCCGGAGATGCTGGAAATGTCCTTGAGCACAATATCCATGCTCGTTGCGTTGCGCTTGGCCGCGCGCATCGCCCTGCCAATCTCCTCCCGAATGGCCGCCTCGCTGCTCTCCACGTCAAGGGCAAAGGCGGGGTTGGGCTTCCACGCCATGACATACCGGCTGCCCATGGCCTCGGCCGCCGCGTCGGGATCGGCCCAGGGCGTGATGGAGATTTTGCGCAGATTGGGAATGCGCGCAAGGATGTCGATCATGTTGTGCAGCGGTTCGCAGCAGCCGTAATACACCAGTCCAAAGGGCTTCATCGCCTCGATTTGATAGGCAATGTCAAACTCATCGCGCATGCTCTTGGATACGGAGGCGAAGATCTGGGCAAGGCCCCGGCCCCAGCAGTGGTCCAGCGTCACATGCGCCCGATCGACGCCGTCGCTCAAATCGTTTGAAAGGGCAGGCGTGCAGTGCACGAGGGTTTGATCCGCGTCCAGCAAGCCCAGCGCTTCGATCTGCCTCATCATGGAAAGAGAAATGTCGCAGAACTTGCGCGCGATGCTGTGCATGAACTCCGGCCGGTCGCACAGGTTGTAAAGCAACGGCTCCGGTCCCATCAGCATCACCACATCGTCCCAGGTTTTAAGGCCGAGCGCATACCCCGTTTCCGTGCCCACGAGCTTGACGGGCAGAATGTCCCCCACCGCACAGGCCGCCTTTTCCAGCTTTTTTAGGGTAGTCTCCCTGTCGTAGGTGATGATGGGCGCGTGCAGCTTATCGACATCCTCCTGCGTTTGCAATTGATTCACGTAGTGATGCGCGTAGATGCCGCCCCTCTCCTTGCCCAGCGCCTCCTCCTGGACGTTGAGCCCGATGGAGGGGATCTCCACCACCTTGTTAACCGGCAGATAGGGTTTGAAGATGCGGTCCACCTGCGCATGCTCCCAGAGGTAAATCTCCCGCCGCAAATAGTTCTCCATGGCGCGATAGTCGGCGTCCTCGCAGCGCAGCCGCAGCTCCCCCAAATGGTCCAGCTCGTTCCAGGGCACTTCGTCGATGAGCACAACGGGCCGCTGCATGCGCCGGTCGTTGACCGCGCGATAGAGCCGGGCGCGCTCCACGTTGCGCCCGTCCGCAGCGTATTCGGCCGCCTTTGCCGCAAGCTCTCGCAGCACGCTGACATCCTGATTCATAAGTGGGTCCCCCTCGCGCAAATTTGTTTCCGTGCATTCATTATATCACATCCCTCTGCGCCGGGGAATGCGTCTGCCAAACTTATTCGCTCTCCTTTAGGCCGCGCAGCAGGGCCTGTCGCTCATTGGGCAGCTCGCCCTCCACCACCTTGTCCAGCAGGCGCTCCAGCGCGGCGCCCACCGCGCTTCCCGCCGGCACGCCCGCCGCCATCAGGTCGTGGCCGTCCACCGCCAACTGCCGCACGCAGACGCAATCGCCCCGCCTCAGCACGCCGTCCAGCTCCTCTTGCGGCCAGCCCTTTAAGCAGTAGAGCTGATCCACCCGCTCCTTGCCCATTACGCGCATCAAGCGCCTGACTTGCACCGCGTTTTGGGGCTGGGGCAGCGCGCTCGCCTCCGCCAGCTCTAAGGCGGCGCGGCGCGTATCCTTATCCAACCTAAGGCAAGAAAGCGCGCGCATGGGATCGACGCGCCTCGCCAGGTGTGCCAAGCGCAGCGGAAGCGAAGGGGGCGTTGCGTCCAAGCCATCGGGGCTGGAAACGCCGGGCATGATCTGCCCGAGCAGATCCGCAAACTGCCCAAGGATCCGCTCCGCCGCCCGGCCGCACACCAGCTTGCACCATTCGGCAGTCACCCGCTCTTTGGCCACGCGCTCCAGCGTCGCGCGCAGGTCGTGCGCCGCCAAAGCCGTATCCTCCTCAAGGACGAAATCGTAGACCGCGGAAAACCGCAGGGCGCGCAGTATGCGCAGTGCATCCTCGGAAAAGCGCGTATGCGGGTCGCCCACGCATCGGATGCGCCCTTTAGCAAGGTCCTCTTGCCCGCCAAAGGGATCGACCAAACCAGAGCGCGGGTGATAGGCCATCGCATTGACGGTAAAATCCCGCCGCGCCAGGTCCTCGACAATGTCGCGCACAAAGGTGACGCGATCCGGCCGCCGGTGGTCGGCATACGCGCCGTCGACGCGATAGGTGGTGACCTCATAGGGCGCGCCCTGCGCAAACACCGTAAGATCGGAAGAGCGTCGTGTAGGGAAAGAGTGT
>CAOKIU010000105.1 GCA_948468595.1 uncultured Christensenella sp.
TGGCTTCGATCTCACGGGCGTCCTCGGGCGCCAGCTGCCGGGCGGTATAGCCCGAATCGTTTTCCTGGGCGCCAAAGACGTGGCGAAGGTTGGCGCCGTTGAGCACGAACTTGCCGCACAGGCCCGCCGGCTCAAACCCAAAATAGGCGTAGCGCTGGCGGCGGCCGCCCAGCACGGCAAAGTCCGCGCCCTTTTGCATCCCGTCCGCAAGGGCCATATTCATCGCGTCCTTCATGTAGCCTTGGCCGCGGCGGAAGGGATGCACCGCGACGTTGCCCACGCCCACGGCGGACAGGCGCTCGCCCATGATCTCCATCTCAATGGGATATGCGCCCACCGCGGCGCGCAGCTTGCCGTCCTCGGTGACGATGAAGTTATCATCCTCCGGCCGGTACGCGGGCCGGTAGAGCTTGGGCAGCAGGCGGTAAAAGCCCTGCGCCTCCCCGTTCATGCCGAAGACGTAGTTGAGAAAATCGATCAGGTCTTCGTGGGCGCAGTGACCTGTGCCAATGCCCTTGTAAATCTGCATGTTAAGCCCCCCTTTGTGAGATGAGTCCTAGGTTTTAATCCATTATACAGGAAGCGGCGCGTTTTCACAATGCGCAGGATTTGCCGCGCCGGTGGTTGCCCCGGCTTTTTTTTAATGCTATACTGGCAGATGCAAATACAGATGACGGGGGACTTGGCTCATGGCTCAGGTACTGCTCAAGGCATCGGCCTACGTTTTCATCATCGCGCTGGGGTACGCGCTGAAAAAACTGCGCTTCTTCGCGCCGGACGACTACAAGCTCATCATGAAGATCGCGCTGAACATCACCATGCCCTGCGCGGTGATCACCAACTTCGCCTCCTTTGGCTTTGACAACGCGCTCCTGTTCGTAACGCTGCTGGCGGTTGCGTGCAACCTCATCATGTGGGGCCTGGGCTGGCTCTTTTCAAAGGGCAAGCCGGGGGATGTGCGCGCGCTCTACACGCTGAACTTTCCGGGCTACAACATCGGCTCCTTCACCATGCCCTATGTTCAGGGGTTCTTAGGCGCGCTGGGCGTGGTGGTGACCTGCCTGTTTGACGCGGGCAACGCCATCATGTGCACGGGGGGCAGTTACGCGCTCACCTCGCGCGCCGTGGGGGCGGGTTCGGAGCGGCCCCGCCTTACAGACACCCTGAAAAAGCTCTTCTCCACGCCCTTTTGCACGTATGTGCTGATGCTGGTCATGGCCATAGCGGGGATATCCGTGCCCGCGTTCCTGCTGCCCATCACCTCCACCATCGGGGCGGCGAACGGGTTTATGGCGATGCTGATGGTGGGCACGATGTTCGAATTCAACCCGGACAAGACCTTCCTCAAGCAGTCCTTGACGATACTGGCTGCGCGCTATTTCATGGCGGCGGTCTTCTCCGCGCTGTTTTACTTTGCGCTGCCCTTCTCCCTGGAGATTCGGCAGGTGCTGGCCATCGTGGCGTTTGCGCCCTGCTCGGCGATGTCCCCCGCCTTTACCGAGAAGCTGCGGGGCAACGCGGCGCTCTCCTCCTTTACCGGCAGCGTGTCCATCCTGCTTTCGGTGCTCATCATGACCACGCTCATCGCCGTCATGGGCCTTCAATAAGCCTGCTTTCCGCAAAGGAGAGGAATCGGCCGCCGGGACTTTCATAGGCAGGCGAACGGACGCAAGCGGGCAGCATGGCCGGGCAAACAGAGGGGCAGCGCGCGGGAGCGTTCAAAAAAAATTTCGGGGCGGGACAAGAGTGACAGGGAGCTGTCCTCATTGCTGTGCTATGCTTTAGGCGGATCTTAAGAAAAGGAGCGATGCGAAAATGGCAATCGTACCGGAATTTGCAGCGTATCGAAGCGGATTTGACGCGCTGGACACCCCTAGCTTTCACCTGCGCCGCCTCAAGGGAGAGGACGCGCCCGCCCTGTTGGCCTGCTACAGCGACCCTGACGCCGTGCGCCTGATGAACGACGACAATTGCCGGTCCGGCTTTTTGATGACGGACGAGGAGCAGGTGCGGGAGAGCATCCGGTTCTGGGAGGTGTGCGAGGACTTTGTGCGCCAGTGCGTGGTGGACAAGGCGTCCGGCGAGCCCGTGGGCACGCTGGAGGTCTGCGCGCACCACGACGGCGTGGTGATCCTGCGCATCGACCTGCGCACGGATTACGAGCGGGAGGACCTTCTGCGCGAGCTGATCGCGGTCTCCACGGGGGACGTGCTGGCGGCGTGCCCCAGCGCAAAATGCGTCATGGTCAAGGCCATTCCCGAGGCCGCGGAGCGCCGCCGGGCGCTGGAAGCGTGCGGCTTTACGGGCGGGCACCAGATCATGCAATACCCCCACTACTACCGCCTAGACAGGCCCTAAGCGAAAAGCGCCCCCTCCGATTGAGCCGGAGGGGGCGCTCTTTACTGCGCGCCGATGACGGGGGCGGCTTCGGTCAGCACCGCCTGCACCACGAAGCGCTTGTCGTCCTGCCCGCCCACGCAGGTGGACAGGGTGATCAGGTTGCTGGAGGGCGTGACCTCCACGCCCTGGCGGAAGAACCCATTCTTATGCGAATAGATCTCGTCGATGAACGCCTTGCGGCCCTCCTCGCTCTCGTAGTGGAATTTCTTCATCAAGTGCGCGTCGTCGCGCTTATAGGCGGCAAAGATGGTGTAGGTCAGCCTCTTTGTGGGGGTATAGAGGATCACCGTATCGTGCTGGTCGAAAAAATCACGGTCCTCGAACTTGTGCAGGGCGGCGAACATGGTGCCCGCGCGCATGTTGTGGCCGTAGAGGACGGTATGGAAATCGTCCAGGTCGGTGCTGTTCCAGCTGCCCTGGATGTAGATCGCTCCGGCCAGGGCCTCCTCCCCCGCCACGTTGTGGTTGTGGTAGTAGGCGTCGTCGCCGCTGCGGCAGAGCACCGGGTAGTCAATCACCGTGCCCTCCAGGGCGATCCAGGCGAAAATATCGCCGTTCTGCTGCCGCAGGGCGTCAAAGTCGATCTCCTGCGGGACCGGCGAGGGGGCGGGCGTGGGCTGGGCGGTCTCCGGCGCGGAAGGGGACGCGGTGGCAGGGGCGGGCGTCGGGGTGGGCAGGTCGCCCTCCTGGGTGGGGCGGGCAATGCCGGACATCTGCGCGTCCAGCTCCCTTTGCCGCCATATCGAGCGCAGCTGGCCGGCCATGCTCACCGCGCAAGCCGCCAGCACCGCCGCCGCCGCGCAGGCCAGGATGATCATCAGGGTCTTCTTTTTTTGCGCCATTTTGCACACTCCGTTTCTTTTGGCCAGCGCTCCTATTTGTTATATGTGACGAGCGAGGGTGGGGTTTTGTTTCTTCGTGCAGGCAGAAAAGCCCTCCTGCGCGCGGGGGCGCGGCGGGCTCTGGCTTTCGGCCGCCGTATCGGGGCCTTCAATGCTGTTCCAACGAAAAAGCGCGAGGCGGCTTTGTTTTCGGCTCCCGATTTTTTTGACCGCCTCATATAGTTTGGCAACGCTGCGCCGGTGGTATCAAGGGGCGGCGCACGCTGGCTTTTGACCGCTGCATCCGGCTCAGGTACGCCGTACCGACGTCAAATGGCGGCGTGCCCTGGTTTTAGGTCGCCGTTTTGACCTTCCATGCTATGCCGATGGTAAGGCGCGGCTTTGCTTACGGCCCTGCATTGGGGCCGGCGACGCCGCGCCAACGAAAAAGCGCGGCGCGGCTTTATTATCGATCCCCGCATTTGCTCTGGCGATGCCGCGCTGGCGAAAAGGGAGCAGCGTGGCGCGCTAACTTTCGGCCGCCGGGGCGAGCTCCGCGGGCAAACGCAAAAACGGAAGGGATTGAACCCCTTCCGTTCTCTTTCTCACCCGCCAGATAATGTGGGCTGGCAGGGCGCGCGCCGCGCCTACAGCTCCAATTTTTGGTCGCCGAACTTGACCCAGCCGATGCCGCGCAGCGCCTCGCTGATGCCCAGGGACAGCGCCGCGGGCAGGATGACGTGCATCAGCACGATCAGCCCCAACGTCGCCGCGGGCGAGAAGCCCGCCGCCGTCATGGCGCTGTAGGCGCCGAACTGGCCCACAAGGCCGCTGGTGCCCATGCCCGCGCCCATGGCATTATTGACCATGCCCAGCGCCGCGGTGGAGATGGGGCCAAGGATCGCGCCGGCGAGCGTGGGCGCCAGCAGGATCTGGGGACGCCGGCAGATGTTGCCGAATTGCAGCATGGAGGTGCCGATGCCCTGGGCCACCAGGCCGCCGATCTTATTCTCCCGGTAAGAGGCGACGGCAAAGCCAATCATCTGCGCGGAACAACCCACGGCCGCCGCGCCCGCCGCCAGGCCGTCCAGCCCCAGGGAAATGGCGATGGCCGCGCTGGAGATGGGCGCGGTCAGGCACAGGCCCATGACGGTGGAGACGATGATGCCCATGGGAACGGGCGCCAAGGTGGTGGCGTTGTTGATAAACGCGCCCAGGCCCGTCATCAACGCGGAGATGGGTGGGCCGACAAAGGTTCCCACCAGGCCGCCGGCAACGATGGTGCAGATGGGCACCAGCACAATATCCACCGGCGTCTTGCCGGCCACGAGGTTGCCCAGCTCCGCGCCCACCACGGCGGCCAGGAACGCGCCCACCGGGCCGCCCAGGCTATAGCCCAGCGCGCCGGTCACCGCCGAGGTAAAGACCACCAGCGGCTTTGCGCCCAGGCCGTGCGCCACCGCAACGCCGATGGCCGAGCCGACCACCGGGGAAGACGCGGCCACTATATCCGCAAAGGGCTTGAGCCAGGAGAGGAAGGGGATCATGGACAGCTGAGAGAGGATCAGGCCGATGATGAGCGAGGAGAACAGGCCCAGCGCCATGGAGGACATCGCCTTGATGAAGTAGCGGTTGCCCGCCCATTTGAGCCAGCCCAGGACCGTCTTTTTTTCTTTCTTCACTTGTGACATGGGGTTTAAGCCTCCTACCGTTCCATTCTGGCAGCTAGTATACAGCACATTACAGCAGGTGTAAAGACACCTCGTGTCACAAATACGTTAAATCGATAACAGTTATTCGCCCGGCAGCCTCACTCCCCGTCAAAGAGGGTGGTCTGCTCCAGCTGATAGGGCGCGCGCAAGGCCTTGACGATGCCGGGCATTTGAAAGGGAATGCCCGCCTCAAGGCAGGCCGCCCCCAAGGCGGCGCTGAGCTCGCGGCTGCGCGGGGAGAGGCAGAGAGTGGCCTCCCCAAAGGTCCGCTCGTACCTGCGGCTAACGCCGGGGAAGCGCTCGTCCAGCCGGTCGTAAAACCAGGCGCGTTGGTTGCCCCGCAGCGTCACCCCCATCATCGCATAGACGAAGCTCGCCCCGCAGTCCTTGGCGCAGCGCACAATGCCCAGGATGTTTTCCAGGTCATCCTCCAGGAAGGGAAGCACCGGCATGAGCAGCACGCCCGCAAAGACCCCGGCCGCGCGCAACTTTTCCAGCGCGGCGAACCGCGCCGAGGAGGGGCAGACGCCCGGCTCCACAAGGCGGGAGAGGCGGTCCTGGGCGGCGGTGATGGTGATGCCGGCCAAGGCGGGTTGAAGGCGGGCGATCTCGGCGAGCAAACCCGCGTCGCGGGCAACGAGGTCGGACTTGGTGATCACGGCCGCGCCAAAGCCATGGCGCGCCAGCAGCTCCAGCGCGCCGCGCGTGAGGCGCGCTTGGCGCTCAAAGGGGTTGTAGGGGTCGCTCATGGCGCCCATGCCCACAATGCCCCGGCTCCGCTTTGCGCGCAGCTCGGCCTCCATCAGGCGCAGGGCGTCCCTTTTGCAGCGCACGGTATCAAACGCATGCACCTGGTAGCAGGAAGAGCGGCTATCGCAGTAGATACAGCCATGGCAGCAGCCGCGGTACAGGTTGACCGTCCAGCGAATTCCAAACCACGGCTCGCCGGCGCAGGGGATCATCAGGGTCTTGGCCTCCACTTCCTGCATGGCGCTCTCCTCCTCCGGGCACGCCCGGGCGTTTTTCCCCTCGAGCATACCACAGCCGCGCGCGCTTTTCCACCGCAAAGCGCAAATCCACGGCCGCCGGGCCGATGGGACCGGCATTTTCTTTGGACAATCCGGGGGCTCCTGCCAAGCCGGGCGCTCTCTCGGGGCGGCAGTGCACTCTCAATGGGCACTGCGCCGTCACGGGCTCCGACCTCTTTCCTTAAGCGTCCGCTTTCATAGGCAACCTGCGGTGTCTCTCCATCCGAACGGCGATTGCGACGTTTTCTCGGGGCGGCGGCAGTGCACTCTCGATGGACACTGCGCC
>CAOKIU010000106.1 GCA_948468595.1 uncultured Christensenella sp.
GGGACAGAACCATGGTGATGGCCGCGGTCAGCGTGGTCTTGCCGTGGTCAACGTGGCCGATGGTGCCAATGTTAACGTGCGGCTTGGTGCGTTCAAATTTAGCCTTTCCCATTGTAAAAACCTCCTTGGTCGTCGGTGGGCCGATGAATGCGGACCCCACGTTAATCCTACTGAAGCAAGCGCAGAGTTTCCCCCGCGCTTTTCCTCAGTATTATGGAGCGGGCGATGGGAATCGAACCCACGTAACCAGCTTGGGAAGCTGGCACTCTACCATTGAGTTACGCCCGCATGAACTCATTTCCATCTTATTATAGGAATGCGGGGACTTTTTGTCAAGCCCCCTATTCCCAATTTCAAGAAAAAACCGATGGATTTGACGCGCTGCGCTTCCACGGCGCATCGGCCAATTGAGCGGGGCTCACAGCCGTCCCAGCGCGCGGTAGCCCAGGATCGCCACATATTCGCGCAGGTAAAAATTCGGCAGCAGCAGCGGGATGGAGCGATTGCCCATGGTCTCCACTACAAGGCCCAGCCTTTTGGCCACCAGGGACGCGCGGTAGAGGTGAAAGTCGCTGGAAACCACGATCAGCCGCGGGTTTTCTTTAAAGGAGGCCTCCAGGATCACCTTGGCGTTTTCCAGGTTCTCCTGGGTGGAGGTCGAGGTGTCCTCCATGTAAATGCGCTCCGGCTCAATGCCCTTGTTCACCAAGTACTCCTTCATGGCGGAAGCCTCGGTGCGCGTCTCGTCCGCGCCCTGACCACCGGTGACGATGACGCGCGTGCTGGGGCTTATGGCTAGGTAATCGTAAGCGCAATCCAGGCGGGCGGCAAGCGTCTTGGAGGGGACGTCGTTTTTCACCGCCGCGCCCAGGACGATCACCGCGTCGGCGCCCGGGGCGGGCTTGTCCGCAATGTGACCGGAGATGCGCAGGGAGACCAGCAAAAAGCTCACTACAAAAAACGCATATCCCAGGATGAGCAGCCATTTGACCATCCGACCCGCCACCGTGCGGAAAAAGACGAGCGCGGGCCGGTAAAAAATCCCCAAAAGGAGCAGGGGCAAGCCCAGGAGCGCGGGCAGAAACACGCCCAGGTTCAGGGCGCTGGTCATGCTGGCCAGCACGGTATCCGCCGCAAGCAACGCGCCCAGCGCCAGAAGAATCACGCGGAACATATTCAATCCGCCTCCCTTCCAAAATTCTACAAAGGATAGACGACTTTTCCCGGGACGAGGTTGCACATGAAGGCTTTGATCCTGCCAACATCGCATTTTGGAAAAAAAGAGAGAGCGGATGAGGTCATCCCCATCCGCTCTCTTTATACTGTGGGCACGGCGCCCTTTTTATCCGCGCCGGCCTTTGACTATCTGTGCATGTGAACGCGGTCAAAGCCCTGTTCTTTGGCGTTTTCCACCACGCCGCGCTCATCGGCGGCGGCCAGCAGCTTTTTGCGCGCCTGGACATACAGGCGCTCGGAGAGCAGGTTGCCGGGACCGTACATGCAGCCGCCCTCGCAGGCCATGCCCTCGATGAAATCCAGGTCGAACTTTCCCGCGCCAAGCAGCGTCAGCGCTTTTTTGCACTCGGCCGCGCCGTTGCACCGCTGCGCCGAGACCGAGGGGGTCTCCCCCTCCATCTCCTGAATCGCCTGCATCACCGCGCCCGTAACCCCGCCCGAGGAGGCAAAACCCTTGCCGTAGATGGAGGCGTCCTGCTGCTCCTCCTCCATGCACTCGGGATCGATGCCCTTGGCCTCCAGCATGGCCACCAGTTCTTCGGTGGTCAGCACGTAGTCCGGGCCGCCCTCGACCTCCTCCGTCTTCTTCGCCACGCAGGGGCCGACAAAGACGATCTTTGCCTGCGGGTACTTCTCCCTTGCCCAGCGGGAGAGCGCCACCATGGGCGAGACGGTGGTGGATACATTGGGCAGCAAGCGCGGGAAGTGCTTGCGGATCATGTTGACAAAGGCGGGGCAGCAGGAGGTGGTCATCTTAAGCCCCGCGTCCAGGTGCTCCAGCAGCTCCTGCGCTTCCGCCATGGCCACGGCGTCCGCGCCCAGGCCCACCTCGTAGACCTTCAAAAAGCCCAGCGCCTCGACCGCCTTTTTCATCTTGCCCATCGTTACGGTGGCGCCGAATTGGCCCTCCAGCGCAGGGGCGAGCATGGCGACAATCTGCTTGCCCGCGCGCATATCCGCGATGACGGGCACCACCTGCGCCTTGTCGGAAATGGCCGCAAAGGGGCAGGCCTGCATGCACGCGCCGCAGGAGATGCACTTCTCCTCGTCGATATCCGCCAGCTTGTTCTCGCCAATCTCAATGGCGCCCACGGGGCACGCCTTGCGGCAGGGACGCACCAGGTCGGCAATGGCGCTATAGGGGCAGGCGGCGGCGCAGCGGCCGCACTCGCGGCACTTATTGGGGTCGATGTACGCGCCGCGGCCCGACATGCTGATGGCGCCGAAGGGGCAGGCCTGCATGCACTTTTTCGCCACGCACTTTTGGCAGTTCTCCGTAACGGTGTAGCGCTGGATGGGGCAGCCCTCGCACGCGGCGGGAATGACCGTGACCGCGGCGGTGGTAGGCTTTTTGCCGTTGGGCATCTTGCCCATGGCCAGGCGCACCCGCTGGTGAATGATCTCGCGCTCCTTGTATACGCAGCAGCGGAAGTGCGGCTGCGTCCCGGTGATCTGCTCAAAGGGGATCTCCTGGACGGCCTCGTCCGTGAGCTTGCCCTGGTAGGCCAGCTCGCAGACGCGCTTGAGCACATTGTGCTTGAGCAGCCGCGTATCGTTATCGATCTTGATCATCGTCTCATCCTTTCAGTATTCCTGCGCCGCGGCGATCCGGCGCAGGCTCCCCTCGGCGCCCCTATAGGGGCATTGGGGGGAGGCGCCTGCTAATAGTAGCGGACCTCTACGCGGCGGCCCATGCGGCGCATCAGGTCCGCAAGCTCGCTGAGCAAGCGCATCTTGATGCTCAGATCCATGGGCAGATTGGGATTCTGGTGCGCAGGGTTGATGGCCTTGCCCACGTACATGGTAAGGTCCGTGCAGTCCTCAATCAGCATCCGGGCAAGGCTGGCCGCGCCGTTGTCGGCGTCCAGGTCCTTTAGGTTGATCTCGCCGTTCTGCTCGCAGAACATGCGCAGGATCTCCAGCGTGCGGTTGATGGTCAGCACGCCCTCGGTCACAAGGTCGATGCCCTGAATTTCGCCGGTGGGCGGGATGGAGGGATCGTTGAAGTTCAGGTTGGTGCGGATCTTGCGGCCCAGCACGCGCGCCACGATGTTGGCCGACGTGCCGCCGCAGACCACCTTGCGGCAGGAGCCGCGCATGAAGTCGCGCACCAGGGTCTCGTCCTGGTTAGGGTCCACGGGCGGGCCGGAGAAAAAGTGGATGTTCTTGCGGTTGACGGCCTGCGCCACCAGGAAGGTGGAGTCGTCGCCCGGCTTGCCCATGTAGAAGTTATCCACCACCTGGGAAACCTGCGCCACCACGCGGTGCACGCTCAGGTTCTTCTGCGCGCACTCCAGGAAGAACTGGGCGACGTTTTCCCACTGCCAGCCCAGGTTCAAAATGGCGCCCACGCCGGCGAAGACCACGCCGTCGGAGACCATGGCGAACATATCGCCCAGGCAGATGTCGAACTTGCTCTCGCGCACGGACTTGCCGGCGATTTCGCGCAGCTCGTAGGGGATCTCCATCAGCTTTCCGTTGCGGATGAAGATGCAGGCGGGGTTGTCAAACTCCACCAGATACGCCCGGCCGTCATGGAAGAGCTGGAGGATGGAGAAGGTGGAATAGGCGATCTGCCGCACCTTGCAGATGGGCAGGGTGTGGGCGATGGTATCCACCGCGTCGTCCACCGAAAGGCCCTCGCGCAGCATGGTGATGATGATCTTGGAGGTGAGCGAAGCCAGAATGTTGGCCTTGACGCCGCTGCCCAGCCCGTCGGAGAGCACGAGAATATCGGAATCCGGCGCGTGGACGATCTCCACCTTGTCGCCGCAGAGCTCCTCGCCGTATTTATTCAGGGACTTCCACGCAATGTCTATGTGCATCATACGCGTGCATCTCCATTGTTTATGATCATGTTCTTCAGGTGCGTCAGCGTCGCCTTGGTCTCGGCCGTGGTCTCGCCCAGGAGCGAGGCGATCTCCTGCGCGGCGACCATCTGCTTGTCAATGACCTTCTGGGCCATGTTCATGGTGTCCACGCGCAGCTGATAGAGGCTCTCCTGCTGCTCCTTTTCGGCGCTGACATCGCGCAGGATGCCCATGACGCCGTGCTGGTTGGGCAGGTAGACCAGGGTCTGCTCGACGGAGAGATTGTACTCCTCAATGGTCAGGGGTTTGCTCAGCACAGTCTCATAGCTCTCCAGCACGAACTCAAAATCGCGGGGATCGAACAGCTCATAGAGGTATTTCTCCAGCGCGTCGGCGCGGCTGATGCCGAAGGTGTGCTGTCCCGCGGCGTTGAGCTCGGTAATCTTGAGGTTCTCATCCACAACCAGGATGATGTTGGGCGAGTTGTCCAGCACCACGTTGGAGGTGGATTGTGCGATTTGGAACATGTGCGGCAGGCACATGGAGAGCTCCGCCTTGCCCTGGAAGACAGCGATGGCCTTATCCCGGCAGGAGGCGTAGCCGCAGGAGCCGCAGTTGAGCTCGTCGCTCTTGCTCTCCTTGCCGATGGAGCGCAAAATGGCCTTGATCTCCTCCTCGGTGGGCATCTTCACCGCCTTGGTGCGGTCGACAAACGCCTTGTGCAGGTTCACGCCTTGGCAATCGATGTCAGCCACCTGCTCCTCAGCCTGCTGACCGTAGCTCTTGACCTTGATCCCTGCGGAAAAGCGGGAGGGGCGCTCCTTGGTCCTGGCCGGACCGCCCATGCAGGAGCCCACGCACATGTTCATCTCAATGAAGAGGTGGTGCAGGTCACCCTGCTTGAGCGCCTTAATCATCTCAAAGCAGGCGTCGCTGCCCTCGATGTGCTGCATCTGCCAGCCCTCCAGGCCACGCGCCTTGACGTTGCGCAGAACGCCGGCGTTGGTGGGGTACATGCGCGCCAGGCCCGCGTCCTCGCTGTCCAGCGGCATGGGCTGCGCGTCACTGAGGTTGATGCGCGCCTTTTGCAGCCACTCCTCCAAGTCCTCAAAGGTGAGCACCGCGTCAATGGCGTCGTCTACGCGAATGTCGCGCGCCTCGTCGATCTTGGCCAGGCAGGGGCCGACAAAGACCACCTTTGCCTTGGGGTCGCGCGCCTTGATGAGGCGGCCGTGCGCCACCATCGGGGAGACGACGGGGACGAGGTACTGCACCAACTCCGGATAGTGCTTTTCAATCAAGTCGTTGACAGCGGGGCAACAGGTGGTGATGATGTTATCCATCTCGCCTTTGCGGGCGACGCGCACCATCTCGTCGCTGGCGATGGCCGCGCCCACGGCGGTCTCGCAGACCTTGGAAAAGCCGAGGGCCTTGAGCGCGCCCACAACCTTCATCGGGTCGTCCACCGGGAAGGCGCCATAGAAGGAAGGCGCCAGGGACACCACGACGCTCTCGCCCTTTTCCAGCATGCGCTGCGCGTTTTTGAGCTGGCTTTCCGCCTGCTGGGCGCCCTGGGGGCAGACCGAGACGCAGGTCCCGCAGGAAATGCAAAGATCCGGCATGATTTCCGCCTGGCCAGAGGTAAATTTGATGGCCTTGACCGGGCAATTCCGCAAGCATTTGTAGCAGTTTTTACAATTGGCCTTCTTGGACTCAATGGCGCTCATTGGTTCAGCCTCCCTAAAATTTCCTTGACGAAGAACTCCTCCGCTTTT
>CAOKIU010000107.1 GCA_948468595.1 uncultured Christensenella sp.
AGCTCTACCCTGAGATTTCCGCAAAGCTCAAGCTGAAAATCGTCGCGCAGTGACGGCTGGGTCCGCCGGGCGGGAGCGCCCGGCGGACCGGTTGAGCGCGCAGGGTCCAAAAAGAACAGGGACGGCAGGAGGAGAAAAATGAATACCGAACAACGCGCAAGGCTTTACGCGCTGTATCAAAACGTGTGCACGCTGTGTACCGGAAGACAACCGAAGATAGAGACCATGAGCGGGACGCCCGAGCAGATCGATCAGATGCTGGCAGAAATTAAGAAGCTGCTGAACATCGACTGCACGGACGTCCCGCTCTCGCTATTAGAGGAAAATTATGCCGAACTTTCCGCACAGAGGAAGGCCAAACAGGAATTGGATAAGCTGGTGGAAAAGCGCATGGCTAAAGCGGAGCGGGAGTACTACGACAACCTGCGCCTTTCCCTCATCGACGAGATGGGCGGGGCGGAAAACCCCACCACGCGCCGCAAGCTGGCGGAGCTCATCGTCAAGGAGGGAATCTCGCTCTCCGCCTCCGCCTTTGGACGGGCGCGGCCGCAGATGGCCTCGCAGCTGGTGGGCCAGAAGCGCGCGCTCAAGCAACTGCACTGCGCGCTGTGCTCGCCCTACCCGCAGCATGTTTTGCTCTACGGCGCGCCTGGATGCGGCAAGACCACGGCCGCGCGCTTGGCGCTGGATTACGCGCGGGAAGTGGAATGCTCGCCCTTTCTGCGCTATGCGCCCTTTGTGGAGGTGGATGGCTCTACCCTGCGCTACGATCCCCATGGCGGCGTCAACCCCCTGATCGGCTCGGTGCACGATCCCATCTACCAGGGCGCGGGGCGGGAGCTGGCGGGCCACGGCCTGCCCGAGCCCAAGCTGGGGCTGGTGACGCAAGCGCACGGCGGCGTGCTGTTCATCGATGAGATCGGGGAGATGGACGCGCATTTGCAGAACATGCTGCTCAAGGTGTTGGAGGACAAGCGCGTGCGGTTCGACTCCTCCTACTACGATGCGGACAGCCCCGCCGTGCCGCGGTACATTCGCCAGCTCTTTGCCCAGGGCGCGCCCGCGGACTTTGTGCTCATCGGCGCAACCACGCGCAGTCCGGAGGAGATTTCCCCGGCGCTGCGCTCGCGGTGCGTGGAGATTTTCTTTGACGAACTGGATGAAAGGGCGCTCTATCGCGTCGCGCGGGGTGCGGCCGAGCGCCTGGGCATCGAGGCGACAGCGCCCGCCCTGCGCTGGATTGCGGAGCATTCCAGCGACGGCCGTGCATGCGTGCGCGCGCTGGCATCGGCACAGCAGGAGGGGCGCATCGCGCTTAAAGACGTGAAAGGCAGCGTGCCCCATGTGCCGGCCAACCCCACCGTGGGGCGCGCGGCAATCCTGGGCGTGCAGGGGCGCACCGGCGTGGTGCGGCACTTGACCGCGGCGCTGCGGCCGGGCACGGGGGAGTTCGCGCTCAACCTGGCCGCCGGGGACATGGCGCGGGACGCCGTGCGCAACGCGGTGCTCGCCGTTGAAAAGCTGGGGTACTCGCTGGGCGCGCGCGATGTGATCTTCAACGTCGAGGGTGGGGGCAATGTTGACGGGCCATCGATGGGATTGGCGGCGGGCCTGGTTTTGCTGAGCGTTTTGCGCGGGCAGGGCATGCGCCAAGACGTGGCCGTGACGGGAGAGATCGCCTTGGACGGCGCGGTTTTGCCGGTGGGCGGACTGATCCAAAAGCGCGTCGCGGCCAGGAACGCGGGGTATTTGCTGATCCTGTTGCCCGAGGACGGCAGCCAAGCGCCAAGGGACTGCGCAGTCGTGCGCACGTTGGAGGAAGCGGCGCGGATCGCGCTGGATTGTGAACAGTAAGGCGCGACGACACGAGCGCAAGTGTTGAGCTTGCGCGATCAAGCGGGGCGTACTGCGCGGGATCGGCGGTCAGGCGGCGCGCGAGATGGGCAGCGCGGCCCGCCTGGGTGAAGAGATCGAAGGAGGGTGTTCCGCGCGTTAGGCAAGGGGTGTTTTGGGTGGTGGTGCAGGCCGCCCAGGATAGAGAAAGCGCCAGCGGCGCAGACTGCGCGGGAGGGACAGCGCGGCGGCCCGCCTGGGTGAAGAGATCGAAGGCGGGCGTTCCGCGCGTTGGGCAAGGGGCGTTTTGGGCGGCGGTGCAGGCCGACCAGGATAGAGAAAGGAAAGCGCCATCGGCGCGTACTGCGCGAGATAGGCGGTCAGGCGGAGCGCGGGAGAGGCAGCGCGGCGGCTCGTCTGGGTGAAGAGGTCGGAGGGGGAGTTCCGAGCGTTGGGCAAGGCGCGTTGGGGGAGGCCGCCCAGGATAGAGAAAGCGCCAGCGGCGCGGACTGCGCAAGACCGGCGGTCAAGCGGAGCGTAGGAGGGGCAGCGCGGCGGTTTGCCTGGGTGAAGAGGTCAGGACAAGAAGCGGTTTTAAAACGGCGAGACATCCGGAATCGAGAGATGCAGAGCGCCCCGGTCCGACGAAATCGGACCGGGGCGCGTAGGTTATGGGTTTAGCTCGGTGCGTGCGCGGATGGCGCGGGAGAGGGTCACCTCATCGGTATACTCCAAATCGCCGCCGATGGGCACGCCATGGGCGATGCGCGTGACCTTGATGTCCTCAAAGGGCTTGAGCAGGCGGGCGATGTAGGCGGCCGTGGCCTCGCCCTCAATGTCGGGGTTGGTCGCCAGGATCACTTCGCGCACGCCGGCAAGGCGCGAGAGCAGCTCGCGGATGCGGATATCATCGGGGCCGACGCCCTCCATGGGGGAGATGATGCCGTGCAGAACGTGGTATTTGCCGTTGTAATCGCGCATGCGCTCAATGGCGGCCACGTCCCTGGGGTCGCGCACCACGCACAGGGTGGAGCCGTCCCGCCGGCCGTCGGCGCAGATGGAGCAGAGGTCGTGGTCGGTGTAGTTACCGCAAACGCGGCACTCGTGGACGGTGGACCTGGCCGTGACGATCGCCTCGGCCAGCGCCTCGACCTGTTCGACGGGCTGGGAGAGGAGATAATACGCCATGCGCTGCGCGCTCTTGCGCCCCACGCCCGGCAGCTTGGCAAGCTGCGCACACAGGCGGGAAAATGCGTCAATATTGCTCATTTTTTCTTAGAAGGGCAGGTTCATGCCGCCCGTAATCTTGCCCATTTCAGCGTTGGTCGTCTCCTCGACCTTGCGCAGCACTTCGTTGACCGCGGCAAGGACCATGTCCTGGAGCATCTCCACGTCCTCGGGGTCCACCGCCTCTTTCTGGATCGTCAGGGAGAGAAGCTCTTTTTTGCCGTTGGCCTTGACGCTGACCGCGCCACCACCCGCGGAGGCCTCGTACTCGCGCGCCTCCAATTCCTCTTGCAGCTTGGCGATGTTGGCCTGCATCCGCTGGGCCTGCTTGAGCATCTGCTGCATGTTTCCGCCGGGCATTCCCGGAAATCCGCCTCTTGCCATAGGGATAAACCTCCTGTAAAGTCGCTCGTTGTCACTACGATATTATACCTTGTTGCAAACGTTTCGTAAAGGGTCAATCCAGGATGTCGACGTTTTCGCGGCCAAACGCGGAGAAGAGGGCGTCCTCATCCACAGGGCTTTGCGGGGGCTGGGCGTCGCGCCGGTTGAGCAGGAACTGCGCGGAGATCGGGCGCTGACACACCTGCGAAAAGGCCTGATCGATGATGGCGTGGTGATCGTCCTTTAGACAGATGCTGTAGAAGATCTCGTTGTTCTCCTCAAAGGAGATGCGCGCAAAGTCCGCCTGAAAGCCCAGAAAGCTGCCCATCTTAAGCGCGGTATAGAGCTGCATCCGCGTGGATTTGACGCTCTTGAGCACGTCCTTCCAAATGGCCGCATCGCCCTCGGGCACGGGGCGGGGCGGCTTTTTTGCGGCGGGCCGCCCGGGAGCGGCGGCGCGGGCCGGCGTTGACGCGGCTTGCGCGGGCGCGGAGAAATCGCCGGAATTTAGCCGCTTTTCCAGAGCGTCCACGCGCTCGGTGAGCGCCTGTACGCTCTGATCAAAGGAAGGCCGGCAAGCCCGTATGGCGGCCAGCTCCAGCTGCATGCGGGGCTGAGAGGCCCAGCGCATCTCAGGTTCGGCGTGAGCGAAAAGGTCCATCGCCCGCAGCGCGCGCTCCGCGCCGAACGCATCCGCCTGGGCGCGGTAGCGCTCCGCGTCCTCCTTCGTCACGTCCAGCAGTTCGGCGCAGTCCGGGCAGGCGCAGGCCACCAGCACCCCGCGCAGATGCCGCGTCATCTCACGGGCGAAGACCGCGGGCTCCCGCCCGGCGCGCATCAGCTCGTCGATGAGCGTCAGGGCGCGGCCGGCGTCTCCCGCTGCCAGCGCGTCCGCAAAGGCAAAGCGCACTTTGCCGCCCGCCGTGCCCAGCGCGTCCTGCACGACGGCGAGGGTGACGTGGTTCTGCGAATAGCTCATGCACAGGTCGAGGAGACTAATGGCGTCGCGCATGCCGCCCTCGGCCGCGCGTGCAATTTCCTCCAGCGCGGCGTCCTCCGCCTGGCAGTTCACTTCCCGCGCGATCATCCCCAGGTGAGCGGCGATTTCCTTGGCGCCGATGCGCTTGAAATCATAGCGCTGGCAGCGCGAGAGGATGGTGGGCGGCAGCTTTTGCGGGTCGGTGGTGGCCAGGATGAACACCGCGTGCTCGGGCGGCTCCTCCAGGGTCTTGAGCAGCGCGTTAAAGGAGGCGGCGGAGGTGGAAAGCGAATGCACCTCGTCGATGATGACGACGCGATAGCGGCAGGATTGCGGCGGATAGGCGATTTTCGCGCACAGATCGCGCACCTGATCCACGCTGCCGTTGGAGGCGGCGTCAATCTCCATGATGTCCAGGTTGTTCTCTCCCGCAAGCGCCAGACAGGTGGGGCAGACGCCGCAGGGCTCGCCGTCGATGGGCTGTTCGCAGTTGATGGCCTTGGCCAAAATGCGCGCGGTGGTGGTTTTGCCTGTGCCGCGGGTGCCGTTGAAGAGATAGGCGTGCGCGATGCGGCCGGACTGAACCTGGTTTTTCAGCGTTTGAACTATGGGCTGCTGGCCGACGACCGCGGAAAAGCGGTCTGGGCGAAACGCTCGGTAGAGCGTGGTAAATTCCTGTGGCATGTGCTCCCCTCCCTGTGGGTCTGCGCCGCGCGGGCGGCCCGCGCAGGCTCTTTCTTCTATTATCCCAAGAAAATTGAACTTTTGCAAGTGCCGCGGGGTGAAACGTGATATAATAAGAAAAAACGGCGGGCGAGGAGGAGCGCGCATGCAAGTTACCTGGGAGATGCTGGAAGGCGCCGTCGCCGGATGCACGGCCTGCCCGCTTTGTAACCGGCGGCGCCATACGGTGCTGGGCGAGGGAGATAGGAGCGCAAAGGTGATGCTGATTGGCGAGGGCCCGGGCCAGCAGGAGGACGAGACGGGCAGGCCCTTTGTCGGCCCGGCGGGGCAACTGCTGGATAAAATGCTGGAGAGCGTTGGGCTTTCACTGGAAGATGCGTATATCGCAAATATTGTGAAATGCCGCCCGCCCGGCAACCGCGACCCACAGGAAGATGAAAAAGCAGCCTGCCTGAATTATCTGCGCTATCAGCTGATGCTGATACAGCCGAAGATTATCGTCTGTCTGGGGCGGATTGCGGCGACAACCGTCATTGACCCCGGCTTTAAGATCACCCGCCAGCGCGGGCAGTGGTTTGAGCGCAAGGGATACCATATGATTGCAACCTACCACCCTTCCGCACTCCTTCGGGACGAAACGAAAAAACGACCCGCAGGGGAGGATATGCAGGCGA
>CAOKIU010000108.1 GCA_948468595.1 uncultured Christensenella sp.
TCGCCAAATGGACGAGATCGTGGGCACAAGGGCCGCAAGCAAGGTGGCGCTGATCTACGACTGGGAAAACCGCTGGGCGCTTTCCGACGCACAGGGCTTTATCAACGTCTCGCCCGACAAAAAGTACCTGGATGTCGTCATGGACCACTACCGCGCGCTGTGGAGCATGGGCGTAGACGTGGATATTCTGGATCAGACCTGCGATCTTTCCGGCTATGAAGTGGTGATCGCGCCCTTCTCCTACATGCTGCGCGGCGATTTTGCCGAAAAGGTGGATGCCTTTGTCAAGGCGGGCGGCGCGTTTGTAACGACGTTTGGAACGGGGTTTGTGGACGAGCACGACCTGTGCTTCCTGGGCGGTTTCCCCGGCCCGCTCTCCGACGCGCTGGGCGTTTGGGCGGAGGAGATCGACGTGCTCATGCCCGGAATGGAAAATCGCATCGAATGGGAGGGCCGCTCCTACGCCCTGACCGATTATGCCGAACTCCTTCATCTAAAGGGCGCCAAGGCCCTGGCCTGCTACGAAAGCGACTTTTACAAGGGCATGCCGGCGCTGACGGAGAACGAGCACGGCAAGGGCAGAGCCTACGTAGCGGCCGCACGGTTTGAGCCGCGCTTCCTTATGGACTTTTACGCGCGCCTGCTCGCCGGCCGGGGCGTTGCAACGCGCGACCTTCCCGCGGGCGTATCCGCCGTGACGCGCACCAATGGCCAGGAGGACTTCGTCTTTGTGATGAATTTTACGCCCGAGGCCAAAGATGTGACGCTTCCGGGCGAGGATTTCTTCACGGGGGAAAAGGTGCAAGCCTTTACCCTGCCCGCGCACGGCTGCCGCGTGCTGAGGGCTCTTAAGGCGCTTTAAGGCGCAAAACACCCCCGCGATTCCGGTAAACGCGGGGGTGTTCTCGTGCGCCGGGGCCGCCGGCCGCACGTCATTTTTACAAAAATGTGCAAAATAACCCCCTGAGGAGGTTGTATTTGCGGCGCGCTTGTGTTATTATATCTGTAACAATTTTGTAATCGCTCTCGTCTTGGCGGCATATTCTACAACAGATAGACGAGTGTGAATGCCGGATTGTTCCCGCCCTTTGTGCCACATGATCTGCGGATCATCAAAAAAACCATCTGCAAGGAGTGTCGTTCCCATGAAAAAGTCGCTGATCAAGTCGCTGCTCCCCGTCCTCATCGTCGCGCTGGTGTTGTCCATGATCACCATCACCGCCTTTGCGGACAACTTTACCGGTTTTGTCTCCAACCCTGAAAAGCAGGGCGAGATCGTCGATCGCGTCACCTATGACGGTCTGGATCGTGAAAAGACCGCCATCGAGCAGAAGGAGAGCGCCAAGTACGACGGTCTGGGCGTTTCCGGCGAGCCCCTAGAAGTGAAGGAAACCAGCAATTATGACGGCATGGGCCGTACCAAGACCGCCATCGAGCAGAAGAAGGTCGACAAGTACGACGGTCTGGACGAGAAGAAGACCGCGCTTGAGGAGAAGGAGCCCGTTGCCAAGTACGACGGCCTGGGCGTTTCCGGCGAGCCTCTGGAAGTGAAGGAAGTCAACTATTACGACGGCATGGGCCGCACCAAGACCGCCATCGAAGTGACGAAGACCGATCGTTACGATGGTCTGGGCGTTACCGGCTAGCCTCTGGAAGTGAAGGAAACCGAGCTCTTCGACGGTCTGAATCGCTCCAAGACCGCCATTGAGATCGAGGATTCCGCTTCCTTCAACGGCTTCCGCAGCACCGATGATTCCGCTTACGACGGCCTCAAGGGCGTGCAGGACTAATTTAAGCAACATCATAAAGCAAAGGAAGGGACGTTTAGCTCCCTTCCTTTTTTATCGTCCATCGCGAAGAAGAAGGACAGCGCCGAATGCTTCGGCGCTGTCCTTTCATAATTGGTTCAAGCTGCTCTCTTGAGCATCCGAGAGAAGAGCCACGGATACCCTGCCACCACGAACAGCACAGTGAGGAAATAGCGCAGGAATTGCATGGGCAGCGAGGTTCCCAGCGCGATCTTTAGCCCCTCCTTGATCGTCAGGGCCATCAATACGCCCGCAGCCAGCTTCCACGCCTGCACGCCAAGGGGCGCACGCACGTCAAAGCGCACGTATTTGTTCTCCAAGTAAACGCCCAGCAGCAGCGCCAGCGCCGCGCCGCCCGTCTTAAAGGCATCGGCGGCCTGGTTCTCCGGGACAAGTCCCACGCTGACCAAAACCTGCGCGCACGCGAGCATGGCCAGGGCCAGGACCGCGCAAAGGGCGAAATAGAGCCTCACATGGCCGGGCCGCTTTTCGCAATCGGCAAAAGCGGCGTCCACCACAAGGGCCATGACAAAGGAAAGCGCGAGGGCGCAGAGCACGTCCATAGGCGTGTGCACGCCCAAATACAGCCGGGAGAAGCCCACCAGGGCGACATAGGCCGCGCCCACAACCCATACCCACGCTTTTTTTCGCCAGTTGAGCGCAAAGGCGGCGGCCAGCGACGTTGCGGATGTGGTATGCCCGCTGGGGAAGGAGTACCCCGTCGCCCCCTCCACCGCGCCGGGGTGGGGAAGCAATTGCGGGTTGCGCACGAAGGGGCGCTCCACGCGAAATATCACCTTGGCAAACTGCCCCATCATTCCTCCGGCAAAATAGGTAAACCCAATGCGCAGGCCCGTGCGCTTGTCCAAACACCAATAGAACAGCAGCAGCGGCGAGAGCACCGCCACCTCCTCGCCCAGGCGGGAGGCCAGCAGAAAGACCGCGTCCAGCACGGGCGTGCGCGCGTCTTGCAGCGCTAAGAGAAGCTCCATTCTCCCCTACTCCTCTTCCCCCAGCACGCCTGAAAGGTCGAACTCGGGCACATACTGCTCGTCGGCCGATTCCAGGTCCTGCAAAAAGCCGTTCTCTATGGGGCTGTCCATCAGGTATTGCGCCACCTCGTCATACTCCTCCTGGGTCAGCCGGCGGTTGATTTCGGGGTAGCGAACCGCCTCGCCGCAGGGGATGTACTGCGCCATGAGCGAAAAGAGCACCGAGCCCTTCTCAAAGTGATCGGCCACATAGTCGATGACGTCCTTGGCGCTCTCCGTCTGGCCGGGGAGGATGAGGTGCCGGATGATCACGCCCTTTTTGAGCAGGCCGTTTTCGTCCATTTGCACAGGCCCCACCTGCCGCACCATCTCATCTATGGCCGCCTTGGCCACCGCAAAGTAGTCGGGCGCGGCGGAATAGCGCCTGGCAGGCAGGGAATAGGTGTACTTTAAGTCCGGCAAGTAGATGTCCACGATGCCATCCATGCGAGCAAGCGCCTCCGGACTGTCATAGCCATGGGTATTGTAGACAACGGGCACGCGCTTTTGGTAGCGCGAGAAGGCCTTGGCGATAAAGGGCACAAAGTGCGTGGGATTGACTAGATTGATGTTGTGCGCGCCCTGGTCGCACAGCTCGTCAAAGATGTCGCGCAGGCGGTCGACATCCACCTCCACGCCCTTTCGCATGTGGCTGATCTCCCAGTTCTGGCAGAAGGCGCAGCGCAGGGAACAGCCGGCAAAGAAGATCGCGCCGGAGCCGTTCGTGCCGCTGATGCACGGCTCCTCCCACTTGTGAAGCATCGCCTTGGAAACAGACGCTGTCTCGCCCATGGTACAAAAGCCGCGCTCGTTTTGGGCGCGATCCACGCCGCATCGATGACCGCATAAAGTGCAAAGCATGTGTAAGGACCTCCAACGACATTTTTCATCCTATTGTACCATACGCCCGGGCGGGATACAAACAATAGTTTTTCTCCGCGCCCTTCCCCGGTGAATTCGCAAACAGGTGTACCCCACAAGCATACATGGTGTACGATCCGCAGCTATGGTAAGATCGGCAGGGAAAGGAGGGGATACTTATGCCCAAAGACGACCTGTTTACGCGCGAGATCAAGCATCTGCGCGCGCGCGGCAACGCCGCGTACCGGGAGAAGAACGACGAGATGCTGCTCAAAATCGTCAACTGTCTGTGCAAGACCGCAGAATCGCAGGCGAAGCTCAACGCCGACGGAGCGGGGCCGGTGGAGATCGTGTTTCCCAGCGGGGACAGCGCGCACATCCCGCGGGAGAAGCCATCTTCCCTGGACGACCCGCCGCAAAAGGGCGATCCATGCGCGTAGAGCTCCCCTACGCGCCCACGGCGCGGCAGCGCGCCTTTCACCAAAGCCGTGAAGACGAGGTGCTCTACGGCGGCGCGGCGGGCGGCGGCAAGTCCTGCGCGGTGGTGATGGACGCTTTCCTGCGCTGTGCACAGCACCCCGGCACGGTGGCCTACCTATTCCGCCGCACCTATCGGGAGCTGGAGGACACCCTGATTGCCGAGGCGCTGGCCCGCATCCCGTGCGCGCTGGGGCGCTACTTTCCCAGCGCGCATGAGCTGCGGCTGATCAACGGCTCCTCCATGCGCTTCCGGCACTGTCAGACCGATCGGGACCGGTTTTCCTACCAAGGCGCGGAGATCCACTGGCTCTATATCGACGAGCTGACGCACTTTTCCCAGACGGTGTACGACTTTCTGCGCTCTCGCCTGCGCGCCAACGCTTCGCTTGGCATCCGGCCCCTCGTGCGCGCCACGAGCAACCCGGGGGGCGTGGGGCATGCCTGGGTCAAGGCGCGGTTCATCGACCCCGTACCACCGGACACCCCGCACACCGAGCGCGTAGAGGCTGGGGGGATCGCCGGCGAGCGCACGCTGCGCTACATCCCTGCGCGCGTTCAGGACAACCCGCATCTATCGCCGGGCTACGCCCTGGAGCTGGCGTCCAAGCCGCCCGCCCTTCGGGACGCGCTGCTCTTTGGCCGTTGGGATGCCTTCGAAGGGCAGGTCTTTACCGAGTGGCGCGACGACGCGGCGGGGTATGAGACCGGCCGCTTCACCCATGTCATCGCGCCCTTCCCCGTGCCAGCCTCCTGGCGGCGTTTTCGCTCCTTTGACTTTGGCTACTCCAAGCCCTTTTCCGTGGGGTGGTGGGCGCTGGACCCGCATGGCGTGCTCTACCGCTACCGCGAGTGGTACGGCTGCACCGGCACGCCCAACGTGGGCCTGCGCCTGACGCCCACCGAGATTGCGCGAGAAATCGCGCGCAGCGAAAGGGCGCACGAGCAGGGACTGCACGTCACTGGCGTGGCCGATCCCTCCATATGGGACGGTTCCCGGGGGGAAAGCATCGCGCAGCAGATGCAGCGGGAGGGCGTGTACTTCCTTCCCGCCGAAAATGCGCGCCTGGCCGGGCTCATGCAGGTGCATCGCCGGCTCAGCTTTGACGAAAACGGGGTAAGCGGGGTCAAGGTCTTTTCCACCTGCCGCGACTCCATTCGCACGTTGCCCGCCCTGTGTTACGACGCGCAGCGCTGCGAGGACGTGGATACCGAGGCTGAGGACCACATCTATGACGAGTGGCGCTATCTCTTCATGGAGCATCCCCTGCCCTCCGTTCCCCGCCTCATCGCAAAGCGCGCTTATTCGCCGCTGGATTAGGGCGCGGACGGTTTTAACACGGTTTGAAAACGGCGGCAGGCCAAACGCAAGGATTTCAGCCGCCATTTTTGTACGTTAGGGCTCTGAAAGATACGGGAATTCTTCCGCATTTCGCAAAACATGA
>CAOKIU010000109.1 GCA_948468595.1 uncultured Christensenella sp.
ACCTCCAGCAAACCCCGCATAAGTCTCCTCCTTCCAAGCCGTGCCAAATGGTACAGGATATGGAACGGAGGTTTTTTGACATCTTTGGACAAAAAACAGGGTTGAAACGGGCAAGATCTTATGCTAAACTATGGGCCGGACAAGATCATCAAAAAGTGTACAATTTGCGACAGGCCCTCGCGCGAAAAAGCGCGAAGGGCTTATTTCATGGCCCGGCCGAGGAAATCGCAGACGATGGAGAGGACGTTCTCGGCAAAGAAGGCGGGCCCGCCGTGGTCCGCGCCCTCCACGCGGTAGAAGAGGGCCTCGTGGCCGGCGTCGCGCAGGGCCTCATAAAGGAGCAGGCTTTGGTGGAAGGGCACCAGCCGGTCCTTGTTGCCGTGCAGGATGAGGAACGGCGGCAAGGGCGCGGTCCCCACGTAGCGCATCGCCACCGTGGGCGCCACCCGATCCGGATGCTGCAAAACGTCGTAGCCGCCGATGAGGCGCCCCTCCGGGCTGGCGGGGGAGACGTGGTCCATGGTGGAGGGCCGCTGGCACATGCGCGAGATGTCCGTAGGCCCGTACAGGTCCACGACGCAGCGCACCGCGCAGGAGAACTCGCCAAGGTCTGGGGTGTCCAACAGCGGCTGGCCGGCGGTCAGGCCCACCAGCACCGCCGTATGCCCGCCCGAGCTGTCGCCCATCACCGCGACCCGCTCGGGGTCGATGCGGTAGGCCGCGGCCTCCTTGCGCAGGAAGCGGATGGCGGTCTTGGCGTCCTGCACCTGCGCGGGGAAGGGGGCCACGTCGCTGGGCCGGTACTCCACCACGGCCACCGCGTAGCCGCGCGCGGCGATGCGCTCCAGCGGCGCCATGTGGCGGTGGATCTCCTGCTTGCGCCAGGCCGAGCCCTGCACGTAGACCACCAGGGGCCAGCACCGCTCCTCCTGCTGGTGCATCACGGGCACGAAGATCTGCAAGTGCAGCGGCAGGCCGTCCCGGCGGGCGTAGACCACGTCGGGGAAAAACTCCACCCCGACGGCGTGAGGGTCCATGGGCACGCTGCGCATGCCGGCGCTCGTCTCGCGGCTCTCCGGGAAGTCCTGATAGGAAAGGGGTTCAAAGGGAACGCGGCACATGAAAAACTCCTCCTTTGTGCGGGGTCAGGGCAGCGGGCAGTCCAGCAGGGTCCACAAGCTTTGGGGGATGCTCTCGTAAAACGCGCGGTGGCCGGTATCGTTGGGGTGCCAGGGATCGGCGGTCCAGCCGGCGGGGTAGTGGCCGTGCCCGTCCTCCAAATGGGAGAGCCATTGCAGCACCGGCACGTCCCAGGCATCCATTTCGTCGCGCACGCGGCGCAGCCAGGCGGCCTGCGCAGGCGTATACTCGTCGTTGGGATACACGCCGCCCACGATGGGCAGCACGCCGCCCGCCTTGAGCGCCGAGACGATCTTGGCAAGGTTGGACAGGAAGATCCCGCAGGGCACGGCCGGGTCCGCAGCGGTGGTGAGCCCCTCGTTGGAAAGGCCCAGGCCGACAAAGCACACCGCGGGCCGGTGCTCGAGCACGTCGCGCTCCAGGCGGAGCAGGACGTCCGCCGTGGTCTGGCCGCCGATGGCGCAGTTGCTCGTGCGCCAGCCGTTGCGCGCCATGCGCTCGGCCGTCAGCGCGCTCCAACCATGGCCGTCCGTGGCTCCGCAGCCCTCGCAGACGCTGGAACCGATGAAAATCGCCGTCTTGCCGCGGGATAGATCGAACTGCATAGCTGTCATCTCCGTTTCGCTTTTTCTCCCTTATTATAGCATGCGCGGGCGCGGCGCGCCATTGCAAAACGCGCGGGGAGAGGGTGCTTGTGGCGCGCCAGGTGCCGGATGCGAGGGGGGCTTGGCGCGGGTGGACTGTTGGGGCGCGGGGTGGCGTTTGAGGCGGGAGCGCATTTTGGCGGCGGGGGCGCTATGGGCTTGCGGATGGATGCGGGCGGGGTATTAGGGGAGGCTTGCGGTGCGTCGCGTGCAGGATGCGAGGGGGAGGCTTGGCGCGGGTGGACTGTTGGGGCGCGGGGTGGTATTTCGACGGGAGTGCATTTGGGCGGCGGGGGCGCTATGGGCTTGCGGATGGATGCGGGAGGGGCGTTGGGGGCGCTTGCGGTGCGTCGCGTGCAGGATGCGAGAGGGAGGCTTGGCGGGAGTGGACTGTTGGGGCGCGGGGCGGGCGTTTGCGGCGGGAATGCACTTGGGCAGCAGGGCGGGGCGCGAGAGGCGATTGTGATGCGTTATACACGAAACGTGGGTAGTGTTTGTATCGAGCGTACATATTGGCGGCGGGGGCGCCATGGGGTTGCTGCTGGCTGCGGGCGGGGCGTTGGGGGGCGCTTGCGGTGCGTCGCGTGCGGAAGGTGGGGAGCGGGTTGCGGCGGGGAGATCGCATGGAAGCGGAAAGGGGGGAGGCGCGCGGGGGCGAGCTTGGGAAAGGAAGGCGGGCGGCAGGGGAGGGGCGCGCCTGTCTTGACAATTTCTGCACTCTATGGTAAATTTATTATGGAATGACAGATTCATCCACGGAAAGGCAGACCCTGCGCCGGCAGCGGCGCAAGGCGGAGGGGTCCCCAGCCTATTTACGGGCAAGGGGGCAGGTTGCCGCACACCGCCGGGGCGTCCGCTAAGGAGAGGCGAACGGCCCGGGAAACGAAGGGCCAAGGGGAGCGGCAGCGATGGGGCGAGGCGAAACTCGCCGCCTTTTTCCGTGTTTTTTCGTGAATAGGCTCGAAAGAATGAGGAGGTAATCCGCAATGAAAAAGAGGCTCGTTGCGATGCTGCTGTGCGTCGCCCTTCTTGTGGCCTTCCCCGCGACCGCCTTTGCGCAGACCAATCCGCCCGCCGCCCGCTGCATGCCCGCGCCGGCCGGACAGGCGCAGATGCTGCGGCTGCAAGTGATGGTGATGCAGGCCAACGCCGAGATCGACCTGTTGGTGCTGTGGGCAAAGATCACGCCCTACGACGATGTGGACTGGCTGCTCAGCCAGGTGGACCGCATCACCGGCCGCGTATTTGATTACGCCGACAGCATCGGCGCTACGGTGGTCTGCGATTACGAACCCCATTGGATTGACGGCCAGACGGTGCTGGTGGACCCGCTGCGCGTCGTCAACGTATAAGACCGGAAAGGGCGACAAAACCTTCCGCACTTTCCCCGCGCATCCCCTATGAAACGAGGGCGAAACATGGTATAATGTTAAGCGGCATCGTTGAGGTGGAGGAAACGGGGTGAGGGCATGGAAGGTTTATTTTTTTGTTATCCGGGCCGCGGACAGGCGGAGGCCGAGGAGGCGGACGTCGCGCTGCTGGCGCAGCATGAGAACGTGGAGATCATGCTACAGCGCATCGTCAAGGGCGCGAACTTCTGGCTCGACCCCGCTGAGGACCTGGAGACCCTGGAGTACTTCTTCGTCCACACGGGGGAGATCGTCATGCGCCTTGAGGATCGGACCGAGGTGCTGCGCGCTGGGGACAGCTTCTACGCCCTGGGCCTGAAGAAGCAGGTGTTCTGCTCCGCCACGGAGGAGACGCAGCTGCTCTATGTGGCCAACCGGCGCGTATTTAGCGATGTGATGGGCTTTCAGCAGGAGCTGATGGACATGCTCAGGCGCATCAATGAAAAGGACCACTATACCTATCAGCACAGCCTGAGCGTGATGCGCCTTTCCAAGGCGCTGTACCTGGAGCTGGGCGCGCAGGAGACGGGAATCTCCATGGAGGAGATCATCATGGCCTCCCTCTTTCACGATGTGGGCAAGTGCCAGGTGCCCGACGAGATCCTCAAAAAGCCCGGCCGCCTCACGCCCCAGGAGTATGCGGCGATTCAGCGGCACCCGGTGGAGAGCGCCGCGATTCTAAGGGGACGATTCGGCGCGCCGGTGGCGGAGGTTGCCCAAAACCACCACGAGCGGCTGGATGGCACCGGATACCCGCGCCGCCTCACCGCGCAGGAGATCAGCCTCCCCGCGCGCATTGTGGCCGTGGCCGACTGCTTTGACGCCATGACCACCGACCGCGGCTACAACCGCGTCAAATCCTATGAAGAAGCCGCCCAGGAGCTCTACGACCTGGAGGCGCAGTTTGACCGCCGCGCGACGGAGGCGCTGATCCGCCTGGTGCGCAGCGGCGCCATTGGCCCCAGCCGGGCATGAGACAACGCCGGCCGCCCTTTTCAATGGGAAAGGGGCGGCCTTTTTTTGCGCCACGGGGCCGTGCTTGCGAATTTTGCTTGTGATTTGCTCCGGTTTCTGCTACAATAGACCATCATCTTAAGGCATGGGGGCGGTTCGGTTATGAATCCTTATGCGAAATACCACACCTACAGGGGATATATGCAGGTGGCCCAAAACAACCCGGAATGGGTGAAACAGCGCCAGCGCACGCGCACACTTTGGGCGATTGTGACGCTGGCGGCCGCTGCGTGGGCGGTGGTGAGCTTTGCCGTTGGCGAGTCCGGCGCGCTGAAGATGGGCTCCCTGATCGCGCTGGGGACGGTCGCGGCGCTGGGGGTTGCGGCTTGCGTCCTGGGCGATTTGAGCGGCCGGCCGGATGGAGACCTGATCAATGCGGCGGCGGCCTCGGTGGTGCGGGCCAAGGACGGCCGCATCTACCGCGTGCGCTGGAGGGACCTGCCCTCCCCGCAGGCGCGCTTTGAGGAGGCGCGCTTTGAAGAGGCCCTGGCGGACAGGACCGGGCAAAACGCGCAGGTGCAGATCATCGACCAGGTTAGCCGCCTGCGGTTTTACGGGGAGTATGTGGACGTGCTGTGCACCGTCACGGCCAAAGGGGATCAGACCGCGCGAAGGAACCAGCGCGTGCTCATCTTCCGCGACAACCCCGATTTTGCCGGCCTCGTGCGCCGGCTGGACAACCGGTGCAACAATGTCTCCTGAAAGAGAAATACCGTGTCTTTGAGCGGAACGGCGCTGCGTGTGCGGCGCTGTTCCGCTTTTTGGCGGATGGGGGGCGGATTTGCCGGGAGGGTGCTTCGGGGGCGTTTGCGAGGGCGAGGATTCGGCGTGAGGGGATGTGGTGCGCCTGGGGGCGGGCGCGCGGTTCGGGGGGGATTTCGGTGGGGCGGTTTGCCGGGCGCAGGGGACTGCGGGATGGGCGCGCGTTGGCGGCGCGGGTGGATTTGCCGGGAAGGTGTTTCGGGGGCGGGGCGTTTCCGGGCGTGAGGATTCGACGTGAGGGGCTGCGGTGCGCCTGGGGGCGGGTGCGCGGTTCGGGGATGGGGATTTCGGTTGGGCGGTTTGCCGGGGGAGGCGCTTTGGGGAGGTTGCGCCGGGGCGCTGGGGGAGACTTTGGGGAAGAGGGTGCGCTTGAGGTGCGTTGGGATTTGCAGCGCGGCGTGCATTGGCGGCAAGGGAAGATTGCAGGTGATTTTACCGGGAAGGTGTTTCGGGGGCGGGGCGTTTCCGGGCGTGAGGATTCGACGTGAGG
>CAOKIU010000110.1 GCA_948468595.1 uncultured Christensenella sp.
TTCCCTACACGACGCTCTTCCGATCTCCTGCGCCTTTTGGAGGAACAGCCGCAAGTGGAATTGCAGCGCAACATCCTGGCCGCGCGGTTTTCCTGCGCGCCGTCGCAGATCAACTATGTGTTGGCCACGCGGTTTACGCCCGCGCACGGATTTCGCGTGGAGTCGCGCCGGGGCGGGGGCGGGTTTGTGCGCGTGATCCGCATCGACCGCACAAGGGTGCAGTATTTGGACGCGGTGTGCAGGGCCATGGGCCCGGCGATCGACTATGCGCAGGCGGCGCAGTTGCTCACCGCCCTGTGCGGCGGCGGCATACTCTCCCTGCCGCAGGCCCGGCTGATGCTATCGGCCGTGGGAGAGGAAATCATCGGGTCGGACGAGGGCGCGGCGCGCCTGCGGGCGGAAATACTCAGCAGCATGCTGCTGTGCGCTTCAAAGGAGGAAAGTCAGGATGCTATGTGACGAATGCGGGCAGAACCAAGCGACCATTCGCATATCCACGATCATCGGAGAGAACAAGAAGGAGGAAAACCTCTGCCCCCAGTGCTTGAAGAAGCGCAACGCCCAGATACTGGGCGGGCTGAAGGTGGGCGACCTGCTCTCCCAATTGCTGGGCGCGCAGCCGCAAGCGGAGCCGAAGGAGACCCTGCGCTGCGACGCCTGCGGGCAGACCTACGAGGAGTTCCAAAAGAGCGGGCGGCTGGGGTGCGCGAATTGCTACGCCGCCTTTGGCGATAATATGAAAAAGACCCTAAAGAGCATCCACGGCCACGCGCACCACGTGGGCAAGGTGCCGGCCTACCTGGAGGGCGAGCGGCTCCACCGGCAGCAGGTGGACGACCTAAAGCGACAGATGGATCAGGCGGTGGCCGCCGAGGACTTTGAGCGCGCGGCGGTGCTGCGCGACCGCATCCGCGACTTGAGCACAAGAGAAAAGGCGCCGGACGGGAAGGAGGGGGGAGCATGATGGAGATCGTCGATCCCATGAACACCATCGCCCAGTCCAGCCGCGTTAGGCTGGCGCGCAACTATGCGGACGTGCCCTTCCCCACGCGCATGAGCCGCCAGGACAGCGAAAAAATCATTGAGCGCACCGCCAACGCGCTTGAGAAGGAGCGCTACACCCTAAAGAGGATGGCGGACCTTGGCAAGAACGCGCGCGGCGTGCTGGTGGAGGAGCACCTGATCTCCCCGGAGCTGGCCGCAAAGGACGGCGCGGCCGTGCTGCTCAACGAAGAAAAGACAGTCTCCATCATGGTTGGCGAGGAGGACCACCTGCGCGTGCAGGCAATGCTGCCGGGATTGCAGCTGGGCGGCGCGATGGAGCTGGCCGACCGCGCGGACCGTCAGATTGAGCGCGCGGAGCGCTTCGCCTTTGATCCGGATTGGGGATACCTGACCGCCTGCCCCACCAACACGGGCACGGGCATGCGCGCCTCGGTGATGCTGCATCTGGCCGGGCTTGCGATGCTTTCGCAGACGGGGCAGGTCATCCACGCGGTATCGCAACTGGGCCTGACCGTGCGCGGGCTGTACGGTGAGGGCAGCGAGGCCAGCGGCAACCTTTACCAGCTCTCCAACCAGATCACCCTGGGCCGCACGGAGGAGGAGATCCTGCGCCTGCTCTCCGACACCGCCCAGCAGGTCATTGGCCGGGAGCGCGCCGCGCGGGAAATGCTGTTGCAGCAGGGCCGCGCTCAGCTGGAGGATAAGCTGATGCGCTCCTTCGGGGTGTTTACCCATGCGCGGCTGATGACCACCAAGGAGTTTATGACCAGGCTCTCCCACGCGCGCTTGGCGGCGGACCTGGGCTTTGTCAAGCTCTCCCCCCAGCAGCTCAGCCAGCTGATGGTCAAGGTGCAGCCCGCCACCTTGGAGCGCGACGCGGGCCGGCCCTTAAGCCAGATGGAGCGCGACGAGCTGCGCGCCGGGATCATCCGCAAGACGCTGGCCTGACGATGGGCGGGAGGGGATGAACATGGACATTGCGGGGCGTTGGCCGCCTACGGTCTGGGCAACGCGCGCGTCCGGCTCATCCGGCACAACGAAAATCTCACCTATTGCGTGGAGGAGCGGTTTCTGCTGCGCGTCCACCGCTCGGCGTCGGGCTTTGAGACCGAACTGCTGGCCCCGAGCGCGGATCGCGCGGCGCGCTGTGAAAGCGAGCTGGACTATATCGAAGCGCTGGGTCAGGCGGGGTTTGCCCCCTTGCAGCGCCCCGTTCGAAACCTTCGCGGTCAATGGGCCACCCGCCTTTCAGGCGGCGCGCCCGCAACGCTTTTGACCTGGCTTGCGGGGGAGGACGCGGGCAAAGCGCCGCTGACCCCCGCGCGCTGCCGCCAATGGGGCCGGCGCATCGCGGAGCTGCACGCGGTGTCGCGCCGGCTCTCCCGCGGCCCTGCCCCTCTCCGCTACGACGCCGCGCTTGCGGAGCGCTGTGCCCGCCGGGCGGAGGAACTGGCGCGGAAGGGGGTGCTTTCCGCGGCGCACGCCCGAGACGTGGCGCTGGCGCTGGAGGGCATTGGGCGCTTCCTGGAAGACGCGGAGCGCGGGCAGCCCTTCTTCCGCGTGCACGCGGACCTATCGCCCGGCAACCTGATCGTCACAAAGGAGGGACTCGCGCCCATCGATTTTTCCCTCTCCGGCGATGGCCACGCGGTCATGGACTTGGCGGTCCCCTGTTCCGCGCTGAACGCCCCAGAGCTGTGCATGGCGCTTAAAGCGGGCTATGAGGAGGCGTCGGGCAGTTGCGTGGACGCACGGGCGTATGACATGCTCTTTGCGCTGGCCGTGCTGCTCTTCATCGTCTGCCAGGGCCCGCGCTACGTTAAGGAGGACTGGTTGTCAAGACGCCTGGACCACTGGTGCGGGCGCATCTTCCGCCCCCTCATGCGCGGCGAGCGAATCGATCCCTGATTGGATTTGGCGCCAACCCCAATGCGCAAAGCCAGTGCGCGCCGCACGGAGGAAAGCCGCCGGCCGGAGCGCGATGCTGCGCAAAACCGGCGAGCAGAGGGCGGCACAGTCTCCGATACCGACAGAGAAACGGAGGTTTTTTGCATGAACTTTTTCGATAGCTTTACCAAGGGCGCGCAGCGCGTGCTCATCATCGCCCAGGAGGAGGCGCGCCGCATGGGCCACAACTACGTGGGCACCGAACATCTCCTGCTGGGAACCGTCAAGGAAAAGTCCTCGGTCAGCACGCTGCTTACGCAGCTGGGCGTGACCTATGAGCGCGTGGTGGAGGAGATTGAGGATCTGGTGGGGCAGGGGGACTTCAATTTCTCCGACGCCTTTGGCTACACCCCGCGCACCAAGCGCGTGCTGGAAATGAGCAAGACAGAGGCCAACAAGCTGGGCCAAAATTACGTGGGCACCGAGCACCTGCTCTTTGCGCTGCTGCTGGAGACCGAGGGCGTGGCCAACCGCGTGCTGCGCGACTTGGGCGTTAACACCCGCGAACTATACGAAAAGATGGTCGCCGCCACCGTGGAGGACCTGAAAAAGCGCGGCCAACAGCCTAGTTCCGGCCCCGCGGGGGAGCCGGGCCGGGCGGGAGCCGCCGCGCCCCAGGGCAGCGAGCGCGCGCCCACGCTGATGCAGTACGGCCGCGACCTGACCGCGGCGGCGCGCGCGGGCGAGCTGGACCCGGTGATCGGCCGCGCGGAGGAGATCGAGCGCATCATTCAGATTCTCTCGCGCAGAACCAAGAACAATCCCGTGCTCATTGGCGAACCGGGCGTGGGAAAGTCCGCCGTGGCGGAGGGTTTGGCGCAAAAGATTGTCGAGGGCAATGTGCCCGAGCTGCTGCGCGGCAAGCGCATCGTCGCGCTGGACCTGGCGGGCATGCTGGCGGGGGCCAAGTACCGCGGCGAGTTTGAGGAGCGCATGAAGAACGTCATGGAGGAGCTCAAGCGCGACAAGAGCATCATCCTCTTTATCGACGAGATCCATACCCTCATTGGCGCCGGCGCGGCCGAGGGCGCCATCGATGCGGCCAACATCCTCAAGCCCGCCCTGGCCAGGGGCGAGATTCAGTGCATCGGCGCGACTACCCTGGACGAATACCGAAAGCACGTGGAAAAGGACGCCGCCCTGGAGCGGCGCTTCCAGCCGGTTCAGGTGGGCGAGCCCAGCAAGGAAGAGGCCGTGGAGATCCTAAAGGGATTGAGAGACCGCTATGAAGCGCACCACAAGGTCCGCATTACCGACGAGGCCATTCGGGCCGCCGTGCAGCTCTCCGACCGGTACATCACCGACCGCTATCTGCCCGATAAGGCCATTGACTTAATCGACGAGGCCGCTTCCCGCGTGCGCATCCGCTCCTTCATCACGCCGCCGGACATGAAGCAGACGGAGGAGAAGCTCGCCCAACTGACCAAGGAAAAGGAAGAGGCCATCGCCCACCAGGACTTTGAGCGCGCCGCCCGGGTGCGCGACGAAGAGCGCGCCATTCACGCCGACATGGAGGCCCAGCGCAAGGCGTGGGAGGACAACCGCTCCACCGTGCAAAAGGAGGTGGGCGAGGAGGAGATTGCCCAAATCGTCGCCTCCTGGACGCACATCCCCGTCACCAAGCTCACCGAGGACGAGTCGGCGCGCCTGCTCAACCTGGAGGAGACGCTGCACAGCCGCGTCATCGGCCAGGACGAGGCCGTCAGCGCCGTGGCGCGCGCCATTCGCAGAGCGCGCGCAGGGCTCAAGGACGTTCGGCGGCCCATCGGCTCCTTTATCTTCCTGGGGCCGACGGGCGTGGGCAAAACCGAGCTTTGCAAAGCCCTTGCCCAGGCCATGTTCGGTGACGAGAGCGCCATGGTGCGCATCGACATGTCCGAATACATGGAAAAGTACGCCGTATCGCGCATGATCGGCTCGCCTCCCGGCTACGTGGGCCACGAGGAGGGCGGCCAGCTGACCGAGGCCGTGCGCCGCAAGCCCTACTCCGTAGTGCTCTTTGACGAGATCGAAAAGGCGCATCCCGACGTATTCAACA
>CAOKIU010000111.1 GCA_948468595.1 uncultured Christensenella sp.
TTTGTTTTTCTCGCCGCCAGGGCTTGGCTCTGCCTTTTTTCGAGGGGCCTTTGCGCTGGTGCGGCACCTGGCTGGGCGGTCCCGGCCGGCTCCGGTCCCCATGAGCGGCCGCGCGCGGTCAAAGGAATCCCCCCGTGCGGACGATGCCCCGCCTCCTGCCTTTAGCCGCGCGCCCGCTGGGGCGACGACATCCCGGCGCGGCGAAAAGCTAGCACACGCCAGCTTTGTTTTTCTCGCCGCCGCAGGGCTTGGCTCTGCCTTTCTTCGAGGGGCCTTTGCGTTTGAGCGGCACGCGGCTGGGCGGCCTCGGCTGCGCTCCGTAGCCTTTGGGCCACGCGCCCGCCGGGGGAGGACATCCCGGCCACGGCGGGTGGTCTGTTTTCTCGCCGCCGCCAGGGCTTGGCGCTGCCCTTTTTCGAGGGGCCTTTGCTACCGCGCAACCGGGACCGCATCCGGCGCGCCGCGCGCGGGTGAATCTTGATTCCTGCGCCTTTCTGTTGTAAGATGGAAACAGGACAGGCGCGCAGCGGGCGAATCCTGCGCGCCCATGAGGAGGAAAGGTGCGATGACCATGGAAAAGTATACCATCGGCGTGGACTACGGCACCCTGAGCGGCCGCGCGGTGCTGGTCAACGCCCGCACGGGCGAGGAGCTGGCCGACGCCGTTTACGACTACCCGCACGCGGTGATGGACGAACAGCTCCCCTGCGGGGTGAAGCTGGGCACGGACTGGGCGCTACAGCACCCGCAGGATTATCTGGACGTGCTCGCCCACACCATACCGGCTGTGCTTAAAAAGAGCGGCGTGTCCGCGCGCGACGTCATCGGCGTGGGCACGGACTTTACCGCCTGCACCCTGCTGCCCGTCAAGGCGGACGGCACGCCGCTTTGCTTCCTTGCGGAGTATGAGCGCAAGCCCAACGCCTACGTCAAGCTCTGGAAGCACCACGCGGCGCAGGACAAGGCCAACCGCCTAAACGAAATCGCGGCCCAGCGCGGCGAGGCGTGGCTGAAGAACTACGGCGGGAAGATCAGCAGCGAGTGGGCCATCCCCAAGATCTGGCAGGTGCTGGACGAGGACCCGGATATCTACCGCGCGGCCGACCGCTTCATCGAGGCGGCGGACTGGATCGTCTGGCAGCTGTGCGGATGCGAGACGCGCAACAGCTGCACCGCGGGCTATAAGGAGATCTGGAACAAGAACACCGGCTACCCCAGCCCCGCCTTCTTTTCCGCGCTGGACCCCCGCCTTGAAAACGTGGTGGAGGAGAAGCTGGGCACCACCATCACCCCGCTGGGCCAGTGCGCAGGCCGCCTGACCGCAAAGGCGGCGGCGCTGACGGGCCTTATGGAGGGCACCGCCGTATCGGTGGGCAATGTGGACGCGCACGTGTGCGTGCCGGCGGTGGGCATCGACGGCCCGGCCAAGATGCTGGCGATCATGGGCACCTCCACCTGCCACATCATGATGGCCGAGGAGGAAAAGCAGGTGCCCGGCATGTGCGGCGTGGTCTACGGCGGCGTACTGCCCGGCTACTACGGCTACGAGGCGGGCCAAAGCTGCGTGGGCGACCACTTTGCCTGGTTTGTGGAAAACTGCGTGCCCGCCGCCTACGAGCAGGAGGCCCAGGCCCAGGGCAAGGACATCCATGCCTATTTGACCGAAAAGGCGGAGCGCTTAAAGCCCGGCCAGAGCGGCCTGATGGCGCTGGATTGGTGGAACGGCAACCGCTCGGTGCTGGTGGACGTGGACCTGACGGGCATGATGCTGGGCATGACGCTGGCCACCAAGCCGGAGGAGATGTACCGCGCCCTGATCGAGGCCACGGCCTATGGCACGCGGGAGATCATCGAGAACTACCGCGCAAACGGCGTGCCGGTGGAGGAGTTCTTCGCCTCCGGCGGCATTTCCCAGAAGAACGCCATGGCCATGCAGATCTATGCCGACGTGCTGGGCATGCCCATTAAGATCGCCGGCTCCGCGCAGGGTCCGGCGCTGGGCAGCGCCATCTTCGCCTCGGTGGCCGCGGGCGCGGCCGCGGGAGGCTACGACGATATCTTCACCGCGGCCAGGGCCATGGGCCGCACCAAGAACCTGGTCTACACCCCCATCCCCGAAAACGCGGCGGTCTACGACGAGCTGTTTAAGGAGTACGTCGCGCTGCACGATTATTTCGGCCGCGGGGCCAACGACGTGATGAAGCGCTTGAAGCGCGTCAAGAAAGCGCAGGCGGATTGATATGCTGGAAGAACTCAAGGCCCTGGTTTGCAAGGCCAACCTGCTGCTGCCCCAGCACGGCTTGGTCACCTTTACCTGGGGCAATGTCAGCGGCGTCGACCGGGAGCGCGGCCTTATGGTCATCAAGCCCAGCGGCGTGGAGTACGGCGAGATGACCCCCGAGGACATGGTGGTGGTGGACCTGGCCTCCGGCCAGCGCGTGGAGGGCCGCCTCAAGCCCTCCTCCGACACCCCCACGCATCGGATGCTCTACCGCGCCTTCCCGGCGCTGGGCGGCATCGTGCACACCCACAGCCGCTGGGCCACCCTCATGGCGCAGGCAGGGCGCGGCATTCCCGCCCTGGGCACGACGCACGCGGACTACTTTTACGGTGAAATTCCCTGCACCCGGCGCATGACGCCCGAGGAGATCGCGGGAGAATACGAATGGGAGACGGGCGCGGTGATTGTCGAGCGCTTCCAGCGCATCGACCCTGCGCGCGTGCCGGCGGTGCTGGTCCACAGCCACGGCCCCTTTGCCTGGGGCCCCGACCCCTTGACCGCGGTACACAACGCCGTGGTCCTGGAGGAGGTCGCCTTCATGGCCTGGCACGACCTGATGCTCGATCCGCACCTAGCGCCCATGCAGCGCGAGCTGATGGACAAGCATTTCCTGCGCAAGCACGGCCCGGACGCCTATTACGGACAGAACTAGGGGGATTGGGCATGGAGACGCGCGACAAAAACGGTCTGACAGAGCGAGAGTTCCTGGCAAGCTACCGTCAAAAGGACTACCCGCGGCCTTCGGTGACGGTGGATATCGCGGTGTTTCAAAGGGGCCAGGGCGGCCTGCGCGCGCTGCTGATCCGCCGGGGCGGGCACCCCTACCTTGGCTGCTGGGCGCTGCCGGGGGGCTTTGTGAACCCGGATGAGGAGGCCCACGCCGCCGCCGCGCGCGAGCTGCGCGAGGAGACGCACCTAGAGGGTCTGACGCTCTTTCCGCTGGGCCTGTTCAGCGCGCCGGGCCGCGACCCGCGCGCCTGGGTGATGTCCCAAGCCTACGCCGCGCTGCTGCCCGAGGGCGCGTTGCCGCCGCGCGCGGGAGACGACGCCAAAGACGCGCGCTTTTTCGACGTCTGCTTTCAGCTAAGGGGGACGCGCGCCCTGCTCACCCTGCGCGAAGAGGGAATCCTCTTGCGCGCCGAGGCCGAGGTTAAGGCGCGCTCGACTCCCTTTGGCCTCGCCCGCACCTGCACCGTCGTAAGCCAGGAGGGCTTCGCCTTTGACCACGCCTCCATCCTCATCAGCGCCCTTGCGCGCCTGGACAAGGCCTCCGCACAGTGACGGCGCCCGTCCCAGCGCCTTGCGGATGGGCTGCGCGGGTCCACCGGCAGAGGAAACAGCGCCCGCAACCCTTATTGGGCTGCGGGCGCTGCCAATTTTCCCCTCGCGCGGGTGAGGGCGGAGCGCCTGACGGCGTGACGGCGGGCGAATCTCTATCGAGCTATGGGCGACTTGGTTCACCGCGCGTTTTTCTTTTAGCACGGCCGCCGGCAAGCCGCGCCTGAAGAGCCTTTACAGCCCGCTGGCGGGAGGCGGCACTCGCAACCCCTGTTGGACTGCGGGCGGGTCGGTCCTTTGCGCGTTCTCGTTCAAGCCAAACGGTCGCCGGCTCTGCCACGCCTGATGGGCCTGCACGGCTTACAGTTGGGAAGCGCCCGCAACCCCTCGGATTGCGGGCGCTTTGTTTCTCCGCTCATCCTCGTCTTAGCCAAATGGCCGCCGGTATCGCTGCGCATGAAGGGGACCGCATGGCCTAGGGAGGGGAGGCGGCACTCGCAACCCCTGTTGGACTGCGGGCGGGTCGGTCCTTTGCGCGTTCTCGTTCAAGCCAAACGGTCGCCGGCTCTGTCACGCATGATGGGCCCGCACGGCTTACAGTTGGGAAGTGCCCGCAACTCCTCGGATTGCGGGCGCTTTGTTTCTCCGCTCGTCCTCGTCTTAGCCAAATGGCCGCCGGTATCGCCGCGCATGAAGGGGACTGCATGGCCTAGGGAGGGGAGGCGGCACTCGCAATCCCTGTTGGACTGCGGGCGGGTTGGTCCTTTGCGCATTCTCGTTCAAGCCAAACGGTCGCCGGCTCTGCCACGCCTGATGGGCTTACGGCAGCGCTGCGCTTGCCGGTATCGCGCTCTTACGGAACGCCTGCACGGCCCATGAGTGGTAAGAGACCGCGACCGCGCGAAAGCGCCCGCAACCCTGATCGGGCTGCGGGCGCTTGGTTTTCCGTGCGTTCTCATTTTATCCCGGCCTACTGATAAAAACAGCGGGCGCAGTTCCCATCGCACTGCGGATGCTTTGGTACTCCGCGCGTTCTCGTTTGTTTTAGCGAAGTGAACGCAAGCCGCGCATAAAGGGGCTACACAGCCTGCGGGCGAAAGGCGGCGGGCGCAGTTCCCATCGCGCTGCGGGTACTTTGGTTTTTCGCGCGTTCTCGTCTTGGCCAAACGGTCGCCGATACCGCCGCGCATGAAGGGGCCTGCATGGCTTTACCGGTGGAAGGAATCCGCGTCCGCATGAAAGCGCCCGCAACCCTGATGGGATTGCGGGCGCTTTGGTTCTGCGCGCGTTCTCGTCTTAGCCAAGTGGCCGCCGGCGCGGCCGCGCAT
>CAOKIU010000112.1 GCA_948468595.1 uncultured Christensenella sp.
GGCAGGCGCTGTTGGAAGCGAGCGCGGAGGAGCGGCCCGCGCCGCCGGAGGAAGAAGGGCGCGCGTACTTTGCGATGCTCTCTCGATTCCGCCGCCTGCCGCGCCTGGGCAGCGCCCGCGCGCAGTACGCCGGGGAGACGCTGTCCCGCCTGCCCGAAAGGCGGGAGGGTGAGCCCGAAGCCCTGACGCGCCTGCGCCAGGAGCTCGCCGCGTGCCTGGACGCCCAGCAGCGGGCGGAGGACCCCACCGCGGTTGCTACGCCGGACCGCCCGGAGGTGGACGTGGACGGCCTGCGCGCGGCGCTTGAGGCCCTTGACGCGGAGCCGGCCAAGGCGCTGCGCTGCGCCATAGAGACGCTAAACGGCCTGCCGCCGCAAAAGGAGGGCGAGGGCCAGGCCCTTACCGCGTTCCGCGAGGAGCTATGGGAATACCTGCGGCAGCGCTGGAGCGCGTTTGCCAGCGCCTTTGCGAAAAAGAGCGGCGACAGCGCAAAGGCCGTGCGCCAGGCGCAGTCCTTTGCGTCAAACTTCTTGGCGCCTGCCAAGCCGCTTTACGAGGGCGCGCCCTGCAAGGAGTTTGACGCGATCTGCGCCGCGGTGGAGCGCATTCTCAGTCGCAAAGAGGAGGAACGGCAGGCGCGGGAATGCAAGCGCACCGCCTGGGCGCGCAAGGCCGAGGCGTTCCAGCCCGACCCGCAGGACGTCGCGCGCCTGCCCGCCGTCACCCGCGCCCTTTCGGCGCTGCCCGCCCGGCAAGAGGGGGAGGAAGAGGGCCTGACCGCCTATCGCGCCCTGTTGGAGCAGGAGCAGCGCGACATCGCCACCCGGCTGGAGGCGGGCCTGGCCGCGTGCGCGTCCACAGCGGAGCGCCGCCGCTTTGCGGCTGAAAACCGCGACTATGTCCTCTTCGCCCTTCCGGCGGGCGCGCCTTGCGGGCGGCAGATGCAGGAACTGCGGCGCAAGTTCGCCGCGGCGGCCGCCGGCCGCGAGACGATATGGGAGCAGAGGCTGGAAGGCGTGCTTAAGGCCCCCTCCGATGCGGCGCGCATCAGCCTGCTGAGCGAGCTTGCGGGGGAGTTGCCCGCGCCCCTTGCGGGGGAGGACCCCGCGCTCACCCAGCTGCGCACCCTGTGCGCGGGCATCGAGTGGAAGCAGAGGCTCGAGGCCTTCAACCTTCTGACCGACGAGACGAAAAAGAGCGCCTTTGCGCGCGGCCCTCTTGGCGTGCTGCCCGAAAAGCAGAAGGGGGAGGACGCCACGCTCTCCATCCTGCGCTCGCTGCTGACGCCCTACCAGGAGGGCAACGACGTAAAGCCCCAAAGGGCAGACAATGTTTCCCAGCAAGCGGAGGGGGAATGGACGCCGGTGCCGCAGGAGGCGGCCAAGCCCAAGAAGCGCGGGCGCGCGCGGCGCGCCCTGCTCGCCGCCCTAATAATCGCCGCAATTGGGGCCTGCGGCCTGTTTGCCTGGCAATTGTTCGTGGCGTGGCGCGGCGCCGGCGCGCACGATCTCGTCTCCCCGACGCAGAGCGCCGGCCAGGTTCAGCCCACGCCCTTCCACGCCAATCGGCTGACCCAGCTGCAACCTGTGGAGGCTCCATCGCGTTACTATATTGACCGGTGGACCAACACCGCCTATATGGGAGACTTTATGGCGCTGATTGGGGACGAGGCGCGGCAGGTCAGCGGGATCGGCTGGTTTGTGCCCTCATCGTCCATCGACAGCAAGGAGGAGGGCGCGCAGGGGCAGGTCTCGGCGGCCTACGATTTGGGCGGGCAATACAAAAAGCTGACCTTCCTCGTCTCCTCGGACCAGGTCTGGACCGATGGCGCGCAGGCGGGCACCTACAACCTGGCGGTTGCCACCGACGGGGAGACGGTGTACGAAACGGGCTGGTGCGACCACACGACGAGCCTGACCGACATCACAGTGGACTTAACCGGCTGCCAAAGGCTCACCTTCACCCTCACGCAGCGGCGCGGGAGCAAGGGCACGCTCAACATTGTGATGGGGGAATTGGCGCTTGAATAGGGATTTATGGCTGCGCGCGCTGGCAGCGGCGGCGGCGGGGATCGCGCTATGCGCCGCCCTTGCCGCGCCGCCGGCCGCCATGTGTGCGCGGCCGCTGGAAAGGGAGGGAAACCCCATGAGTAAGGAATTGAACATACCGGCTTGCGGCGAGCCCGGCATCGTCACCCGGGATACGCAGCTTTACAGCCCCGATACCTGCGCGCGCGAGCTTGCCCAGCTTAACCGCCGCTATCCGGGCGTAACCGCGCTCGCCCTGGTGGGGACCTCCCATCTGGGCCAGCCCATCTACGCGCTGAAAATGGGCAACGACGGCGCGGGGCGGCGGGTCCTGGTGCAGGCGGCGATGCACGGCCGCGAGTGGATCAACGCGCAGCTGGTCATGACGCAGATCGAGGACTACTTATCCGGCGAGGAGTACGCGCCGCTGCTGGACGAGGCGTGCTTCCTGCTGGTGCCCATGTGCAACCCGGACGGCGTGCGCATCGCCCAGGAGGGCGCGGGCTGGATTGAGGACGAGGAAGCGCGCGCGCTGGTGGAGGACTTAATCGCCCGCAGCGGCCAAGCGCATGATCAGTGGAAGGCAAACGGCCGGGGCGTGGACCTGAACCGCAATTTTGACGCGCGCTTTGCGGAGCAGACCGATCCGCGGGAGACCGCCGGGCCAGCCTATGCCTTCTACCGCGGGGAGCGTGCCGAGAGCGAGCCCGAGACGCAGGCGCTGGTGCAGCTGACGCTGGAGTTCCAGCCCACCGTGACGCTGAGCTACCACTCCCGCGGGGAGTATATTTATTGGTACTTTGGCCAGAGCGGAGAGGCCCTCCGGCGCGATGAGGCGCTCGCCCTGCGCCTTGCCAACCTGGCGGGCTACGCCTGCGACCCCAGCGGCAAGGCGGAGATAGACAGCTTTGGCGGGTACAAGGATTGGTGCGTGCAGGCGCTGGGCATCCCCGCTTTCACGGTGGAGACGGGAAAGGCGGCCTGGGGCGTGCCCGTACCCATCGAGCGCTTTGCGGAGATCTACCCTTCATGCAGGGAACTGACCGCCGAGGCCGCGCGGGAAAAGTAGACAAAGGTCGAGGGGAGCGGAAAAAACCGCTCCCCTCGACCTTTGTCGGATCGTTAACCGGGAAGGAATGAAGCCCCATCCCATGCCGCTGGCGAGGGCCATGCGGCGGGGCGACCTCCCCGCGCAGGAAATATGCGATTTTGCGGGACGCCCTCCGCCGATTATTACCGGGGAGGGAAGAGCACCCAACCCGCATCGCCCGCGGAGGATATGCGACAAGACTGCCTCCCCGCGCAGGAAATATGCGATTTTGCGGGACGCCCTCCACCGATGATCACCGGGAAGGGAAGAGCGCCCTTTTCATATCTCCCACGAGGGCCATGCGGTTGACGGAAGAAATGAACGCGCCCACCGGGCGCCCGCAGCCGGCCGCTAAACGAGAAGGACAGAGCGCCCCTTTCCGCATCGCCCGCGGGGGTATGCGACAAGACTGCCTCTTCGCGCAGGAAATATGCGATTTTGCGGGACACCCTCCACCGATGATCACCGGGAAGGGAAGAGCGCTCAACCCGTATCGCCCGCCAGTGCCATGCGGTTCGCGGAACAAATGAACGCGCCCACCGGGCGCCCGCGGCCGGCCGCTAAACGAGAAGGACAGAGCGCCCCCTTTCCGCATCGCCTGCGGGGGGTATGCGACAAGACTGCCTTTTCGCGCAGGAAATATGCGATTTAGCCGGACGCCCTCCGCCGATGATCACCGGGAAAGGAAGAGCGCTCAACCCGTATCGCCCGCCAGTGCCATGCGGTTCGCGGAACAAATGAACGCGCCCACCGGGCGCTCGCAGCCGGCCGATAAACGAGAAGGACATAGCGCCTATCCCGTACCGCCTGCGCGGGCCATGCGGCGAGACCACCCGGCCCCTTTTCCGCGAGAGCACGGGCGGAGGGCTCCAAGAGCGGGCTTGGGGCAAAGCCGGGCCCCTCAGGAGAAGAGGGAGAGGTAGCCCTGCGCCATCACCAGCAGGATCACCGCGGGCAGGAAGAAGAGGCAGTACCGCCGCGCAGCGCGCGGAAAGCGCAGGCCCGCGCCGGCGTTGGCCTCGGCCAGGAAGTTCTTGTACCCCCAGCCGCCGTAAGCAGTGCAAAAGAGCACATAGCCGATGGAGCCCAGCGGCTGGAGGTTGCCCGAGATGAGGAAGTCCTCCAGATCCATCACCGTCGAACCCGGCCCCAGCGGTTGGAAGAAGGCGAGCAGATTGCTGCCCAGCGCGCAGGGCAGGGACAGGAGGATGAGGGCAAACAGATTGATCAGGCACGACTTTTTGCGGCTCCACCCAAAGAGATCGGCGCCAAAGGAGAGTATGTTCTCAAACACGGCCACCAGCGTCGAGAGCGCCGCGAAGATCATGAACAGAAAAAAGAGACTGCCCCATAGCCGGCCCATGGGCATGGCGTTAAATAGATTGGGCAACGTGACAAACACCAGGCCGGGGCCGGAGGCGGGGTCGATGCCGTAGGCAAAGCAGGCGGGCAGAATGATCAGCCCGGCGGTGAAGGCGACAAAGGTATCCAGCGCCGCGATGGTCACCGCCTCGCCCAACAGCCGGCGCTCCCGGCCGATATAGCTGCCGAAGATGGACATGGACCCCATGCCGATGGAGAGGGTGAAAAACGCCTGTCCCAGCGCGGCAGAGAGCGCCGCGCCAAGCCCTTCCCGGCCAACCGCGTCAAAATCCGGCGCTCAATAATAGG
>CAOKIU010000113.1 GCA_948468595.1 uncultured Christensenella sp.
CCACGACGGTGAGCCTGTTGGAGAAAAAGGGATACTTGATCCGGGAGGCGGACGCAAGGGACGGCCGCGTCAAGCGCATCCGGCTGACGGCGCGGGGGGAGGCGGCGGACCAAGCGCACCAGCGCTTTCATGAGGAGATGGTGCGCGGCATCCTGGCCAGCCTCACGGCCGAGGAGGCCTGCGCCTTCCTGCGCGGCCTGGACAGCGTGAGCCGCTTTTTCCAAAACAAAGTGAAAAAAGAGGGATATGAGCCATGAGATTGATAACCGATAGCTCCTCGGACCTGACGCCGGAGCTGATTCAAAAGTTTAATGTGGACCTGGTCATCCCGATGAAGATCAGCATCGACGGCAAGGAATACCTGGACAAGGTGGACATTCAGGACGAACCGTTCTACCACGAATTGCTGCCGCAGTGCGCGGACCTGCCCAAGACCTCGCAGGTGACGGTAAACGAATGGCTGGAGATCTTCGGCCGCTATCCGGACGAGGAGCTTTTGGTGCTGCCCATCTCCTCGGGGCTCAGCGGGTCCTATGGTTCCGCATGCGTGGCGCGGGAGATGCTGGGCCGGGAGGACATTCACATTGTGGACAACAAGTCCACGGCGCTGGCGCTGGCGTTGATGGTGGAAATCGCCGCGTCGAAGCGGGATCAGGGGCTTGCGGCGCGGGAAATTGCCAAGGAACTGGAGGCGCTCTCGGGCCGCGTGCGCGTTTACGCAGTGGTGGAGACGCTGCGCTACCTGGTGATGGGCGGGCGCCTATCCAAGGCCGCGGGGCTGTTGGGGTCCGCGCTCAACCTCAAGCCCATCATCTGCCTTAAGGACGGCGTGCTTTCGGCGGTGGGCAAGGCGCGCGGCACCAAAGCGGCGATCAAGCTGATGCGCGAGCTGGTGGACGCCAACGAGGAAATCGACCCCGCCTATCCCGTGTACTACGCCCACGCTTTCAACGACGAGGGCTTAAAGCAGATCAAGGAGGCGTTCCGCGACTATCCCTCCGCCGCGCCGGATCTTACGGTGGGCTGCATCGTGGGCACGCACACCGGGCCCCAAGTCACGGCCATCGCCTTTATCCGCAAATAAGCGAAAACGCGAAACAAATTCGGCTCCTTGCGCGTTCTCTCACTGGCTGCAATGAAGAACGCTCGGGAGCTGAATTTTATGTTGAAGTACGATTGCATCATCGTGGGGGCGGGACCCGCGGGGAGCACTTTGGCGCGCATTCTCGATCAGAGCAAGCGCGTTCTCCTGCTGGACGGCAATCGCGGGGGGAAGCCGTGCGGCGGACTGCTCGCGCCCGACGCGCAAAAGGCGCTGGCGCGCTTTGACCTGACGCTACCCAAGGACGTGCTGGTCGACCCGCAGATCTTCTCCGTCAAGACCATCGACGTTGCCGCGGGGTTGACGCGCTGGTATCCGCGCCTGTACATCAATGTGGATCGCGGCAGGTTTGACGCCTGGCTGCTCAGCCTTGCGGGGCGCAACGTCGAGGTCCGCAGGGCGCGCTGCCGGCGCATCGCCCAGGCGGACGGGCTATATCGGGTGACCTTTGCCGGGGAAGACGGGGCGGAGATCACGGCCGAGGCGCCGGTGCTGGTGGGCGCGGACGGTGCGGGCTCCCTGGTGCGGCGGACCTTCTTCCCCGCGCTGCGCACGCGCACCTATGTGGCCATCCAACAGTGGTTTCGGGAGGACCCCGCCAAAGTCAATCCCTTTTACTCCTGCATTTTCGACCCCGCGGCCACGGACTGCTGTTCCTGGTCCATCCACAAGGATGGAACCCTCATCTTCGGCGGGGCGTATGCGCCGCTGAACTGCCGCGCCGCGTTTGAGGCGCAGAAGAAGCGGTTGGAGCCCTTTGGCTTCCACTTTGGCGCGCCCATCAAGACCGAGGCCTGTCTGGTGCTCAGGCCCCGCGGGTTAGGCAGCTTCCAATGCGGGCGCGGGGGCGTCTATCTGGTCGGCGAGGCGGCGGGATTGATCAGCCCCAGTTCCCTGGAGGGCATCAGCTCCGCCATCACCAGCGCCACGGCCCTTGCCGCCAGCCTGGCCGCGCGCCGCCCGCAGCGCGCCTATCGCGCTAAGACACGATCCCTACGGCTGAAACTTGCGCTGAAAAACCTCAAGTGCCCGTTTATGTACGTACCATTCCTGCGCGCTTTGGTGCTGCGCTCGGGTCTCTCCTCCATCCGCGTTGTCCCTCGGTTTCCATCGCGCGTCTAGCCGCGCTGCGCCAAGGGTTTGTACGCTCTGTCCTTGCGTGGCGGCGATGCATCGCGCCTTCCCTCCTTTTCTCCGCACCCGTTGCAAGGGGACGCGATTTAAAATCATAACCACCGGCAAAGCCGGCGGTTTGAGCAACGCGCTATAAGGGCCAAATACCGGCAGCGCACACGCGCTCTGAACATCTGCCAACCGCAAGCTTGTTTTCGGGCGGCCGCTAAAGCGGCTCTCTTGAAAGCCCTCTTTTACCGATCGCCCTCTCGGGCTTGCTTTATTCCTTGTCTTCCTGCAATTGATTTCGGATGTATTCTTCTATCGCCTTTTTGTTGCGCCCTATTGTTCTACATAACATCCTCTGCAACAGAACTGCCGATTCCCAAATCGATACTTCAGGTTCGCAACCTTATCCAATAATACTTTGGCGCAAATGCAATAGGGTATTTGCTATTCCACGCCGTGTGTGATCAACTATTTATGTCCATTTGTCTATCTCCTTTCGTTATGGTTGCGGTTGGCAGACCTCTTCCATTTTAGCACAGGGGCTGACGAATGGACTTATCGCCTGATGCTTTCCGGAACCCCCGCTCTAAGCGGGGGGTTGGTTGGACAAAAAAGAAGGGGCACAGCCCCTTCTTTTTTGTCGCCCTGCGGCGCAGGATTGGATTACAGCTCGACCAACTCGTACTCGCGCGTGCCGACATGGAGCGCGGCGGCGGCCTCCACGGTGTGGACGCCGTTGCGGGACTCGATGCGCTCAAGCAAGTGCGCCTTGCCGGGATCGTCCGACTGGTAGACCAGGTCCAAGCACGCCTGATCCAGCGCCACGGGGTCCAGCGAGGAGAGAATGCCAATATCCGCTATGGCGGGGTCCTCCGCCACAGCGCAGCAGTCGCAGTCCACAGACATGTTCTTCATGACGTTGACATAGGCGATCTTGCCCGCGAAGCGCTCCGCGATGGAGCTGGCGGCGTCCGCCATGGACTCGAGGAAAGCCGTGTGGTCCGCGGTCCAGATCTTTTCAGGCTCGCCCGCACCGTGAATATACGCCTTGCCATAGGCGGAGGCCAGGCCGATGGAAATGTTCTTCAGCGCGCCGCCGAAGCCGCCCATGGGATGGCCCTTGAAGTGCGAGAGCACCAGCATGGAATCGTAATTGGCCATGTGACCGCCCACATAGTTGACCTGGATCTGCTTGCCACCGGGGATGGGCAGCTCCATATCGCCCTCTTCGTCCAGGATGTCCACCTTCGCAACATCGGTCCAGCCGTGGCTCTTCATCGTCTCCCAATGCGCCTTGGCGGTGTTGCGCTTGCCCGCGTAGGCGGTGTTGCACTCCACAACGGTGCCCTTTACGCGATCAATCGCCGGCTTCATAAAATCCGGGCGCAGGAAGTTTTGGTTGCCCACCTCCCCCGAGTGCACCTTGACGGCCACCTTGCCCGGCAGCTGCGCCCCCAGCGCGTCCAGCATCCGCACCACTGCCTCCGGCGTGATTTCCCTGGTAAAGTATACCTTTGCTTTCGCCATTGTCTTTGGCTCCTTTCCGTTTTATCCGCCGCGTCTCCCGCGGCGTGTGTTCCCTATGATTTTACACCCTAAAGCCCGCTCCAAGTCAAGTATGCGCGCAAATATTCAATGACCGCCCTCCCCGCCCCAGCGGGAACAGGGAGGGAGCGCCGTCAAGGGCGTTGCGCCCGGCCCGCGCGGCCTGATGGAACCTCTACGCCTCCCCCACCTCGATGGCAAAGCGCAGGTGATAGCCGCCGCCCGCGGGCATCTGGCTCAGGTCCACGCCGGTGGACCAGGCCATATCGCCGCCGATGGGCGCATGCGCCGCGTCCAAGTGCAAATAGGTCTCGGGCCGCCGCGGGAGCTCGTGCTCGTGCCTGGCCCCAAAATAGTCGCTGATTTTCTGATGGCGCGCGTCAAAGTGCGCGTCCTGGGCGAGGGTAAAGGTCAAGCTATGCCCCGCGCCGTCGGCAAGGGACACCCTGCGAACGCCCTCATGCCCGCCGTTTTCCGAGGGGGGATTGAAGGCAAAGTGCGTGCCGTCCACCGTGGTTTCGTACAGGCCGTAGGGCGCGCTGAGCAGGCGGTCTACGTAGCACTCGTTGGGGCCGTGCCCAAGGTAGGTCAGCTGTTCAAAGCCCGGCGCGACAACCGCCTCCACCCCCACGCGCGGCAGGGCGCGGAAGGCGGGGTCCACGTCAAAGTGCACATCCGCCCGCACGCCCGCCGACGTGATGCGGTAAGTAAAGCGCACCGCGATGCCCCAGTCGCTGCCCAGCGCGTGCTCCGCGTCGACAATCGCCTCTTTCTCCATCAAGGAGACGCGGAAGGAACGGCACTCCTGCGTCAATTCCCGAACGGGACGGAACGCCTCCCACCAGCCCCAGCCCTGCTGGCAGTCCAGGCCGCTGACGGGCCGGTCAAAGCAGGCGTTGAGCGGGCCCGCAAGATAGGTCACGCCGTCGCGGCGCAGCGCCGTCAGGGAGCCGGCTTTGCCGTCAAACTCGACCTC
>CAOKIU010000114.1 GCA_948468595.1 uncultured Christensenella sp.
CGCATCGGTGAATTGACCGAGCGCTTCGAGCTTCAGGACCTGCTCGGCCAGCCCGTGCGCAAGATGTCCCTGGGCCAGCGCATCCGCTGCGAGATCGCCGCCTCCCTGCTGCACGACCCGGACATCATCTTCCTGGACGAACCCACCATCGGCCTGGACGTGGTGGTCAAGCACAGCATCCGGGAGCTGATCCTGGACCTCAATCGGGAGCGGGGCACCACCATTTTCCTGACCTCCCACGACGCGGGGGATGTGGAGCAGCTCTGCCGCCGGGCGGTGGTCATCGACCACGGCGAATTGGTGCTGGACCGGCCCGTGGAGGACTTAAAGACCCACTATCTCAACAAAAAGGTCATCACCATCCGCCTGGATTCCCCCCGAACCCTTCCCAGCCTGCCGGGCGTGACGGCGCTGGAATCCGAGTCCGGCCAGATCCGCCTTTCCGTGGATACGCGCGCCTGTCCCGTGGGCGATGTGCTCTCCCGCATCACCGCCATGGGCGGCATCGCCGACATCACGGTGACGGACCCGCCCATGGAGGAGATCATCAGCGAAATCTTCAAAAGCGGAGGGGATCACGCATGAGAAAATACCTGGTGATGCTGCGCGTGGGCCTGCGCAACACCATGGCCTACCGCACGGCCGTGGCGGGCCGCCTGTGCATGTACACGGCGTTCATCCTCATCTTCTTCAGCCTCTGGCGCGACATCTACCAGGACGGCGGCGTCGAGGGGCTGACCCTCAACCAGATGCTCTGGTACCTGTGCATGACCGAGCTGTGCGCCTTTGCCTGCCGGTCCAATGTCTTTCGCCAGATGAATGACGACATCAAGAACGGCTCCATCGCCTACCAGCTCAACCGGCCCATGAACTACGGCGCGTACCACCTGCTCTCCTCGCTGGGGGACATGGCGTTTTCCTTCGTCGTCTTTGGCGCGCTGGCCGTGGTCCTGGGCCTAATCACCGTGGGCCCGCTGACCACCTTCCGGCTGGAATCGGTTCCCCTTGTGCTGCTGAGCGTCCTGCTTTCCATCGTCATCAACTTCCACATGATGCTGGCGCTGGGCCTCACCGCCTTTGTCTGGGAGGAAAATACCGCCGTCATTCTCATCCACAGTAAGCTGCTCTTCATCCTGGGCGTGTTCGTGCCGGTGGAGTTCCTGCCCGCTTGGGCGCAGACCATCGCCAAGTGCCTGCCCTATTCCTACGTGGGCTGGGCCCCGGCAAAGCTGCTGGTCGCCTTTGACTGGCAGAACTGTTTGAACCTCCTTGCCGGGCAGGTATTCTGGGTCGTGACCCTTGTGCTGCTGTCCAACTGGGCGCTCTCCGGCGCGCGCCGCGCCCTGCAGATCAATGGAGGCTGACCGAAATGAAAACGCTGCGCATCCTCGTCAAATACTTCAAGATCAACCTGTCCTCCGCCATGGAGTACCGCGCCTCCTTCCTGGGCCAAGCCGTGGGCATGGTGGTCTCCAACGCCGCCTTCGTGCTCTTTTGGATGATCGCCTTTGACCGAATCGGCGGCGCGATCGGGGGCTATGACTTTCGGGACGTGATGTTCCTCTGGTCCGTCACGCCGTTTGCCTACGGCCTGTGCATGGTTTGCTTTGAAAACTGCAACAACCTGACGCGCATGATCGTCACCGGCGAATTGGATACCTATCTGCTCTACCCCGGCCGTCTGCTGCTCAACATCCTGTGCGCCCGGTCCAGCGTCATCGCCTGGGGGGACGTGGGCTACGGCATCATCCTCTTTGCCGTCACCCAGAACGCCGGCCCCGGTCAGTGGGCGCTGTTCCTGCTGTGCGGCGCGCTGGGCGCGGTGCTCGTCGCCGCCACCCTCGTGCTCTTCCACAGCTTTTCCTTCTTTTTCGGCAGCACCGAGGTGTTAAGCTCGCTTGCGGTGGAGTTCATCGTGGATTTCAGCATCTACCCCAAGGGCATCTACCCCATCGCCGTGCGCGTCGTCATGCTCACGCTCATCCCCGCTACCTTCATCGCGCACATCCCCTTGGAGCTGGTGCGCGACTTCCACCCCCTAAAGCTCCTGCTCCTCATTGGGTTTACGGTCCTCTTCACCGCCGCCGCCTGCGGCCTGTTCCACTTGGGGCTAAAGCGCTACGAATCGGGCAACGCCATTGTCACGCGCCTGTAGTCCCGTTGCGTTTGGCTTGCAATCCAGCCCCGTATCCGCTAAAATAGGAGGGAAGTTTTGACTGGAGGAGAGGAAATGGACTGGAATAAGGTATCCGTCATGACCACGGAGGAGGGCCTGGACGTGCTCTGCTACAAATTGGAGAGCATTGGCATCACGCAGGTGGAACTGGTGGAAGACGCGGCGAGCACCCAGCGCATTCTGGATGAGACCGCGGCCTGGTGGGACTATGTGGATGCGGAGAGCGTCCTGGCCGCGCGCCAGCCCTGCGTGCGGGCATACCTGACCAAGAACGCGGTGGGGGAGAAGCAGCTCGAAGATCTCAGGGAGATGGTTGCCGGCCTGCGCCAGGTCAAGGACGGCTTGGATCTGGGGAGCCTGGAGGTCGTGGTGGAAACGGTGCGCGACGAGGATTGGGCCAACAACTGGAAGCAGTTTTACAAGCCCATGCAGATCGGTCAGCGCCTGCTCGTCAAACCCTCCTGGGAGGCGCTGGAGGAGGAGACCTCGCGCATCGTGCTGGAAATGGACCCCGGCATGGTCTTTGGCACGGGGACGCATGAGACGACGCAAATGTGCTTGGCGCAGCTGGACGCCCTGGTGCGCCCCGGCATGAGGGTCATCGACCTGGGCTGTGGGAGCGGCATCCTGTCGGTGGCCGCGCTTCTGCTGGGCGCGGAAAGCGCCGTGGGCGTGGACATCGATCCCAATGCCGTGGACATTGCCTACAACAATGCCGAGGCCAACGCAATCGACCGCGCCCGTTACAAGGTGGTGGCGGGCAACGTGCTGGATGACCATGGGTTCGTGGACTCCCTGGGAACGGGTTACGACATTGTGGTGGCCAACATCGTGGCGGGCGTCATTGTGCCGCTGACGGCCATCGTGCCGCGACTCATCGCCAAGGGCGGTCTTTACATCACGTCCGGCATCATCGCGGACCGCGCGGATGAGGTGGAGGCGGCTCTTGCGGAAAACGGGTTTTCCATCCTCCGGCGGGAGACGCGCAAGGACTGGGTGGCGCTCGTGGCGAAATACCAAGGATAGAAAAAAACGCCCCATGGGAGACGAAATTCCCATGGGGCGTTTTTTTAGTTGCGCATAAAGGTGTGGGGCCTGCGCATCAGGCGGCAGCGGATGACTTGCCGCGCTCCACGAATTTGCGCACTAGGGGATAGGCCGCCGCAGTCAAGATGCAGATCACCCCGATGACGGAGAAAGCGGGCGTGATGCTGAACCAATCGATGAGGCTGCCCATGATCGAGGGTCCGGCCATGATGCCCAGGGCGTAGACGGACTGGAAAAAGCCCATCGCCGTGGAGCGCTGCTCGCCCGGCACATCGCGGATGGCGGCGGACATGATGATGGAGAAGACTGACGTTCCCCCGCAGCCGCCGATGAACTGCATCACCGCCATGCCGAGGAAGGTGTTCATGCGCGGCAACAACAGGCAGTACAGCGCCAGCAGTCCAAACCCAATGACGCTCAGGCGCGTCTCTCCGATGACCGCCGCCCTTTTCGTGCCGACAAAATAGGAGGAGATCACACCCGCAAGCGTGAAGAGCGCCGAGCAGATGGACAGCTGCACCGCGCTGACGCCGATGCTCTTGATCACCTGACTGGAAAAGGAGTTCGCCGTGGCAAAGACGATGAACTGAAACAACGTCGCCAACAGTGAAAAGACGATGAGCCGCCGCTGCTTGAGCACGGTGAGCAATTGTCCCACCGGCAGCGCGCCCTCCTTGGGCGGCTCGTCGCGGATGAACAGCGCCACCACCGCGCCCAGGAAGCCCGCGAACATGCTCATGTAGAACATCAGCACCATGCCGTGCTTCTGATAGAACAATCCGCCCAGGATGTAGGCCGAGAGGATGCCGGCGTTGTTGACGGCGTTGATGCTGCCGATGGAGCGGGAGAGCTCATGCGGCTCGTAGTAGAGCGAGTTGAGGATGGTAAAGGAGATCCACATGGAGGAGGCCACGCCGGAAATGGCGTTGGCGCAGAGCAGCGTCACCGGGTCCTGCGACAGCACGCGCAGCAGCGAGGCCGCGCCGCACAGCAATAGGCCCAGCAGGATAAACAGCTTGTGCTTTTGCGCGTGATCGGCCATAATCCCCAGCGGCAGGCGGCAAATCAGCTGTGTGGAGCCATACATGCCCACAATGACCCCCGCAAAGGACGCCGTGATGTTCAGCCCCAGCAGATAGGGCGTCATATATGGGTTATAGACGTACTGCGCGAACCAGAACAGAAAAGTCGCCAGGTAGAGTAGGAACCTCTTCTTTTTTAGATCGGTCATTCCCGCTTTCCTCCGATACAAAAGAGGGGGCAAGCTTGCCCCCTCTTGATGAAGTCGTATCTTACAGACGAACGTCAGACTTGTTGGCGTCCTCAACCTGCTTGGCGGCCTCTTCAAGCTCCTCGTCCCAAGTCAGATGACGGTACTCCTCAGCCTTCTCATCGGTCTTGAACCAGTTCTCGAAGTCC
>CAOKIU010000115.1 GCA_948468595.1 uncultured Christensenella sp.
GCATCAGGCGCTTGGAGAAGGTCTGAATGTAGAGGTCGCCGTATTCATGGCCGTAGTTGTCGTTGATGTACTTGAGGTTGTCCAGATCCCACATGATCAGGCAGGTGCTCTTGAGCGCCTCCGGATGGTCGAACAGATCGCTCGTCCGCTCGCGGAAGGCGCGCAGGTTGTATAGGTTCGTGAGCACATCGTAGTTGCGCTCATACTCCATTTTGAGCTTTTCCTCAATCTCATGGGTCACGTCGGTGAGGGTGCCCAGCGTGTTCTCCCCGTCCTTGAGGGTGTTCATGCGCAGGTAGCGGATGCCCCCATCCTCGTCGGGCAGCTTGTAGACCGCTTCGCCCATGATGGTCTGCTTGTGCTCGCTCAAGCGGCGCATCGCCTCGGAAAAGTCCTCCTTGGCGATGGTGGACCCCGTCTTTCGGTCCTCATCCACGCCCAGCAGCGCCATCAGCCCCTCCGAGCAGTAGACGCGCGAAGTCGATTTGAATTCAAACACCCCGAACTTCGTGCCCGTCATGGCGACGATCTTGCTGATCTTGGAGGCGGAGTCCTTAACCGCGCGCGAGAGCGCCTCAATGGAATCGGAGAGCGCGTCGATCTCCGCAATGTCCACCTTTCTAAGGCGGATGGATTCGTCCGGGTCGCTGGCGCGCAATTCGACCACCAGCGTCCGGATGGGCTGCGTCACGCGCTTGGCCAGGATAATGGCCACCATCGTGCCCAGCAGAACGGTCACGCCCATGATGACGTTGAACATGTTGTACAGCGATTTGGAGAAAGCCAGCAGTTCGTCCTCGCCCATCACGCCCAGCAACACCCATTGCTCCTGTTCAAACTGCGAGTTGCGATCGTAGACGCGCAGGGGAGTTAGGCTCGCGTATACCGCCTGATTCCCCACGTCCGGCGTCAAGGCTACAATGCCCTCCCAGTCGGTACTCCCGAGCTTCAAATTGTGCTTTCCGCGGAAAAACTGCGTGTAGATCGGGCCGGAGACTGCCACGGGCTCGATGCTCTGCCCGCCGTCGGTGGTTATGCCCAGAATATAGGCGGCGTTGCTGTGATCCGAGAGCTCGCGGTAGGGAAGCTGCGTGCCCAAATAGCTCTGGGTAAGGCCAATACCCAGCACGCCGATGACCGTGCCATCCCCCGCGATGAGCGGGCGGGAGTAGGCGTTGACGTAGAGCGCCTCTTTGGGGTTGAGGCAGAAACCCTGCGACCAGTAGCCAAAGTCCGCCGCGCGTCCGCGCGCCTCTTGATCCGCCGCGCGCGCAGCCTCCAGGGGCTTGAAAAAGAAGTCCCGGGGCGTCTCTCCGTCCTCAAAGGTAAAGCTGCCCTGCCAGTACCCGTCCAGCGGCACGCCCTTTTCCTTGGAGAGCGCCGGCAGCCCGCGCTCCAGCAACAAATCGCTTCCCTCATCGCTGTAGGTGGTGGGGTCCGCGTCGCGGATATAGAGACCGGCATAGGCGTCCTGACGGCCCTTGACCGACGGGCCGTCCAGGATGATGAAGGCGTCGGTGACCGAGTGCTTGCGCAGCATGTAAACCAGCTCGTCGTAGACGGCGGATAGAAGGCGCGCGTTGAGCGCGGCGTCGCTGTGAATGTCCGCATATGTCCGCTGCGCGTCCTCAAGCTCCCCGTCGATGAGGGCGAGCAGCTTTGTCTGACTCTCGTCAAAGTTGGCCCAGCGATGGTTCATGTCGTTTTCCAAGTAGTTTTTCCGGCTGGACACTCGCTCAGACAGCGCGGTAAAGGCGTTTTCGCGCAGCTTGCGGTAAAAGCCGCCGGCCTGAAAGACGATGGGGTAGAGCAGCGCCTGCCCCAACAACAGAACAATGACGGGGAACAATATTCTTTTGTATATGCTGTTGCGCGCCAGCGATTTACCTCTCTTGCCCATAACACCTCGCACGCACTATTGGAGCGCGTTCAATTCTCCCTCCAGTTCCTTGACCCAGTTTTCAAACGCCTCGTCCGTCAAGTGGGGCGCCTGAGCCTCCTCGCGGGTCGCGCCCGCGGCCATCTTTTCGGAAATGTCCTGCCGTGCGGCGGAGCATAGGTCCTTTAGCGAGTTGCCCACCGCCATGCGCGCTTCGTTGCCGTAGGCAAAGGGGGCGGAAGTGTACAAGGTGTAGCTCCCGGTGATGTTAAGCCCCTGAAGCACCGCCCGCTCGCTCAAGCCATCGGGATTGCGGCCCTGGTCCTCCATCACGCGGCGGACGCCGTCGGCGTCGTTGCCCTCCTTGGTTACGGGCAAGTACCCCGTTTGAATGGAATATTGGATGTTGTTCTCCGTCTGCGTGAACCACTTGAGGAAGAGCGTCGCGGCGTATTCGCGCGCCTGATCCGACTTCATCACCACCATGCCCGCGCCCTGCTGCACGGCATAGGGCTCCGTGCCCGCAAAATTGGGCAGCGGCAGCACCATGCCCTCGATGGGGGTCTCCGTGCCGGCGTCGTCGGTGACGACGCTGGGGAAGTACGTGGCCGAGCTCGTCGAGCCCACGTAGGCGATCAGCGCGCCGGTCTTGGCATCGTCCGAGCGGAACCGCCCGTCCGCCGTAAAGTATCCCTTGACATAGGGCACGTAGTGCTGGTCCCAGAGACGGCGCAGCACCTGACGGTCTAGCTGGTAGGTCACCTGCCCGTTTTCCACCCGGAAGAGCTCCTTGCCCAGCTGCTTGGCGCCCACGATCAGGTAATTGGCCAGGTCGTCCCGGCCAAAGAAGGCCTTGCCGTCGTCGGGCGCTTCGGTCTTGGCGTTCGTCCAATCGTAGTAGATGGCCGCGACCTCGCTTACCCCTTCCCAGGTTAAAAGCTGGTCCGCCGCAACGCCCGTTTCTTGGGCGAAGGCATCCCAAACCGTTTTGTTCACGCACAGGAATTCCGTGGATTTGGCGATGGGGAAGATCTTAAAGCTCTTTTCCTCGCTAAGGCGCCCCTCCTCCACATAGGAGTCCATGTACGCGGCGATCTCCTCCTCGGTCATGTATTGGGCCAGGTCTGCCAGCCGCCCCTCTTGATTGAAGGCGTAGGCAATGTCCGCATAGGCGGCGAAGATATCGGGCGCTTCTTGCGCGCCCACCTTGCCGTCCACCGCGTCGCGCACGGCATTCTGCAAGTCGTTCACCCCGTCCTGCGATTGCGCTGAGATGATGATCCCCTTTTGCGCGCCCACCGTTTGGTTGAATTGATCCACCATCTGGTCGAACAATTCCTTTTGCGTGCCGTTGTAATAGTGCCAAATGGTCAGCTGTACGGGATGGCTGGGCGAGAGACCGTGGTCGCCCGCGGCGCAGGCAGTCACGGCCAATAAGATCAGGAGCGCGGCGAGAAATAGGGCGGTACGGCGCAGTGCATTCATGGGGGACCCCTCCTGGCGTTTTGAGAAGTTATTACGAGCTATTTTAACATATTTCGAAGGGAGTTCGCAATTCCCTGCGCACTTGAATTGTGCCGCCGCGTTTGTTAGAATAACAAGGGAAGCGCGCAGGGCGCGCTCAGCAGACACAAGGATGAGGGAGGCGCACGCAAGATGACAGAGGAAAAGCCGGTATCCCTTCGGCAGATCGCCCAGATCGCGGGCGTTTCCGTGGCAACGGTCTCCCGCGTCATTCATCAAAACGGCAGGTTTTCCAAGGAGACGGAGGCGCGGGTGCGCCAGGTCATTGAGCGCTATCACTATAGTCCCGATATCACCGCGCAGTCCATGCGCACCAAGCGCATCCCCGCGGTGGGCATTCTCTACCCCGACCTTGCCAGCCAGCACCTGGCCGAGATCGTGGTCAAGCTGGAGGAGCGCCTCTTCGACCTGGGCTACGCGACCTTTATTTGCGGCACGCGGGGCTCCTCTGTGCGCGAGGAGGCCTATATCAAGCTCCTGCACCAGCACAAGGTCAGCGGCATGATCTTCCTCTATGGTGCGCGCGTGGATCACCGCGGCGTCATCGGCAGCCTTCCCAAGGTCTATATCGGCCGCACGCCCAGCTACCTGCAACTGCTGGATGATCGCACCGTGGTCATTGAGACCGATCACGTCAAAAGCGGCTACATGGCCGCCAACCACCTGCTGGAAAAGGGATGCAAGAACATCCTCTTCCCCACGCGCCGGCCACTGGCGACCAACCTGCTCAAGGGCCGCGAGGAGGGCTTTGCAAGGGCGCTAAACGAGCACGGCATTCAGCGGCCGGAGGATCATAGGGTCATCGTGGACGGCTTCCACGAGGAAAACGGCTATCA
>CAOKIU010000116.1 GCA_948468595.1 uncultured Christensenella sp.
AAGGAAAAGATGGAGCTCTTCGGCTCCATTGGCAAGGCCTAAGAAACGAGAAAGCGCCGTGCGTTTGCACGGCGCTTTTTTGTTTTTCACCCGTTGTATCATCAAGATTCTTGAATTTTCGCCTTGACAAGAACAGGTTTTTGCGCTATTCTCCTCACAGGAGGTGTGGTTATGGGCATTGGACTGCGCATTCGGGAGGCCCGTGAAAAGCTGGGTCTGACGCAGAAGGAATTGGGCCGGCGCATAGGCGTCACGCCCTCGGCCGTGGCCAATTATGAAAATGGAATCAGCCATCCCAAGGAACCGGTGCTCTACCGGCTGCTCAAAGTGCTGGAAGTGGACGCAAACTATCTCTATCAGGATATTTCCGCCGCGCGGGCGCCCCTATCCCCCGCCGAGCGCGCGCATCTGGACCGATACCGCGCGCTGGACCGGTATGGACGGGATCTGGTGGATACCGTGCTGCTCAAGGAGCACGCGCGAGCGGCGGGGGCGACGCTGACCCTCCCCTTTTTCCAGGACAAGGTCTCTGCTGGGCTGGGCAACTTCGTGGGCAACAACACCACCGAACAGCTCTCCATCCGTCTGTTGCCTGAGACCAGCGGGTCGGACTACGTTGTACAGGTCACGGGCGACTCCATGGAACCGGAGTTCCGCGACGGGGATTTGGTGCTGGTTCACAGCCAGCCGGAGGTCGATCTGGGCGAAGTCGGCCTGTGGATTCTCAACGGCGACGGGTACATCAAGCAGCGTGGTCGGGAGGGGTTGCTCAGCCTAAACCCGCGCTACGCGCCCATCCCCATCGGCAAAGAGGACAGCGTACAGTGCTGCGGCAAGGTGCTGCGCCGCCTCAAACAGGAGTGGGTCCTGTAAGCATCGAAAGCCTACCGCCGTATATTTCCTCCTCCGCCAGAAGATACTAGGGAGAGAAATTGGAGGGGGGCTGCGGTATGCGTTCCAAGGGCTTTACGGGGTGGTATTTCAAGCACCAGTGCGGCGGGGAGACCGTCGCCTTCATCCCCGGGCGCGCCCAAAGCGGCGCTTTTGTGCAGGTGGTCACCAACGAAAAATCCTGGCAGTTTCCCGTGCCGGACGTAGTGGAAACGGACGGCGAGATCCGTGCGGGCTCTTGCGTCTTCGGGCCCAGCGCGGCCATCATCCGTCTGCCCGGCATCCACGGCGAGTTGACCTATGGTCGCTTTCAGCGCCTGGAAACCGACATCATGGGGCCGTTTCGCTTTTTCCCCATGGAATGCCGCCACGGCGTAATCAGCATGGGGCACAGCGTGGCGGGCGGGTTGACGCTGGAAGGCCGCGAGCTCTCCTTCGACGGCGGCCGGGGTTATATTGAGATGGATTCCGGCAATTCCTTTCCCCAGAGCTATCTTTGGGTGCAGTGCAATGATTTTGATCAACCGCTCAGCGTGATGCTCGCCATCGCGCGCATTCCCTTTGCCGGAACGCGCTTTACCGGCTGCATTTGCGCCGTGGTCCATGCGGGCCGCGAATACCGGCTGGCCACCTATCGCGGCGTGCGCGTTCTTTCCGGTGGCCCATACTGCATTGTGCTCAATCAGGGGAAGCTGCGGCTCGAGGTGGACATCGCAGAGGCTGCGTGTGGGCGCACCCTCGCAGCGCCTGTGCGCGGGCGCATGTCCGGCGTCATCCGCGAATGCAACCGCGCGCGGGCGAGATTTCGCCTTTGGGAGTCGGGCGTCCTTCGCTTTGACCAAGAGAGCGGCAATGTGAGTTATGAATGCGTGCCCGCGGCGGCCCCACTCGTGCTTGACAAATGAATGAAAAAAAGGCGGACACGAAGTGCCCGCCTTTTTTTCACAAAAATAACCTCTTCCGTCTTCACAAATACTTTCTGACGCCATGCAGCCATATCCTCATCGTCAGTTTTTGCGGCATCAGCTTGACAAATAGCTGCTGGCACTTTACATAGAAAGAGCAAACCGACATATCCCTGCCTTTTTTCGCATCCCTCAATGCCTTTTTTACGACTTTTTTCGGAACGACCATGCCGGGGAACCGCACCCTTTTTCCACCAATCTCCTTTGAAAGCATTGCCGTATCCACCCAGCCGGGGCAAACCGCAGTCACGGTAATTCCGCAGGATCTAAGCTCTAAATTCAGCGCGCGCGAGTAACTGCGCTCAAAGGCCTTTGTCGCCGCATATAAATTGAGATACGGCACGGGCTGGAACGAGGCAGCCGAGGAGACGTTCAAGATCCGCGCCCCTTTTTCCATATAGGGAACGCAGATGTTGATCAGCTCTGCGGGCGCCTTGCAGTTTAAATCGATCGTCTGCCGTATCTCCGCCGCGGTCAGCTCTGTTGAGCGCGCCATTTTCGCAATTCCCGCGTTATTGATCAGCCAAAGGATTGACGGTCGTTGCTCTTTGAGTAAATCCGAAATCGACCCTAGATCCGCATCTTTGGTCAAGTCACTGCATATTGGGATAATTCTCTCACCGCATTCCCTTTTCAGCGCTAGAAGCCGATCTTCCCCTCTGCCAATGACCCATATTTCATCCAGCGTTTCCCTCGCCAGTTCCCGAACAAAACTTTGCCCTATTCCGCCAGACGCGCCTGTGATCACCGCGATTTTTTTCATACTAGCTCCTTAGCGATTCATCTTCCAAAGAAAACTCTGGCCATTCGCTATATGCTCCTGTTTCCGGATCAGCAGGTGTTTTTAACCCGGTCCGCGCTTCAAATTCGCCAGCGGCGGCCGCAGCTTTGGCAAACCGCATAGCTAACGGTCCTCGACTTCTTGCCGCGAATGAGCTTAAACAGCGCGATCCAGCCAATCACCGGGATACACAGCAGCACGATATAGATCAGCGCCGCAAGGCAACCCCTTTTGGAGGTTTCGGCCACGGCCTGCACTTCCACTTTGTCGCTTCCGCACTTTGAACACTTCACGCCCTCTCCCCCTTTCGAGGAAATACTACCATGTTCGACAGGAAATTTCAAGCGGTTGCCGAACCGGGGCATAGGACAAGTCCGGGCGCGCATAGGCATCCTTTGACGAGGAGGCGGTTCAACCATGGCGCTCATCAAATCCTATGTGCATCCCACCATCGGCTGCACCATCAACATCTATGACGATGCTTGCCAATGTACGGCAGATGAAATGGCCGCGCGCCGTGCGGAATTGGAGGACGTGCTGCGCAAGCTGCTCAGCGACCCGATTCTTCGGGAACGCTTGACTGCAACTGACGCCGGATGCGGCGAGCAAGCGCGGGACTAGGCGCATGCGCCGGGAAAATAAGGCGAAACGCCGCCCGAATCAGCGCGTTCGGACGGCGTTTCGCCTTAAATCGAATTCATCCTGCATTCGGGGCGGAAGGCCCTCTCATGCGGTTGGTCTCAGCGCTTGACATCCGGCAGCTTTTTAAAGGCCTCCGCAAGGTCGTCGTCGCTGGGGACGAAATCCGTCATGTCGCCGTTGTAGTAGCTGGCATAGGCGGTCATATCGAAATAGCCGGTGCCAGTCAGGCCGAAGAGAATGGTCTTTTCTTCGCCGGTCTCCTTGCACTTGATCGCCTCGTCGATCGCCGCGCGGATGGCGTGCGCGGATTCCGGCGCGGGAAGAATGGTCTCGACGCGGGCGAACTGGACGGCCGCGTCAAAGACCTCGGTCTGCCGGTAGGAAACGGCCTCCATGTACCCGTCGTGGTAGAGCTTGGACAGCACCGGGGACATGCCGTGATAGCGCAGCCCGCCGGCATGGTTGGACGCGGGGATGAAGCCGCAGCCCAGGGTGTACATGCGGGCCATGGGGGTGATGCGCCCGGTATCGCAGAAATCGTAAGCGTACTTGCCGCGCGTGAGCGACGGGCAGGAGGCGGGCTCCACGGCGATCATGCGGGGATTGGTCTTGCCCTGGAGCTTGTCGCGCATGAAGGGCGCGATGAGTCCGCCCAGGTTGGAGCCGCCGCCCGCACAGCCGATGATCACATCGGGGTAATCCTCAATGAGGTTAAACGCCTCGTAGCACTCCAGGCCAATGATCGACTGGTGCAGCAGCACCTGATTGAGAGATCGGAAGAGCGTC
>CAOKIU010000117.1 GCA_948468595.1 uncultured Christensenella sp.
CCGCCGAGGTCGCCGCCGAGGTCGCCGCCGAGGTCGCCGCCGAGGTCGCCGCCGAAAGAGGCCCCCAACCCACTGCCGTGGGCCGGGGGCCTCTTTCGGCGGCCGTTCGCAAAGCGCGCCCCAGTTCTACAGGGGCGCGTTGGCGCCCAGCACCTCTGGCTTGTAAATCATGGAGTCCTTTTCGGTAATCTGGCGGATGACGCGGCAGGGGTTTCCCGCGGCAAACGTCATGGGCGGAATGTCCTTGGTCACAACGCTGCCCGCGCCAATAACGCAGCCATCCCCGATGGTCACGCCGCCGCAGATGACCACGTTGGCGCCCAGCCACACATCCGAGCCCACTTTGACGGGCTTGGCGTAGCACAGGCGGGTGGGCTTGCCCTCCTCGTTGCGCATGAGCAGGCGCTCCTGGGGCAACATGGGATGGATGGGCGTGACGATGGTGACATTGGGCCCGAAGTTGCAGTTGTCCCCGATGGTCACCTTGGCGTCATCCTGAATGGTGAGGTTGTAGTTGCCAAAGAAGGCATCCCCAATGGCGGTATGCGTGCCATAGTGAAAAAAGATCGGCCCTTGCATAAAGCAGCCCTTGCCAAGCGACCCCACGATTTGTTCCAGCAGTGCGGCGCGCTCCTCCACCTCGTCCTCAAAGAGGCGGTTGTACTTGGCGCATAGATTGTGCGAGCGGAGTTTGATGGCCTTTAGCGTGGGGTTTCCCGGGCAGAAGAGCTGCCCGGCAAAGATCTTTTCTTCTTCCGTCATGCGTTTTCCCTCCTAAATTATCGAGTGTGGACGATCATTCGCCCTTGTAGCCGAAGAACCTGCCGATGGAGGTGGTGATCGCCTCCAGGGCCTTGATGCTGTCGTTGAGTCCCTTTACATCCAGGCCGGCGATGGCCTGCAAGGACTTCTGAATGTCCGCAGAGCTGGATTGGATCATGTCCGTGCCCTCTTGTATGAGGCCGGAGCTATCCGACACCAATTGATCAATGCCCGAGAGCGTCTCCTCCAGGTTCAGGGCATTGACCGTGTTGAGCAAGTCGCTCACCGCATAGGAGGCGTTGCCGGTCAAAATCTGCACGTCGTGCATCGCGGCGTTGACCGTGTTCACCATGCCGATGACCACCACCGCCACCACCACCGCTATCCCCGTGCGGATGCGCTGGTTCCACAAAGACCGCCTGAGCATCCTCTCCTGGCGCTTCATGCTCTCGAGCATCTGCTGCGTCTCCGTGCCTTCCGTTCTCCCCTGCTTTTCTTCTGCCAAGCGCGTTCACTCTCCTCTGTCTTGATTGAATTGCGCGATCATCAAATCCACCATGCGGCCGTAAGAGCGCACGCCGTCGGCCTGGCGGTTGGCCTTGAGATACAAATCGTTGACCTGCTCGTGGACCTCGGCCGCCTTGCCTTCGTAGGGCTTCCAACTCTCGCTGTATGCCCTCAGGTCGCTCAAAACGCCCGGCGAATAGGTCGTTAGGACCTGCGCGTATCGCGCCCTGTCCGCGCCGGCCAGCGCGTTTCCCGCATAAATCAGCCCCAGAAGCGTGCCGGAATAGCGCACATAGGTCTCCTCGCTCTCCATGCACACTTGGTAGGCGATGAAGTTGGCCTCGTCTTCCCGCGCGAATCCGCGCAGGTGCGCCGCCTCGTGCATGGCTGTGGCGGCCAAGAGCACGTCGGATTCATGGCTGTTGACGTGCGCCTCCAAGGTGAAGGGCGAAAAGATGCCCGCAATGTTCAAATAGGCCAGCGGCGTGGAGAGAAACGCCAGCTTCGGACGGCCGTAGCGCCCGCCCAGCCAGGGATACTTCTCCCCCGCGCGCGCATAGGCAGCATTTACCGCCCGCATCACCTCGCTTTGCGGGCGGGCAAGGGCAAATGCCTCGTCGCCCTCCATCAGCTCCGCGCGCAGAGCGTTGGCCTGGGCTGCAAGGGCGCGGGTGAGCTCTTCGACCTTATCCACTTCGACAGCTTCCGTCTCAAGTCCTGCTATTTCTCCATAGGGCAGCCGGGAATAGTTGAGGCCCCATCCCAGGGTAAAGAGCGCGTAGAGTCCAAGCGCCCACGCCAACGCGCCGGAAACAAACCGCCGCCAGGCAACGCGCCGCCGAATGAGGCGGCACAGGGCTATGGCCAGATACGCCGGCAGGGCGAGAAGAAGGCAGAGCTCCGAAAGCGAAATGGAAATCACCCCAGTCACCATGGAGACGATCTGCGCATATGCTTTATAAAATCCTTGCGCGTAGAATTTTTCCACGGCGGCGGGATTTAACTGGGCCAATAGGGAAATAATATGCGCGGCAAGGGCAAAACCTCCCGCGAAAAGCGCCTTCGACCATGGATTTTTCTGCATTCTGCTCTCCTCCCGCAAGCCGCGCGCATCCGCCGCGGTACGTCCGACTTAAGTTTACCATTTATATGTTAAAAATGAGTGAATTCAAACACATTTCTCACTTTTTTGCCAAAATATGATGGAATTTTGCCCAGGACTTGTCTATAATGAGAATACAATTTGATTTTGTGAGGTTGGTTTTATGGTTAAGAAATACCTCTGTGAAAACTGGAAGGAAACCATGCAGCTCTCGTTCGACTTCAACCACATGATGGCGGATTTTGCTGCGGACGCGCGCGCCGCCGTCCGGTCCGACCTGCGCAAGGTGGCCCACAGCTTGGAGGGAACGGAGCTTCAAAAGGTGCAGACTTCCATCGCCAAGCTCTCCGACCCGCCCGGACGCCTGCTCAAGAAGAATTTCATTGAGGCTAAGGACCTAAGCGAACTCAGCGCCCGGCTCTCCGCGGCCCATGAGGCGGTGCAGTCCGTCCGAGGCAACGCGGAAAAAATGATGCTTTGGACTGAGCTTCCCTACAATCAGGAAGAGGTTGTGCGCGACATCAACGAGACCGCCGCCGCCATCCGTCAGCGCTTTGATAATTTTGTGGTGCTGGGCATCGGCGGCAGCGCGCTGGGACCCGCCATGGTGCAGCAGGCGCTGTGCGGCATGCGCCACAACGAGCTCCCCGACGGCCGCCGTCCCAGTCCCCGCATTTATATTGAGGACAATGTCGATCCCGAGCGCATGGTATCGCTGCTCAACCTGATCGATCTTGACAAGACCTGCTTTAACGTCATCTCCAAGTCGGGCAATACGTCCGAGACCATGAGCCAATACCTCATCATCTCCGACCTGCTCAAGCAGCGTTTTGGCGATAAGTACGGCGAGCACCTGATCTTGACCACCGACGAAAAGAAGGGCAACCTCAACAAGATCGGCCGCGCGGACGGCTTGAAGATGTTCGTCGTGCCCGATGGCGTGGGCGGCAGGTTCTCCGAGCTGTGCCCGGTGGGCCTGCTGGCCGCGGCGGTCGCGGGCATCGACATCGAGGAGCTCTTGGCCGGAGCCGCGGCAATGGACGCGCGCTGCCGCACCGCCGACTACCGTGAAAATCCCGCCCTGTTTGCCGCGGGCGCCATGTACGCCGCGATGGATAAAGGGCTCAACGTCCACGTTATGATGCCCTATGCAGACAGCCTCAAGTTTATGGCGGATTGGTATGCGCAGCTTTGGGCGGAGTCGCTGGGCAAGAACGTGCTGCGCAGCGGCGAGAGCTCCCAGGTGGGGCAAACCCCGGTCAAGGCCCTGGGCGTTACCGACCAGCACAGTCAGGTGCAGCTCTATACCGAGGGCCCGGACGACAAGGTGATCACCTTCCTGCGCGTGGGCGAGTTCCGCAACAAGATCACCATTCCCGTGGGCTGCGAGGAATTCCCGGACGTCTCCTTCCTGTGCGGCCACACGCTCAATGAGCTGATGGACGCCGAGCTGCGCGCCACCGAATATGCGCTGCTCAAGGCCGCCAAGCCCTCTTGGATGATCACCCTGCCCCAGGTCAACGCCTACACGCTGGGCCAGCTGATGTTCTTCTTCGAGATGCAGACCGCCTATTCCGGCGAGCTGTACGACATCGACGCCTTCAACCAGCCTGGCGTTGAGGAGGGAAAGAACGCCGCTTACGCTCTGCTGGGCCGCCACGGCT
>CAOKIU010000118.1 GCA_948468595.1 uncultured Christensenella sp.
GAAGGTGGACGAGCTGATCTCCCTCATCTGCGAGGAGACCGTGCTGGTGAGCGTCATGCAGGTCAACAACGAGGTGGGCGCGGTGATGCCCATTGCGGAAATCGGCCGCAGAATCAAGGAAAAGAACCCGCGGACCCTTCTGCATGTGGACGGGGTGCAGGGCTTTTTGCGCGTTGCGCTCAACCTTGGGCGCATGGGGGTTGACCTATACAGCCTTTCCGGCCACAAGATCCACGGTCCCAAGGGCGTGGGGGCGCTGGTGATGGGCCCCAAGGCGCGGCCAATGTGCATCGCTTTCGGCGGCGGGCAGGAGGGCGGCCTGCGCTCGGGCACGGAGAACGTGCCGGGCATTGCGGGGCTTGGGGAGGCGGCGCGCGCCTTTTGCGCGCTTTCCGATCCTGCGGGGCGCATGCGCGCGTGCCGGCAGCGGCTCGCGGAGGGTATCGCCGCGCGCGTGCCGGACGCACGGTGCAACGGACCCGAGGACGGCGCGCCGCACATCCTCAACATCACCTTTCCCGTCAAGGGAGAGGTCCTGCTGCACGCGCTGGAAGGGGCGGGCATTCTGTGCTCCACGGGTTCGGCGTGCGCCTCGCACAAGAAAAGCGCCTCGCATGTGCTCACGGCCATGGGGGCGAGCGCCCGAGACATTGACGGCGCGCTGCGCTTTTCGCTCTGCCCCATGAACACGCTCGAGGAGATGGACGAAGTGGCGCGGCAGGTGCAAAAAAGCGTGGATATGCTCAGGATGTTCAAAAGAAGGTAGCGCCGTATCCCCAGTATGCGGCGGGAAAGAGCGAAGACCCGCCAAAGGATTTGCAAAAGGAGACAGAGGATGAAAAACGTACTGCTGGTCCGCATGGGCGAGATTTTTTTGAAGGGCGACAACCGCAATTTCTTCATCAAGGCGCTGGTGCGCCACATCCGCAGGGCTGTGGAGGGCACGGGCTGCACCCTGGAGCTGACGCAGGGGCGCATCTTCCTGCGCGAGATCGAGGACATGGAGGAGGTTGTGCGCCGCGTCACCCGCGTCTTCGGCGTGCACTCTGTCAGCCCCGTTGTGGAGTGTGACAAGGACATAGAGGCCATCTGCAAGACCGCGGTGGAGCTGATGCGGCCGTTGGAGGGCACCTTCAAGGTCTCCGCCCGCCGCGCGGACAAGAGGTTCCCCATGGACTCGATGCAGATCAACGAAGAGGTGGGCTACCAGGTGCTGGAGGCCTGCGCGCAGCTGAAGGTGGACGTGCATAAGCCGCGCCACGTCCTCAGCGTGGAGATCCGCGAAAAGGCCTATCTCTATGTGGAGAAGATTCCGGCGGTGGGCGGGATGCCCGTGGGCACCAACGGCAAGGCCATGCTCCTGCTCTCCGGCGGCATCGATTCGCCGGTTGCGGGGTATAGAATCGCCAAGCGCGGCGTGCAGCTCAACTGCATCCACTTCCACTCCTTCCCCTTTACCTCTGAGCAGGCCAAGCAAAAGGTGGTGGACCTGGCAAAGCTGCTCTCCGCCTACGCCGGCCCCATCCGCATGTACGTGGTGCCCTTTACCGAGATTCAGCAGGAACTCTACCAGAAGTGCCCGGAAAGCCAACTGACGATCCTGATGCGCCGGTTTATGATGCGCATCGCCGACCGGGTGGCCGGGCGCGCCAAGTGCCAGGCGCTGGTCACGGGGGAATCCATCGGTCAGGTGGCCAGCCAGACCATGGACGGCCTGTGCTGCACGGATAAGGTGTGTTCGCGTCCGGTATTCCGGCCGCTGATCGGCTTTGACAAGACGGAGATCATGGATAGCGCCGTGGAGATCGGCACCTATGAGACCTCCATCCTGCCGTACGAGGACTGCTGCACCATCTTCACGCCAAAGCATCCGCTCACCAAGCCGCGGCCGGAGCTCTTGGAAGAATCGGAAAAGCTGATCGACGGAGAAGCGCTCATCCAGCGGGCGATAGAGGGCATAGAGATCCTCAATATTCTGCCCTGAGGGCATGGCCCATCCCATACGGCGCATACACTGATACAAGTCAGGCGGGGAGGGATGGGTTTTGCGAAGGAAGGGAATTTGGGCGCTGGTGATGGCGGTGATGCTGCTGGCGCTTTGCGGCGCGGGGGAGAAAAAGGATGTCAAGACGCTCATCATCATCGACGCGGACATACAGCGGCTGTACCTTTATAAAGATCAGGAGCTGGTCAAGTCCTATCCCTGCGCGGTGGGAAAGTATTCCACGCCTTCGCCCCTTGGGGTTTGGCGGGTCAACGGCAAGGCGGTGAACTGGGGCACGGGCTTTGGCACGCGCTTTATCAGCCTCAACTGTCCATGGGGGAAATACGGCATTCACGGCACCAATAAGCCCGGCTCCATCGGCGGGGATACCTCCCACGGCTGCATTCGCATGCTCAATAAGGACGTGGAGGAACTCTATCCGCAGGTGCCGGTGGGGGCAAAGGTGATCATCGAGCGCGCGGGATACGGCAACATGGCGGCGGGCTTTCGCACTTTGATGCCCGGCGACCGCGGCAGCGACGTCAAAGAGGTGCAGACGCGGCTCAAGACGCTGGGCTACCTCTATGGCAACCCGGACGGGGTGTTTGGAGAGGGGACCAAGGACGCGCTGATGCGCTTTAAGAAGGACAAGGGCCTGACCTTGACGCACGCGGTGGACTGGAGCGTCTATCGGGCGCTGGGCATTACCCTGTTTGAGTGAGAAAGAGGAGAGTGGGCATGGCCTTTAAAGCCAAGGTGAGGTTAAGCGTTGAGGAGGCGGCAAGGCGCGTCATTCAGGAGGTGACGCAGGGCTCCCTGACCGCGCAGCTGGTGGAGCAATATACCGCTGCCGGGGCAAACGGAACCCAGGTTTGCACGCTGGTCTTTGAAAAGTATTATTTGCGCACGGGCAACACCTGCGCCTTGAGCGTGACGCTGGAAAACCTATCGGGGACGACGGCGGTTTTCGCCGTGGGCGCCGGGGCGCGGCAAGGGGCGTTTTCCCTCTTTGACTGGGGCGCTTCCCAGGACTTTGAAGGCGCGGTGGAGGCGGCGCTGGAGGATGCGCTCTGCTAGGATGTTTTTGTGTTAAATTTATACGGCGTCTTGTAATCGCACCCGCATTATGGTATTCTAAATAACGATGTTGATGTTATCAACGCACAGACAAGACTGTGGTTTGAAAGAGGTGAGATAACATGAAGGAAGGAATTCATCCCAAGTACGGCAAGGCGGTTGTCCGCTGCGCATGCGGGAACACGTTTGAAACCGGATCGGTCAAGTCCGAGTTGAAGGTTGAAATTTGTTCCAAGTGCCATCCGTTCTTCACGGGCAAGCAGAAGCTCGTCGATACCGGTGGACGTGTGGACCGTTTCAAGAAGCGTTACGGCATGTAATGCAAAAACAAAAGTGCAGATTGGTAACGCCAGTCTGCGCTTTTTTTGTAAAAGAGCGAAAAAGATTCCCCCTCCGGGGGTTTATCTATGGTATAATCAATAAATGCTGGAAAGGAGCGTCCCATGAAGAGAGAGGAAAAGAAAGTTTATATTGGCGGTCAGGCGGTCATGGAGGGCGTGATGATGCGCGCCCCGGAAAAAATGGCCATCGCCGTGCGCAGGATGTCGGATGGCAAGATCGACACCTATACGCAGGAGATCGTCCCGCCCGCTAAAAAGAATAAGTTTTACGGCTGGCCCGTCGTGCGCGGCGTGGTGGCCTTTATCTCCGCGCTGTTTACGGGCATGAACACCATCACCCGCTCGGCGCAGATGGCGGGCGGCGAGGATATTGAAGAGGAGCCCAGCAAGTTCGAGCTTTGGCTGGCCAAAATCACGGGCCGTAAGGTGGACGATGTGGTCATGGTGCTGGCCGTGGTGCTGGCCGTGACGCTGGCTGTGGGCCTGTTTTTTGTGCTG
>CAOKIU010000119.1 GCA_948468595.1 uncultured Christensenella sp.
TGAAAACGGATAAGCCCGCCATCAACGCCTTGCTCCAGGCCAAGCTCGCCGACGCCGAGCGCCGGGGCGTCAAGCTGGAGCTGGATGTCACCTCGCCCTTTTCCGGCCTGCCCATGAACGATTGGGAGATGTGCCGCGTGCTGGGCAACCTCATCGACAACGGCATGGACGCCATGGAGGGCATGCACGATGCCCGCATGAAGGTGGAGCTGTTTGAGGACCTCAAGGGCTACGGCTTCCGCGTCTCCAACAACGGCCCGGAGATCCCTCCGCAGCTGCGCGACCGCATCTTTGGCACGGGCTTTACGACGAAGTCCGCCGGGCATGGGTTGGGCTTGTCCATCGTCAAAGAGCTGATGGAGAGCTATGGCGGGGAGATCGACGTCTCCAGCGACGTCAACGAGACCGCCTTTACCGGCGCTCTGCCCAAGGCAGAGTCCATAAGCGGCGCACCGTGAGGGCTTGCGCCGCGTTCTTTATTTGTGGCCGTGGGGCCGATGTGCTATAATGTCCTTGCAAAGAATCCGTAGGGGAGGGGTTTAGATGAACGATACAGCGAAAAAGGTCATGAGCGCGATGCTCGCCATCCAGCGCTACCCTTGGGAGCAAGGCGTATGCGCGCAGGCGATGTACGAGGCTGGACAGACGGAAATTTGGGTGGCCATGGCGCACGACGCCATCCTGCGCCAGAAGGAAGACGGGCGGCTGGCCGTCACGGGCGACAACATCGCGGTGACGGACCCTGCGGCCAACGGCGAGGTGTGCCTGCGGGCCTGGGAACTGACAAAAGATGCGTTCTATTTAGACGGCGCGCGGCGCATGATGGACTACCTGATGAAGGACGCGCCCCGCACGCCGGACGGCGTGATCTATCACAACACCATCTCCTTTGCCGAGGGATATTCCCCTGAGCAGCTCTGGATTGACGCGGCTTACATGGCCCCGCCCTTTATCGCCGTCATGGGCGAGCTGGAGGAGGCCGCAAAGCAGCTGCGCGGCTACTTCCGCTACTTGCAGGATGAGGAGACGAAGGTGCTCTTCCACAACTACGATGTGGGCACCGGCCGCTTTGTGCGCCGGCTGCGCTGGGCCACGGGCAACGGCTGGGCGCTGATGGGCGTGGCCCGCGTGGCGGCGGAAGCCAAAAAGCGCGGCAGCCTCGCGCTGTACGAGGAACTGACCGGCATGGGCAACGAGCTGCTGGACGCGATGCTGCGCTATCAGCTGCCCGACGGCCGATTCCGCGACATCATGGACGATCCCCATTCCTTTGTGGACGGCACTTCCGCCATGATGCTCTCGGTCTATGTCTACCGCGGCGTGCTGGAAGGGTGGCTGGATGAGAAATACCTGGACTGCGCCGAGCGCGCTTACGCCGCGGTGCGCGCGCAGGTGGACCGCTTTGGCATCATCCATCAGGTGTGCGGCTGCCCGCACTTCGTCTCCGAGGGCACCTCGGCCGAGGCGCAGGCCTCCTTCCTCATGGCCGACGCCTGGCGCGAAAAGGTGGGGAAGCGGTGAATTTTGCCAAACCGCAGGGGCCGAAAACATTTTACTTGCAAACCGCGGCGCATGCGGTATAATATAGGCAATGCCGATGAAGGGGAAACCGTTCCCGCATCGCGCGGAGAAAGAGAGCGCTTGCCATTGGGCTGAAAGCAGCGCGCCGCGCGCCGGGTGCGTCCCGTCCCCAGAGGATGCAGGGAGGACCTGCCGCCGCGCCGCGTTATGGCGCGTCAAAGGAGGGTGCGCCTGTGCGCGCTGAATTTGGGTGGTACCGTGAAGTCAATCAGGCTTCGCCCCAATGATGTTTAAGCATTGCGGGCGAAGCCTTTTTTCGCCCCGGAAGGAGGAGACAAAGTTATGGCAAAGAACAAGCCCCAACAGGAATTCGTCAAGGAGATCACGCCCCGCGACGTGGATTTTGCGCAGTGGTATACCGACGTGATCCTCAAGACCGACATGGTGGACTATGCGCCGGTTCGCGGCTGCATGGTCATCAAGCCCTACGGTTACGGGATCTGGGAGCTCATCCAACAGAAGCTGGACGCGGATTTCAAGGCCACCGGCCACAAGAACGTCTACATGCCCATGCTCCTGCCCGAATCCCTCCTGATGAAGGAGGCTGAGCACGTGGAGGGCTTTGCCCCCGAGGTCGCCTGGGTGACGCAGGGCGGCAACGAGCCCCTGACCGAGCGCCTGGCGATCCGCCCCACGTCGGAGACCATCTTCTGCACGATGTATGCCAAGTGGGTGCAGTCCTGGCGCGACCTGCCCATGAAGTACAACCAGTGGTGCTCCGTCATGCGTTGGGAGAAGAGCACCCGCCCCTTCCTGCGCACGTCGGAATTCCTCTGGCAGGAGGGCCACACCCTCCACGCCACCGCCGAGGAGGCGCAGGAGGAGACCTTGGGCATGCTGGAGGTCTACCGCAAGTTCGCCGAAGAAGTGCTCGCCATTCCCGTGCTGGTGGGCCGCAAGTCCGAGATGGAGAAGTTCGCCGGCGCCCGCGCCACCTACTCGATGGAAGCCATGATGCACGACGGCAAGGCCCTACAGGCGGGGACGACCCACAACTTTGGCGACAACTTTGCCAAGGCGTTTGACATCACGTTCCTGAGCAAGGACGGCAAGCAGGAGTACGTGCAGGAGACCAGCTGGGGCGTATCCACCCGCCTGATCGGCGCGCTGATCATGGTGCATGGCGACGACCGCGGCCTGGTGCTGCCCCCCAAGGTCGCGCCCATTCAGGCCGTTTTGCTGCCCATCGCCGCGCACAAGCCCGGCGTCATGGACAAGACGCGCGAAATCGCCGCGCAGCTTGAGGCCGCGGGCCTGCGCGTGTATGTGGATGACCGCGACACCTACAGCGCCGGCTGGAAGTTCAACGAGTGGGAGATGAAGGGCGTGCCCGTCCGCGTCGAGGTGGGTCCGCGCGACATTGAAAACGGCGTGGTCACGGTTTGCCGCCGCGATACGCTGGAAAAGTCCCAGATCGCCTTGGAGAATGTGACGGACGGCGTCGCCCAACTGCTGGACGAGGTGCAGCGCGGCCTCTTTGAGAAGGCGCTGGCATTCCGCGACAGCCACATCAAGGATGTGACCAACATGGAGGAGCTGGGGGAGGCGGTGCAGGACGGCTTTGCCCGGGCCATGTGGTGCGGCGACGATGCCTGCGAGCTGGAGGTCAAGAACCGCTTCAACGCCAAGACCCGCAACATGCCTTTTGATCAGACGCCCATTGGCGATACCTGCGTCTGCTGTGGAAAGAAGGCGACCAAACTCATTTACTTCGGCAAGCAGTACTGAGCCTGCGCGCCGCGGTTCGCTGTTTTAGGCGAACCGCGGCGTTTCTATTCGGAGGGCCGACCCCATGTTGCAGCCGGTTCACCCTTGACTTCCAGGGAGCGCCGTGGTAAAATTTATAGCATGCCGAAGTGGTGAAATGGCAGACACACGGGACTTAAAATCCCGAGAAGGAAACTTCGTGCGGGTTCGAGTCCCGCCTTCGGCACCAGATAATGATAATCCGAACCCGGTTCCAATCGGGGACGGCTTCGGATTTTTAGTATATCTTTAGTGCTAAAGCAAAAACGGCGG
>CAOKIU010000120.1 GCA_948468595.1 uncultured Christensenella sp.
CTGATTTTGCCGTGCCCTCCCTCAGGGCGCTCATGGACGCCGGCTACGAGGTCGTGGGCGTAGTGACGCAGCCGGACCGCCCGGTGGGCAGGAGCAAAAAGCTCGCCCCGCCGCCGGTGAAGGTGCTGGCGCAGGAGCGGGGGATTCCCGTGCTTCAGTTCGAGCGCATCCGCCGCAAGGAGGGCCGGGAAGCGCTGGAGGCGCTGAAGCCGGACCTATTTGTGACCGCGCCCTTTGGACAGATCCTATCCCAGCCGGTGCTGGACATTCCGCGCCTGGGCACCGTCAACGTCCACGCCTCGCTTTTGCCCAAATACCGCGGCTCCGCGCCGATTAATTGGTGCCTGGTGCAGGGGGAGGCGGTCACGGGCGTGACCACGATGATGACGAACGCGGGCATTGATACGGGCGACATGCTGTTGAGCCGGCGCTTGCCGATCGGGCCGGATGAGAACGCGGAGGAATTGGCCGCGCGCTTGTCCCAGGCGGGCGCGGAGCTTTTGCTGGAAACGCTGCGGGAGCTGGAGGCAGGGCGGCTGGTCCGCACGCCGCAGCGGGAAGAGGAGGCCACCTATCAGCCCATGCTCACCAAGGAAATGGGGGAGATGGACTGGGAGCGGAGCGCGCAGGCGCTGCACAATCAGGCGCGCGGCCTCTATCCTTGGCCGGGAGCCTACACCCAGATGGAGAGCGGCGTGCTGAAGGTATGGCGCACGCGCGTTGCGGACGGGGAGGACGGCGTGCCCGGCGGCACCGTGGTCAAGGCATCGCCCAAGGAGGGGTTGTTTGTCGCCTGTGGCGGCGGCGGGGTGCTGGAAATCGTGGAAATGCAGGCGCCGGGGGCCAAGAGAATGAACGCCCGCGACTACCTGCGCGGCAAGCCCATGCAGGTGGGGACGGTGCTTGGAAAAAACACCCGCCACGGAGCGGAAGACTGAGAGAATGCCGGCCCTTTAAGGGACGAAGAGATGAAAAATCCGCGGCGATCCTATGCGGCAAGTGCGTGCAGGGCGGCGCGGTTTGTAGGAGAGAAACATGCCCAATAACACCCATGACCGCCGCGGGCAGAGGGCCCCGGCAACCAAGGCGCCTGCCAGGCGTCCAGCCGGTCCCGCGCCTGCGCGCGTAGCGGCGCTGGAGGCATTGCTTGACGTGCAGATTTCCGACGCCTACGCGGGGCTGGCGCTGACGCGGCGCATCGCGGCGGCGAGGCTGAGCGCGCTGGACCGGCGGCTGATGACGGAATTGTTCTACGGCGTGCTGGAAAACCGCATCCGCCTGGACTACATCCTCGCCCTCTACATGGAGCGGCCCTGCCAGGAGCAGGTGACGCTGGAGATCCTGCGCATGGGGGTCTATCAGCTGTTCTTTATGGACAAGATCCCGGAAAACGCGGCCTGTAACGACGCGGTAGAGCTGGCCAAGCGCTTTAAGCGGGAGAGCATGGCGGGGCTGGTCAACGCGGTGCTGCGCGCCATCGTGCGCGACAGGGCGCGCGTCGTCTACCCCGAAGGGGTGACGGACCGGCTGTCAGTGCTCCATTCCTTTCCCAAATGGCTGGTGGAGAAGCTCATCGCGGACTTTGGCATGCAGTATGCCGAGGCGATGCTCTCCTACCGCGACAAGCGGCACGCGGTGACGATCCGGCCGAACCTGACCCAAATGGCGCCGGAGCAATTCGAGGAATACCTGACAAAGCAGGGCTTTGAATGGGAGCGCGGCGCGGTGCCGGAGGCATATCGCGTGGGCGGTGGATTTCTCTCCCAACACGCGGGCTTCCGCCAGGGGTTGTACTCCATCATGGGCGAGGCGTCGATGCTGGCCGCGCAGGCGGTGGGCGTCAGGCCGGGAATGCAGGTGCTGGATTGCTGTGCCGCGCCGGGCGGCAAGGCGTGCTACTTGGCGGAACGAATGGCCGGAACGGGTCGCGTATACGCATGGGACCTGCATGAGCACCGCGTGCGCCTCATCGCCGGCACAGCGCAGAGACTGGGGCTGGATAACGTGCGCACGCGCGTGCAGGACGCGCGGGAAATCGTCGCGTCGCAGGAGGACAGGATGGACGCCGTGCTTGTGGACGCGCCTTGCTCCGGACTGGGCGTGTACCTGAGCAAGCCCGACATCAAATACCGCGTGCGGCCGGAGGAGATCGAACAGCTGCATCAGACGCAGGGAGCGATTCTGAACGCCTGCGCGCGGTATGTAAAGCCCGGCGGGGTGTTGGTCTATTCCACCTGCACGCTGTTTCGGGAGGAGAATGAGGAGACGGTGCGGGAGTTCTTGGAGAAGCACCCAAACTTCGCGCTTTCAGGGTTGCAGGGGACGCTGCCCGAGGCGTTTGCCAAGCAGGCTGTGGACGGCATGCTGACGCTGGCGCCGCACGTGAACGGGACGGACGGGTTTTTCATCGCCCGCATGGTGAGAAAGAAAGGGTGACAAAGGCGCTGTGAGGGATTGTTTGCTGGGCTACACTTTGGAGGAACTGACGGAGCTCCTCAAGCAGATGGGGGAAAAGCCCTTCCGCGCCAAGCAGGTCTACTCATGGCTGCACAAGGGCGTGGAGTTTGAGGAGATGCGCAATCTACCCGAGGCGCTGCGCGAGAAACTGCGCCAAACCGAGACGGCTGTAGGCGTCAGGATAGAAAAAACCCTGCGCTCGGCGCTGGACGGGACGGAAAAATACCTCTTCGCGCTTGCGGATGGCAACGTGGTGGAGGGCGTGCTGATGCGCTACCACTATGGAAACACGCTGTGCATTTCCTCGCAGGTGGGCTGCCGCATGGGGTGTGCGTTCTGCGCCTCCACGCTGGAGGGCTGCGTGCGCAACCTCACCGCCGGGGAAATGCTGGGGCAAGTGGCGGTGGTCAACCGCCTGCACGCGGTGGGGCAGGCGCGCGGCGTGACCAACGTGGTGATGATGGGCAGCGGCGAGCCGCTGGATAACTATGACAATGTCGTGCGCTTTTTGCGCCTGCTCTCCGCGCCCGAAGGCATCTGCATCAGTCTGCGCAACGTCTCCGTCTCCACCTGCGGCCTGGCCGACCGCATCGACGATTTGGCGCGGGAAAACCTGCCCATCACCCTGTGCATCTCCCTGCATGCGCCCAGCGACGAGGCGCGGCGGCGCATCATGCCCGTGGCCAAGCGGTATGATTTGGAAAGGCTGATGCGCGCCTGCCGTGCATATGAGGCCAAGCTGGGCCGGCGCATCGTCTTTGAGTACGCGCTGATTGAGGGCGTCAACACGTCCTTGCAGGATGCGGACCGGCTGGCCGAGCTGCTCAGGGGCCTCAACTGCCATGTCAACCTCATTCCCCTAAACGACGTGCCCGAGCGCAACCTCGCGGCTCCGTCCGGAGCGGGGATCGAGGCGTTTCAAAAAAGACTGGAGGCGCGCCATATCTCCGTTACGCGCAGAC
>CAOKIU010000121.1 GCA_948468595.1 uncultured Christensenella sp.
AAAGTCCTTGGAAAGCAGGCCGCCTCTGCGCAAGCTCTCCTATGGTTTTGAGGAATAGGGAGGCCGCATACTTCGAGCGTGCCGTGTTGCCGGACAGAAAAGAGGCGGGCCGCAAAAGCGGTCCGCCACTGTCACGTGGAATAAGCTGCGGAAAGTCTTTGGAAAGCAGGCCGCCTTTGCGCAAGCTCTCCGGTGGTTTTGAGGAAGAAGGAGGGCGCATACCTCGAGCGTGCCGCGTTGCCGGACATAAAAGAAGCGGGCCGCAAAAGCGGTCCGCCTCTTGCCGAAGGCTGAAGGTTAGAAATCGGCGTTGTGCGCGGTGCGGGGGAAGGGAAGCACGTCGCGGATGTTGGTCACGCCCGTCAAATACATGATGAGGCGCTCAAACCCGATGCCAAAGCCCGCGTGCTTTACGCCGCCGAACCTGCGCAGGTCAAGATACCACCAATAGTCCTCTTCCTTCAGGCCCAATTCCTGCATGCGCTGGGTCAGCACGTCGTAGCGCTCCTCGCGCTGCGAGCCGCCGATCAGCTCCCCGATGCCGGGCGCCAGCATGTCCATGGCGGCAACGGTCTTGCCGTCGTCGTTTAGGCGCATGTAGAACGCCTTGATCTCCTTGGGATAGTCGGTGACAAACACCGGGCGGCCGAACGTCTTTTCCGAAAGGTAGCGCTCGTGCTCGGTCTGCAAATCGCAGCCCCAGTAGGCCTTGAAGTCAAAGTTGTCGTTGTTCTTTTCCAGGATGCTGATGGCCTCTGTGTACGTCACGCGCGCAAAGTCGGAGGAGGCCACGTGCTCCAGGCGCTCCCGCAGGCCCTTGTCGACAAAGCTGTTGAGGAAGTCGATCTCCTCGGGCGCCTTCTCCAGCACGGTGCGGATGATGTACTTGACCATGTCCTCAGCCATGGCCATGTCGTCGGTAAGGTCCGCAAAGGCGATCTCCGGCTCGACCATCCAGAATTCCGCGGCGTGGCGCGGCGTGTTGCTGTTTTCCGCGCGGAAGGTGGGGCCAAAGGTATAGATGTTTTGGAAGGCCATGGCAAAGCACTCGCCGTTGAGCTGGCCGGATACCGTAAGGTTTGCGGGCTTGCCAAAGAAGTCCTGCGCATAGTCCACGGCGCCGTCCTTTGTCCGGGGCGGATCGGCGGGGTCCAGCGTCGAGACGCGGAACATCTCGCCCGCCCCCTCGCAGTCGCTGGCCGTGATCAGCGGCGTGTGCGTATAGACGAAGTTGCGGTCCTGGAAGAAGCAGTGGATGGCGTGCGCAGCCAGCGAGCGGATGCGAAACACCGCCGAGAACAGGTTGGTGCGCGGCCGAAGGTGCGCGATGGTGCGCAAAAACTCCGGCGAGTGGCGCTTCTTTTGCAGCGGATAGTCCGCCGGGCAGCTCCCCTCAACGGTCAGTTCGTCCGCCTTGATCTCAAAGGGCTGCTTCATGCCGGGCGTCAGCTCCAAAACGCCTGTGACCTTGACCGCCGTGCCCACGTTCAGCTTCACCGCCTCCTTGAAATTACCAAGGCGGCCGTCCACCAGCACCACTTGCAGGTTCTTAAAGAAGGTGCCGTCGTTGAGCTCGATGAAGCCGAAAGTCTTGCTGTCGCGCACAGTGCGCACCCAGCCATATACCGTCACCACGCTGCCAGAGGCAGGCGTTTCCCGGTACAGCGTGCGAATGGTGGTCTTTTCCATACTGTTCTCTCCTCCAAAGGTTAATCCTCTTCCTAGTATACCACGGTTTTTCCCAAAAAACTACAGGAGGAAGAGGGTTTTTCACGCGCCCCGCGCCCTGGGCTTGCCGGTGCGGGCGCGCACTTTGCGGCGCGCGTGATAAAGGAGGCGGTTTTCAGGCAAACTCTCTTTACGGCACAACGGCTTTTCTATATAATGGGAAGTGTCCAGTCTTTGGGAGGTGTTGGAATTCATGCCCTTTATCTTTGGCTATTATGATTATCTTTGGCTGATCCTTGCCGCGGCGGTGCTGGGAATGATCGCCCAGGGCGCGGTGCAGAGCACCTATAGAAGGTATTCCGCCGTTGCGGCGCGCTCGGGCGTGACCGCGGCCCAGGCGGCCCAGGCCATCTTGCAGAGCGCGGGCGTAAGCGATGTATCCATCGGGCACAGCCGGCCGGGCGGGCTGACCGATCACTACGACCCCAGGCAGAAGGCGCTGCGCCTGTCGGACGGGGTGTATGACTCCACCTCCATCGCGGCGCTGGGCGTGGCCGCGCACGAGGCGGGGCACGCCATCCAGCACGCCCAGGGCTACGCGCCGCTGAGCATCCGCAACTCCATCGTGCCCATCGTAAACTTCGGGTCCCGCGCGTCGATGCCGCTGCTGCTGGTGGGGCTCTTCCTCAATTCGTATACCCTGGCCATGGCGGGCGTGGTGCTCTACGGCTTTGCGGTGGCCTTTCAGCTCATCACCCTTCCGGTGGAGCTGAACGCATCCAACCGCGCCATGCGCGCGCTCACCGCCTCCGGCCTGCTTGCGCCGGACGAGGCGGGAAAGGCCAGAAAGGTGCTCAACGCCGCGGCATCGACCTATCTTGCGGCGGCCTTTGCCGCCATTGCGCAGCTTATGCGCCTGCTCTCCATCGCCGGGCGCAGGAGGCGCGACTGAAAAAAGATTCATTGGGGGGAGGGGAGAAAATGGAAGCCAGGGAGAGGAGAAGCGCCATCCTGCAACTGCTGCGCAACCGCACCGCGCCCGTCACCGGCGGGGAGCTCGCTGCGCGCATGGGCGTCAGCCGCCAGGTCATCGTGCAGGACATCGCCCTGCTGCGCACCGGCGGCAGCCGCATCCTCGCCACGCCGGAGGGCTACGTGCTGCCCGCGGCCACGTTAAAGTCCGCCGCGCGCCGCATCCTCGCCACGCGCCACGTCACCAACCAGGGCATGCGCGACGAATTGGAGACGGTTGTGGACCTGGGCGGCACGATGGTGGATGTCTCCATCGAGCACGCGGTCTATGGGGAGATCTCCGCGCCCCTGATGCTGCGCACCCGCGCGGGCGTGGATATGTTCATGGCGCACTTTGAAAAGGGCGATACCGCGCCCATCTCGCTGCTGACGGGCGGCGTCCACCTGCACACCGTGGAGGCCCCCAATGAGGACGTGATGGAGCAAATCGTTTCGGCGCTCCGCCGCAAGGGCTACCTGGTGGAGTGACCCGTTTAAAGGCCCGCGCCGCTATGGCCGCGGGCCTTTAAAGCCGCATAGCCCGGCTCAGGCGCCGAAGAAGTCCGCGCAGAGCCTTGTGATTTGCCCGTCGTTCCAGACCCGACGCACCGTCCAGTGGGGCGGGAGCAGGGCGGCGTAGCGCTCCTGGCCATACCGGTCGTCGATGAGCAGAGATCGGAAGAGC
>CAOKIU010000122.1 GCA_948468595.1 uncultured Christensenella sp.
AAGGGGACGCCACCTGCCAGGAGGTCATGCGCGCCGTGGAGCGCATGATCTATGCGGAGACAGACCCATTTGAGGAGGAGCTGGCCGCGCCTGCCTTTGGAAGCGCGATCCCCGAAGACTTGCCGTAAGGCATTGCGGGCGCGCGCCCCATAAAATCCTCTGCGCCGGCGGGGTTGACAAAAGAAGGGCGGCTGCATATAATAAAAGCGGTGGAGAACGAGCAGAGTAATCGTTTCTAAGCTGCCGAAGAGAGAGCGGGCCGCAGGCTGAGAACCCGCTTGGCAAGTCGAACGGTGAAGTGCGCTCGGGAGCCATCCCGCCGAAGGAGAGAGTAGGCGGGGCGTAGGCACTGCGTTAAAGTGGAAAAGTCATCGGACGGCGCGAGCTGTCCCGTGAAAAGAAGAGTGGAACCGTGCATTTTAGGATGCGCCTCTTTACGATTACCGTAAAGGGGCGCATTTTTTGCAGGGTGGCGCGGAAAAGAGGGATTCATGGCTAAGGTCTCGTATTTTGAGAGAAGGCGCAGGGACATAGACGCGGTCATGCGGCGCGATCCCGCGGCGCGAAGCCGGCTGGAGGTGGCGCTGTGCTACCCGGGCTACAAAGCGGTTCGGCGGCACCGGCGCGCGCACTGGCTTTGGACGCACAATTTTAAGCTCCTGGCACGCATGGTCAGCCAGCGCACGGTCCGCAAGACCGGCATTGAGATTCATCCGGGCGCGATCATCGGCGAGGGACTGTTTATCGACCACGGCAACGGCGTGGTGATCGGGGAAACCACGATCATCGGCGACAACGTGACCCTCTACCAGGGGGTGACGCTGGGCGGAACGGGCAAGGACACGGGCAAGCGCCATCCCACCGTCGAGGACGATGTGGTCATCGGCTCCGGCGCAAAGGTGCTGGGTCCCTTCACCGTGGGCCGGGGAAGCAAGGTGGGTGCGGGCTCCATCGTCCTTAAGGAGGTGCCGCCCAATTCCACGGTGGTGGGCAACCCCGGGCGCGTGGTGCGCAGGGGAAGCGACAAGTGTACCGGGCAGCCGGATCTGGATCAAATTCACCTGCCCGACCCCATTAAGGAACGGCTGGAGGAACTTCAGCGGCGCATCGAACAACTGGAAATCTGTCTGGAGCGCAAGGCGCGCGGAGAGACATGCGAGGAATGCCCGCAGGGGGGCGCGGAGGAATGCCCCAAGAACGCAAAGGAGAGGGAGAAAAGCTATGTGGATCTATAACACGCAGTCCAGGAAGAAAGAGGAGCTCAAACCGCTGAAGGATGGCAAGGTGGGCATCTACGCCTGCGGGCCCACGGTATACAACTATATTCACATCGGCAACGCGCGGCCGATGATCATGTTCGACGTGCTGCGCCGCTACCTGGAATGGCGCGGGTACGAGGTGGCGTTTGTGCAGAACTTCACCGATATTGACGACAAGATGATCAACCGCGCCAAAGAGGAAGGCATCACCGTAAAGGAATTGGGCGAGCGGTTTATCGAGGAATACTTCAAGGACGCGGAGGCCCTGGGCGTGCGCAAGGCAACGGTTCACCCCAAGGCCACCAGCCACATCCAGCAGATCATCGACCTTGTCAGCCGGCTGATGGAGCGGGGCCTCGCCTACCAGAGCGCGGACGGCGTGTACTTTGATACGCAGGCGTTCCGGGGCTACGGCAAGCTCAGCGGCCAGAACCTGGAGGACCTGGAGAGCGGCGCGCGCATCCAGGTGGATGAGAACAAGCGGCACCCCATGGACTTTGCGGTCTGGAAGGCGCGCAAGGAGGGCGAGCCTTATTGGGACTCTCCCTTCGGCCAGGGCCGGCCGGGCTGGCACATCGAGTGCTCGGCCATGAGCATGCAGTACCTGGGGGAGACCATTGACATCCACTGCGGCGGACAGGACCTGATCTTCCCTCACCATGAAAACGAGGTGGCCCAGTCCGAGGGCGCGACGGGCAAGCCCTTTGCCAAGTATTGGATGCACAACGGCTTTATCAACATCAACAACGAGAAGATGTCCAAGTCCGCGGGCAACTTCTTCACCGTGCGCGAAATCGGCGAGCAATTCGACCTGGAGGCCGTGCGCTATTTCATGCTGGCCGCGCACTATCGCAGCCCCCTCAATTTCTCCAAGGAGCTGATCGAGCAGAGCAAGTCTGCGCTGGAGCGGCTATACAACGCCCAGGCCAATTACGAGTTCCTGCTGAGCAGCGGCGGCGCGGCGGACCGCGAGCCGAACGACGCGGAGCGTGCGTTCCTGGAGGCGATTCCCGGCATACGCGAGCGGTTCATCGCCGCGATGGACGACGATATGAATACGGCGGGCGCGCTGGGGGCCATCTTTGACCTGGTCAAGGAGGGCAACATCATCGCGGTATCCGGCGCGTCCAAGCAGGCGGTGCAGGCGGCGCTGGATGCGCTGGGCGAGCTGACGGGCGTGCTGGGTCTGCTCTACCACAAGAAGACAGCGTCTCAGGACGATGTGCAGGAGCTGGTGCAGCAGCGCCAGGAAGCGCGCAAGGCCAAGAACTGGAAGGAAGCGGACCGGCTGCGCGACCTCATCACCTCCATGGGCTATATCTTGGAGGACACGCCGCAGGGCGCGAAGGTGCGCAAGGCGTGAGAACGCAAAAGGAGCGGCGATGCCGCTCCTTTTATGTTGAGGCGAATTTGTTCCGCGCGGCGGTTAAGGGCCGTTTGGCGGGGCGAGGCCTGCGCCCGGGAAATCCGTCTTGGGCTGCGGCGGCTTGCCGCCCAGGTCCCTTATCACGGGGCAGCGCTCGCGGGCAAAGGGGGATGCTGCCGAAGGGAGGAAAACACGGTGTGACCGCCCAGTACGCGGCCCCATCGGACAGTGCGGACAAAGGGGCTTGAAGCGTTTACGGCAGGGTTAGCCAGTTCACGGCACGGCCCTTATCACGGGGCAGCGCTCGCAGGCAAAGGGAGGAGCTACGGGAAGGAGCTGCGGCCTTTCCCGTGCAATCCAGCGGACACGGCGTGGCCGTCCAATGCGCGGCATGCCGATCGGGCAGTGGTGGCACGTTCACGATACAGCGCATTATCACGGGGCAGCGCTCGCAGGCAAAGGGAAAAGCCACGGGAAGGGGCTGCGCCCCTTCCCGTGCAGTCCAGCGGACACGGCGTGGCCGTCCAATGCGTGGCATCCCGATCGGGCAGTGCATACACATTCACGATACAGCGCCTATTCATGGGACAGCGCTCACAGGCAAAGGGAAAAGCCACGGGAAGGGACTGCGGCCCTTCCCGTGCAGTCCAGCGGACACGGCGTGGCCGTCCAATGCGTGGCATCCCG
>CAOKIU010000123.1 GCA_948468595.1 uncultured Christensenella sp.
CCGATCTGAGGATCACCCCGCTGGTGGGCGACCTGGTGGAGTTCGCGCCCGCCGGCGACGAGGGCGGAGAGGGATTCATCGAGGAGATTCTGCCGCGCAAGAGCGAACTTGTGCGCCCGCCGGTGGCCAATGTGGATCTGCTGTTTGTCACCGTCGCGGTGAGCGCGCCGGAGCCGGACCTGTTGCTTGTGGATAGGCTCATGGTCCGGGCGCGGCGCGCGGGGATCGAAGTCAAGCTCGTCGTCAACAAAACAGACCTTGGTCTGGAAAAAGCGGATGCGATCAAGCGGCAGTACGAGCGCGCGGGATGTGAGGTATTCCTCGTCTGCGCGCGGGAGGAAACGGGCGTGGAAGCAGTGCGAGCGGCGGCGCGGGGGAAGATCATCGCCTTTGCGGGCCAATCCGCGGTGGGAAAATCCTCCATCATGAACGCGCTGTGCCCGCGCGTGAACCTGCCCACCGGCGAGGTCAGCCGCATCGAGCGCGGGAGGCACACCACCAGGAAGGCGCAGCTCTTTCCGGTGGACGGAGGGTATTTGGCGGATACGCCGGGCTTTAGCCTGCTGGAACTAGAGACCATAGACCCGGAGCAGCTCAAGGACAGCTATCCGGAGTTTGCGCCATATGAGGGAGAGTGCCGGTTCCTCGGCTGTCAACATTTGAACGAGCCTGGTTGCGCGGTCAAGGACGCGGCTCAGGCGGGCGTTATTTCCCGGGAAAGACTGGAGCGATACGCGGTTCTGCATCAAGAACTGAAAGAGAAATGGGGGAGAAGGTATGATTGAGATTTCGGCTTCTATGCTGGCATCGAATTACTTGGCCTTTGGTGAAGAGGCGCTAAAAATGCGGCGTGTGGGTGTGGATTACCTGCACATGGACGTCATGGACGGCAAATTTGTGCCCAACATCTCCTTTGGCGCGGGCGTGATTTCCGCTGTACATGCGGCGTGCGACGCGCCGCTGGACGTACACCTGATGGTGGATGACCCCGCCAGGTACCTTGCGGATTTCGCCGAGAGCGGCGCTTCCATTCTAACCGTGCACGCGGAGTGCACTCCACATTTGCAGCGGGCGGTCAAACAGATTCAGTCCCTGGGCATGCGGGCGGGCGTGGCCCTCAACCCCGCGACGCCTTTGGAAAACCTTCGCTGGGTGATGGACGATGTGGACCTTATCCTAATTATGACCGTCAATCCGGGCTTTGGCGGGCAAAAGCTCATCCCCGCCACGGTGGAGAAAGTGCGGCAGGCGCGGCGCATGATCGAGGCGTCCGGCCGGGAGATCCGTCTGGAAGTGGATGGCGGCGTGGCGGAAAAGACCTGCGGCGACCTGATCGCGGCGGGTGCGGACCTGCTGGTGGCGGGTTCCGCGCTCTTTGGCGCGCAGGACGCATCGCGCATGGTCGCCCTGCTGCGTGGGGGCGAGAGATGAATCGCGCGCTGATCGTGCTGGGTGGCGAGGCCCCCAGCTGTGAGTTTCTGCGCGCGCTTGCGGCGGCGTGCGATTACGTGCTTTGCGCGGACTCCGGCCTGGACGCGGCGCTTGCGGCGGGCATTGACATCGATGGGGTGATCGGGGATTTTGACTCCGCAAAGCAAACCTCGGTCGCTTTAATGAAGGCGCGGGGCATTCCGCACATCGTCTATCCCGCGATCAAGGACGACACCGACGGCATGGCCTGCGTCCGATTCATCCTGGACAAAAAACCGAACGAGGTCGTCTTTGCTGGAGCGGGCGGAGGTCGTGTGGACCACGCGCTGGCCAATTTCCTGCTATTGGCCTATCTGGAGAAGAACGGCGTGGCGGCGCGCATCGAGCAGGAGGAGCTGACGGCCTGGGCGGTGCATGGAGAGAAAACCGTGCGCGGGCGAGCGGGGGATCTGCTGTCCGTTCTGCAAATGACGGAGGAATTGACGCTCTCCCTTTCCGGGTTGTTCTATCCGCTGGATCACTATGCGGTGGAATTTGGCCACCCCATTGGTGTGAGCAACGTCATGACGCAGGAGACGGCCGCGATCCAAGTGCACAAGGGCTGGGCGCTGGTCATCCATTACAAAGCGCAGCCGGAATGAAAATTCCGCTCGGCGGCAAAAAAAGCGCACCTTTGCTTCCCCTTTGGCATATGCTGTGGAAGGGAGAAGTGGAGGTGCGTTTCATGTGCAAGCAGGCGATCGCGTGCATCCTTTGCATCGCGGGATTGGTGCTGTTGCTGTTTTGTTTTATTCCGACGTGGCTGATCTGCGTGTTGGGCATCCTGCTGCTCGCCGCGGGAATCGGGCTGATCGTGTATAAGTGCATTTTGTGCAAGTAGCCAAAAAAAGAACAAGCGCGGCGGCGAACCACGCTTTTCTTACAAAACCACGCGCATTACACGTTGCGAACGACCTTGCCGGAGCGCAGGCAACGGGTGCAAACGTACATGGACTTAGGCGTACCATTGACCACTACGCGAACCTTTTGCGTGTTGGGCGCCCAATAACGGCGGGTAGCCTTCTTGGAGTGCGACACGTTGTTGCCGGACATTGTGCCCTTACCGCAGACCTCACACATCTTTCCCATTTTAAGAACACCTCCTTCAGGTGGAAAATACGATTCAAAACAGTGTTATTTTAGCACGTTTATTTCCAGAATGCAAGGGCTTTTCTTAAAATTGACAAAATGATGAACCTTTGGGGTCGGGCGCGATTGACGGAAGGGGGAATTTGTGGCATACTTTGAGAAAGGCAAAGAGGGGCGGGGCTCCTTTTTTCATGAGGGTGAGAGCGATGATTTATCTGGATAACAGCGCCACGACGCGGCCGTTTGACAGCGTTGTGGAAGCCATGGCCGCATGCATGCGCGAGGAATACTTCAACCCTTCCTCTTTATACGCGCCCGCGATGCAGGCGGGGCGGATTATGGAGAGCGCCCGGGCGGCGATACTGCGCCCCTTGGGCAGCGAGGGCAAGGTGGTCTTTACCTCCGGCGGAACGGAGGCCGACAACTTGGCCCTGTTGGGCACGGCGCGCGCCCTGAGGGGGCGAAAGGGACACTTTATCACCACGCAGGTGGAGCATCCGGCGGTGCTGGAGGCAGCGGCGGAATTGGAGCGCCAGGGCCATCGGGTGAGCTACGTTGGGGTGGGAAGCGACGGCGTGGTGAAGGTGGACGAGCT
>CAOKIU010000124.1 GCA_948468595.1 uncultured Christensenella sp.
GCGCCGCCGGAGCCGCCTCAACCGGCTCAACGGCGTGGACGCGGCCATCATGATCTTTCTGGCGCTCTTTGCGCTCATCATTCTGTATCCGTTCTATAACTCCGTCTGCGTCTCCCTGGTATCCCAGGCGGACTACATCAAGACCCGCTTTATGCTCTATCCCAAGAACATCAACTTTGAATCCTACTTTGTGGTGTTTAAAAACGGTTCCATCTTCGACGGCATGAAGGTCACGCTCTTGATCACGCTGGTGGGCGTGGTCTACAACATGCTGCTGACCGTTTCCCTTGCTTACGGCTTTTCCAAGGAATTCCCCGGCAAGAAGCTGTTTATGATGATGATCGTCTTCACCATGTACTTCTCCGGCGGATTGATTCCCTTTTACCTGCTGATCAAGGACATGAATCTGGTGGACAACGTCTTTTCCATGATCCTGCCAACCGGCGTCTCCATCATGTACATGACGGTGATCAAGCAGAATTTTGAGTCGCTCCCCATTGAGCTGGAGGAGTCCGCGCGCATCGACGGCGCCAACGATCTGACCATTCTCTTTCGCATCTTGCTCCCGCTTTCCGTCCCCATTCTGGTCACGTTTGCGCTCTATTACGGCGTGGAGCGGTGGAACGAGTGGTATAACGGCATGCTCTTCATCCGTTCCTTTGACAAGCGCCCGTTGCAGCTGGTGCTGCGCGGCATCATTCAGACCACCGGCCAGGCCATGGTGACCAACGAACTGGAGCAATACAACATCACGCCCTTTTCCGAGGGGATTAAGATGGCCTGCGTGGTGGTGACCATGACGCCCATCTTCCTGGTCTATCCCTTTATTCAAAGGTACTTTGTCTCCGGCATGACGGTGGGCGCCGTCAAGGGATAGCAAACGCGACACTGACGACCGATGCTCAAGCGCCGCGTGGCGCAGAAATTACAGGAGGAACGATTATGAAAAAACGTCTGTTGGCTCTCATCCTGGCCGCGGCAATGGCGCTGGCCCTGTCGGCCTGCTCCGGCCCTGCGCCCGCCCCGTCCAAGGACCCCGGCGCGCCCCAAGAATCCGCGGCTCCAGCTCAATCCCAAGGGCAGGAGCCTAATGGGGAAGGCGCCTTTGCCGAGCACGTCACCTTTACCATGAACACGACCTCCAATCCCCCCACCGACGACGACGCGCTGTGGAACTATTACACCGACAAGTTCAACTTTGACGTGGACTGGATTCCGCTGCAATACTCGGAACGATTTGACAAGCTGCGCATCTGGATTGCGACCGACGACCTGCCCGACGTTGTGTGGATTGGCTTAAACGACGTCATCTACACCGAATACATCACTTGGATGAACACGGGGATGTTTGCCGAGATTCCCGATCTTGCCGCCTATCCCAACATCAAGGCGATGTACGACCAGGAAGCCATGCTGGGCGACGAGCTGTGCACCTTTGACGGCAAGCTCATGTCCCTGCCCGCCATGCGCGACTCCGCCTCCTACGACTTCATGATCAACATGGGCTTTGGCTACCGCGCCGACTGGGCGGAAAAGCTGGGCATGCGCAAGGAGAACGATGTTTACACCTGGAATGAGTTCATGGACCTGATGCAGGCCTTTATCGAGCAGGACCCCGGCGGAAACGGCGCGGGCAACACCTATGGCCTGGCCACGCGCATGGGCTACTTCCCCGATATCCTGGGCATTTGGCAGACCAATCCCACGCCCTGGACCTTTGAGGAGCCCGGCTACGTCGAAATGGACGGCAAGTACGTCTGGTATCCCTCCACGGATGCCTACATCGAGGGCTTGAAGATCGTCAAGGATCTCTACGACCGCGGCATCATCTGGCCCGATAACGTCATCGATTCCAGCGAAACCCTTTACCGCGAGCTGTATTACGCCGGCCAGATGGGCGCCATCGGCCAGAACAACTCTTTGGGCTGGGTCTCCACCGTGCGCGACGAGGTGCTCAAGGTTGACCCCACGCTGGACCGCGACAAGGTCTACGTCATCGCCAAGGTCGCCAAGCCCGGCATGGATGAGAGCTTCTACCAGCACGCGGTGGCCAGCTACTGGTCCTGCGTCGCCTTCTCCCAGCGCGCAACCGACGCGCAGAAGGCGAGATTCATGGCCACCCAGGATTGGAACCTCTCCCAGGAGGGCAAGAACCTCGCGCTCTACGGCTTGGAGGGCACCGACTTTACCGTGGACGCGGACGGCGGCATCACCCTCAATTGGGCCAAGGATGACAGCGATACCTACGTCGACCCCTATAAGTTCCGCGAGTACTACTCTCGCCTCACCGTAAACGACAACGCCGCAAACTTTACCAACATCGCCAAGAACCCCGTGGACGTGGAGCACGTGAAGGCGGCCATGGACTGGAGCAAGGCCAACATCGCCGAAGAAGTCAAGGTTCTCGATTACGTGCAGACCTACACCACCACGCCCAACAAGGACAAGCTGGGCACCTTCACCGCGCAGACCAAGGCCAAGGTCATCGACCTGATCGCCAATTCCACCCTGGACAACATTGAGGGCGAGTGGCGCGCCTGGATTGCCGAGATGATGCCCCAGGTGCAGCCCGTACTGGACGACCTCAACGCCTACGACTACATTCCCACCGATCCCAAGGAGATGATGGATTGGGTGCGCGCGGGAGGACTGACCTCCAAGTAAGGTCCTTGCCCCAGCGCGATTGGCCCGGACGCGGAACGCCGCGCCCGGGCGTTTTTTGTCAGGAGCCGCCTGCCGTCCTTGACGCCCGCCGCCGCGCATGCTAGAATAAATTTTGTAAACACGCGATTTTTCGGGAAGGACGGAGCATTCATGAGCATATTGGCGACGGGTGGAGCCGGATATATCGGCAGCCACACCG
>CAOKIU010000125.1 GCA_948468595.1 uncultured Christensenella sp.
GCGCGCCAGATCTCCGTTACGCGCAGACGGGAGATGGGGGCGGACATCGAAGGCGCCTGCGGGCAGTTGCGCCGCAAGCATTTGAGTACGGAGGGAAACTGAGATGAAGGTCGTAGCCAAGACCCACTGCGGCAAGGTGCGCCCCATCAACGAGGATAGCTTCCTCGTGCCGGAGAATGGCGGCCGCGTCGCTCTGGTGGCGGACGGAATGGGCGGACACCAGGCGGGCGAAGTCGCCAGCGCCATGGCGGCCAACGCCATTGGTCAGAGCGCGAAAAAGGCCGCGGGGCGGGAGATCTCGGTCAAAACCGTGGTTTCCTGGGTGCGGCAGGCAAACAAGGCCATCTACAAGGCCGCGGGCGAGGACCTGAGCCGGTCGGGCATGGGCACGACGCTCACCTTTCTGTACTTTATGCGCGGCCATGCCATGCTGGCCCACGTCGGCGACAGCCGCTGCTACTTGATCCGCAAGGGGGAGATCTATCAGCTGACCAAGGACCATTCCTTGGTGGCGGAGCTGGTGCGCAGGGGAGAGATCACCCCCGAACAGGCCAAGACGCACCCTTACCGCAACATCATCACCCGCGCGCTGGGCACGGATGACAGCGTGGCGGTGGACGCGCAGGACCTGGACTTGGAACCGGGGGACATCTTCCTGCTGTGCAGCGACGGGCTGAGCAACTATCTGGACAAGGAGGAGCTGCTCTCCCTCGTGATGGAAAAACCGGCGGAAGAGATCTGCGAGGAACTGGTTGGACGGGCGCTGGAGCGCGGCGGTCGGGACAATATCACCGTGGTTGTCGTCTATACAGATGGGGAGGTGGTTACGTGAAGGGCACCTGCCTTAAGGGGCGCTACCTGCTGGGTGAGGTCATCGGCAAGGGCGGCATGGCCGTGGTCTACAAGGCTTACGACTTCCGCAGCGGCCGCACGGTCGCCGTCAAAGTGCTGCGCGAGCAGTACAACCAGGACGCCGAGTTCGTCCGCCGTTTCGAACAGGAGGCAGAGGCTGCTTCCGCCATTTCGCACGACAACCTGATTGACATCTATGACGTGGGCGAACAGAGCGGCACGCGCTTTATCGTCATGGAGTATGTCGATGGCATGACGCTCAAATCCCTCATCAAGGAACACGGCGCGCTGGATAACTATTCGGCCATCACCATCGCCCGGCAGATCTGCACGGCGCTGCAAATTGCCCATGACGCGCACATCATTCACCGGGACATCAAGCCGCAGAATATCCTGCTGGATCGCCGCGGCGTGGCCAAACTGGCGGACTTTGGCATCGCCAAGACCAGCGACAGCCAGACCAACACCAGCGACGGCGAGAATGGCGTGCTGGGATCCGTACATTATTTTTCTCCGGAGCAGGCGCGCGGCGAGGGCGCGAGCGCCCAAAGCGATCTGTATTCGCTGGGCGTGGTGCTCTATGAGATGACCACGGCGTGCCTGCCCTTTCAGGGGGATACGCCGGTGGCCATTGCCTTGCAGCACATGGATGCCGAGCCCACGCCGCCCATCCAAATCAACCCCAAGGTGACGCCCGCAATCAACGAAATTGTGCTCAAGGCCATTCGCAAAAAGCCGGAGGAGCGCTATCAGAGCGCCCTGGAGTTCTATGACGATCTATCCATGGCGCTGGTCTACCCTGAAGGTGGGTTCATCCGGGACCTTTCAGAAGTGAACGCGCTGGAAAAGGCACTGCAAGGAAGCACGAAGGGCGAGGAAAGAAAAGCAGACCGCGGTCTCAAAGAGGAAAGCAAAAAGAAACTGTGGTCTGTTTTAGAGGCGAAGCGCCTATTGCAGATCAAGTGGGTGCTGGCTGGGCTGAGCGCAGCGCTGGTGTTGATGTTGGCCGCCTTCTTTGGGCTTAGGATCAACGGGGGAGGATGGACGCAGCGCAAGGTGGAGGTGCCGTCGCTCACAGGGCAAAAGGTGGAGGAAGCCGCCGCGGATTTGGACAAGGAAAAGCTGCGGATGAAGGTGATTGAGACGCGCTTTGACGAAGTGAATGCGCCCGGCGTCATCATCGGCCAGGACCCCGCGCCCGAAACGCAGTTAAAGGCGGGAGAGGCGGTGGGCGTTGTGGTATCCTCCGGCCCGGAGAGCGCGCGCCTGCCCCAGCTGAAGGACATGACTTTGGAGGAGGCGCAGAAGGTTCTGGAAAGCCTCGGGCTAAAGCTGGGCGAGGTGGTGCGCAACCTGGAAAGCGAGCGGGAGCGGGGCACGGTGATTGGACAGAACCCCAAGGAGGGAACTGTGCTGCCAAACGGGAGCAGCGTCGCCCTTACCGTGAGCGATCCGCCTTTGCTGCGACAAGCGCCTGATGTGGTGGGCACGCCGTTGGCACAGGCGAAGCGCGAAATCGAGTCGGCAGGGTTGAAGCTGGGGGAAATGAGGACGGAGTTTGCCACCGGTTATGAGGTGGGCACCGTCTTTAAGCAGTCGCCGGAGGAAGGCACGCAGCTCAGGGAAGGGGACGCCGTTGACGTCTGGGTGGTCAAGGCCGGGGAGGTGGCGCGCTGCAAGTACCAATTGCAGCTGGAAATCAAGGAGAATAACTCCCAGGTGAATATTTTTGTGGAGGAGGGCTCTCTCTACTTGCTCATCAACGAAACCACCAGCGATCGCGGCACGTTGGATATCGAGCTCAATTTAGAAAGCGCCAGCGCGGGAGAAAAGACGCTGATTATCTTTGTCAACGACGAAGAGGTCAAGCGGGACACGGTGACCTTTGTTGCAGGAGGGCAGTAAATGACAGGCAGGATTCTGGAAGGGATCGGCAGTTTTTATACCGTGGAATCGGACGGCGTTTCGTATGTGTGCAAGGCGCGCGGCAGGTTTCGCAAAC
>CAOKIU010000126.1 GCA_948468595.1 uncultured Christensenella sp.
TTGGTAATTCTGCGAAGGGCGCAAAGATTTCTTCTTCATAATTTAACATTTGTTTATTCTCGGTTGGTACAGCCCAAATGCAAAAACCGGAAGGGAGCCCTCTCCCTTCCGGTTTTTGTTTACCGCTAAATCAAGCCGTTTTCCCTCATCCATAGGACATTTCGCCGTTGGTCGCGTACCAGATCTCCTCGCGGCCGCCGAGCTTTTCGCAGAAGTCCTCCATGACCTCCCAATTTCGATCCACGTCAAACTCGTAGCTATGGCCCCAGACGTAGAATAGACGCAGATCCTCCCCTTCCGCAAGGAATTGATCCGCCAGCTCCATCAGGCGGGGGTTGTTGTGGTGGCAGGTTCCCTCCCAGCGCAAGGGATCGGTGGGAAGGTCAAAGCGCTCCGTGGTCTCCACACAGCGGCCATAAAGCAAACCTTGGTCTCTTACTGCCTTGCAAATGCGGGAATCACAGTCTCCAAAGGGATATGCCATACCGACCACGTTCTGTTTGAAGAGAAGCTCCAGGTTCTCCTTGTCCTGGCGAAGCTCCTGTGCAAGGGCCTCATCGCTCAGGTCATAGAGGTGCGGGTGCGTGAGCGTGTGCGCGGCAATCTCGTGGCCCGCGTATAGGTCGGGCAGCACCGAGGGCTCCATGCGCCGCACCAGCACATCACGATTGCGCCAGGTATTCGATTTCGTCTGGATGCCGGAGTTGAGGTTGAAGGTGCCCTTCATGCCGTAGAGGTTGAATAGCTCCACCAGGCGCATGTCTTGGAAAATGCCGTCGTCGTATGAAAAGGTGAGCGCGTGCGTGCGGCCGCCTGGAAATTTCAGCATGGACTCACAGCTCCTTTACCTTGATCATGTCCCATGTGCAGTGGCCCAACCCCATAGTGGAGACGCCCACTGCGCCGTGCAAATAGGGGTTTTCCTCGTCGGTGAAATCGAGCCTTTTCTCGCCATCCACCCAAATCTCCATGTGATTGCCAACCGCGGTTGCTTTTATGGTGTGGCTTTCGTCGAATTTCCAACCAAGGTCGGTTTCTGCAAGCACCTGGTATTCCCGATCCTTCTTGTATAAGCGCAGCTTGTCGCCGCTTACAAGGCCTGCCGCGTAACAGCGCATGGCGCCCTGCACGCGGAATTCCAGATTGTGCCCCTCGCCGGTCAGCGGTGTCAGTGTGGTTTCCACCGCCACATCGCCCATGCGGGAGGAGCCGGTGAACAGCTCCGCCAGCGCTGCGCCATGGCCCGCGAGCTTGCCCCCTTCCAGCGTCCAGCTTCCCACGTTGTATTCGCACTGACTAACTTCCTCGTGCAGATTGTTCCAGTGCTCGATTCGCTCTTGCGCAAAGCGTAAGGTGTAATCGGGCTTGCCCTCAATGCGGAATTCATCGATATAGGCGGTAAACGCATGTCCCTCGGGCAGGAATTCCACACCCACCTGGGAAACCAGCGCGTCGGTTCCAGCGAGAATGGTCAAGGTCAATTCGGCCCACTTCTCGCCGCTCAGCGCAATGGTTTGGCCAAAGTGGAATTCCCCGCTATGGCCCTCCTGCCAGTACAGGCGCGCGCGCAGCGGCTGGTCCGACTGAACCACGGCCGCCAGCGCGTTGCCCGGATAGGCGACGGGCGAGAAGCTGGGATCGTAGCGGCTGTCGTTGAAGTCCTCGGGGCGGTAATACGTCTGATAGTAGACCTTGACGGGAGTGCCGGCGCACGATGCCGCGGAGGAGATTTGCAGCGCGCCCTCCCCCGTGAGATGCCGCGCCGTCGTCTGCGAGAGAACAGCGGCGTCCTTCTGGCCGGTAAGCGCGCGGAAGGCCTGGATGCTGCCCGACAAACTGAAGTCGAAACGCCGCGCATCCCGACGCACCATCTTTTCCAGTTGATCGGGAACCTCCTGACCGTGCAGCCGATAACCCATTGCGGCAATGTCATACGCCACCTGCGCCAAATTTTCGATGTTAACATCGCCCAGCACAGAGGAAAACGCGATGAAATCCCCGATGGGCGCGCGCCACTTCCAATCGATGCCCTCAAGGCCGTTGAGCACCGCCAGGATGGTCCCCACGTTGGCGACGTTGCAATCGGTGTCCCAACCGCACATGTTGCAAATGTTGATGGTGTCCGAAAAACTTCCCGCGCCGTAGAGCATGGAGAGCATCATAATCGCCGCGTTGGGCATGATGTGGCAATTGCCGGGATACTGCTCCTTCCAGTAGTTTTTTCGGATATACCATAGGCAGGCGCGCCAGTCCTCCCGCTCCCCTTCATAGAACGCCCAAATATCGCGCACCATGCGCGCATAGGCGCAGTCCGCGGGAATGACGTTCAGCGCGCGACGCAGCACCTCGCCGATGTCCTGGGCGTCAAAGGCCGCCGCCACCGCCGCGGCGACAAACATGCCGCCGTAGACGCCGTTGCCGCCATGGGTGACGCAGGCCGCCTTAGCGGCCAGGCGCGCGGCGAGCTGTTCGTCCCCAGGCGCGACCAAGCCCCAGCCGTCGATGAAGATTTGCCCGCCGATCTGCTCGGCAATGACCTCGCCGTTGAGCAGGGCGGAGCCGGACAGCGGGGGGCGCGCCCCCGCACGCAGGTTTTCATAGGCGGTGCATTCCGTCGATACGCCGTAGGGGCCCCACCAGA